>DAIOFH010000044.1:0-27839 GCA_036745875.1 Planctomycetota bacterium | reverse complement strand
AGGTGATTTTGTAGCGGCCGGGGCCGTCGAGCTTGACGTTGTTGCCGTAGTGCGGGCCGTCGGAGGCGCTCATGGGCATGAAGGTGCCTTCGATGGTCTTGCCGCCTTCTTTGACCGCTTTGTAACGGACGGTCAGGTAGGGAACGAAGTCCCCGGCGCCGTAGCCGAGTTCGTTGCCTTCGAGGGCGGAGATGTCGGCTTCCATGTGCATGTCGGAATCCGCGGCGGCGAGACCGCCGAGTCCCGGGGGATCCATGTCGACGGGCTGGAAGTAGACGCCGGCGACGTGGAGGGGGGCGACTTCGTATTCATCCCCAAGGGGGAATTCCTCAAAACCGGCAGTGTCCGCGCCGGGGGCGGGAGCGGCGGCGGCATACGCCTGCGGAGCCGCGACCACGAGACCAAGGAGCAAAACCGCAACAGCAAGACCGAACTTCGTGAATGCTTTTTCCATGACTGTTCCTTTCTTTCTACGCATGGAATCCAAAAAAACGCGTTCTACCCAAACAATACTTCCTCACGCCGGTTGCATTTCCGCCCGCATCCGGCGCGCTTTTTTCACCGCGTAAACAATCGAAATTATTGCCAGCACCAACAGGATCGCCTGCGGAACGAGGGTCTCGACGGTGGGATAAATCCCGAGGAGGTCGATGGACTGAACCCATGAAACAGGCGTCACGCCGACGACATCAGCTTCCTGCAGTTCCTTGACGCCGCCGCCGGCGAAGCTGATTGACATGATGAAGAGGAGGATACTGGTGGCGATAAAGAACGGCTTCATCGGAATGACAAGCGTGCCGTAACGGATCAGGACGAAAAGGATGACCAGGATCACCGCCGCGACCGCCATGCCGAGCCAGATCATGTTTTTGTGGGTGTCGGTGTCGGCTGCGAGCGCCTGATAGAAAAGAATCGTTTCCGCGCCTTCCCGAAAAACAGCGAGGAACGCCGCGAGGCCGAGGGCAAACGCGCTGCCGCCGGCGACGGCGGTCTGGACCTTGCCGTCTATGTAGTGCTTCCACGCATCCGCTTCGGCTTTGGAGATCATCCAGTTGCTGACGAAGAACAATACCACCACCGCCGTAAGCATGGCCACGCCTTCGAGTATCTCCTGGTTTGCTCCGCTGATTTCAAACAGGTATTGCAGCGCCACCGCCAGTATGACGCTGGCGATGACGGCGACGATCGCGCTCCAATAGACGATGCCGGTCCTGTGTTTGTTGCCGGAGCGTACCAGGTAGGTCGCGATGGCGGCGATGACGAGGATCGCCTCGAATCCTTCGCGGACAAGGATCAATAGCGAGGCGATGAACGTTCCTGTCGCGCTTTCCTCTTTGCCGTCGAGCTGGTTGGCGTCTTCCCGGAGCATTTTATTCAGGAGGGCAAGCTCCGTATTGACTTCGCTTACGGGATTTCCCTGCGTCATCAGTTTTTTGATGTAACTAAACTTGTATTCGACTGTGGAGGCGCGCTTGCCGGAAATGTAGGACAGGACGCTGCGCTCAAAGCCCATCTTCTCGTAAAAACCGAAATAGGCGTCGTTGACGCGCACTTTCGCGCCTTCGGCGTCGCCGTCCTCGTATTTTTTGCCTGCGTCGTCGAGACAGCGCCGCATTTCGGCCGCGATTTCGCCCCAGGACGAGTATTGTCCGGCATAGGAATTAGAGCTGGCCAGCAGCAGTGCGAGTACAGCGGCAAATGCCAGAGAGGCGATTGATCGCATGGGCACCGGCGTTCCCCCTTTATAATGTTTTATATATAAAACAAAACCTGAAAAGAAAATTCCCCTATGGGGAATACATAGCCCACCCAGTCTTGGACCAGGAGGGCAAAATAGTTTGTTTTAGCTGTAAAACTTGACGCTGGTGATCATAATGGCAAGTTTTGTTTTGTCAAGGTTTATTTTATCTTTTTTATTGCTTTTTATCATTCAGTCAGCTATAACCCGCGCTGTTTTAATCCTAAAACATATGCGCAAGAAGTATATGTATATGCTACAAAAAATCTATGATGAGGAGAAATTTATGAATAGGATGTTAATTCCTTGTATTGTCGTCATTGTCAGTGTTGTATTCGCTGTAAACATTTTATTTGCAGGAGAATCAATTACACTTTTTACCGGTCGTAAAAATGCGACTGAGCAGGAGGTGATCAAGGATTTTGAAGCTTCTACAGGCATCAAGGTTATTATTGTGGATGGAAAGCCGGAGGAGTTGATCGAGAAAATCGCAGCTTCCGGGGACGAACCTGAAGCCGACCTGTTCATGACGGTGGACGGAGGTACTCTTGAATACGCAAAAGAGCAAGGAATTTTTCAAAAAACACAATCATCGGAGATCGAGAAGGCGTTACTTCCCTCCCTTCGTGATACGGACAATGCCTGGGTCGGCGTGACGACGCGCGCGCGGGTTATCGTCTATGCGAAAGACCGGGTGGACCCTGCCGAACTTTCGTCATATCTTGATCTGGCGAGTCCCAGCTGGAAGGGAAAAGTACTGGTGCGCAGTTCCGACGCCCTTTACAACCGGTCGCTCGCCGCGTCTTTGATCTCGTGTTATGGCGAAGAAAAGGTCCGGGATTGGGCGGAGGGTTTGGTCGCCAATTTTGCGCGCGAACCAAAAGGGAATGACCGGGACCAGGCGAAAGCTGTTCGCGAGGGAATTGGCGATATTGCAATCATGAACACCTATTATATCGGCAATATGCTGAAATCCAAGGATGCGGAAGAGGTCGAGGCGGCGCAGGCGGTCGGCGTCTTTTTCCCCGATCAGGCGGAAGCCGGGACGCATATAAACATCTGCGGCATCGGGCTTGTCAAGGGTGCGAAGAATCCGGACGCCGCGATCAAGCTGGTCGAATATCTTCTTTCCGTGCCTGCGCAGGAGAAATTATCCTTGGGCAATTCGGAGTTCCCGGTCAATCCGAAGGCAAAAAAATCGCCTTTGCTTGAAAGCTGGGGAGCGTTCAAGTCCCAGAAGATTGATTTTGCCGAGCTTTCGAAAAATAAGGAGAAAGCGACGGCGATTCTCAAGGAGAGCGGCTGGAAATGAGCGCGTAACAATTCGTAAATTTTGACGTACCCACCCCGGTTTCGCACTCTCACTCTTACTTTTTTCCCATTTTGGGGCGAGGGCATCATAATCATATTTTTCGCTACGGATGAGGTGACGAGGCCATAAACAGGTCTCTTTGGAATGACAATTACGCCGTATGCAACAGGATGCCCTCGATCCCCGATAAGGGGAAGAGGGTTAGTGGGATTAGATCCGTAAGAGAACCTACGGTCATTTTCCCGCCGAGGCTGCCAGGTAAAATTTGGCGAACTCCCTGTCTTCCACGCGGATGTGATTTTTCAACCAGGCAAGGGCGGCCTGGCTCAGCTTCATCAAAAGAATAGGGCTGCCGCCGCTTTTGTCGTACTCGCTTTTCAAATTCTTGTACGAATTGACAAAATCTACATGCGTTTGCTTATGGGCCGCAGCTTTGGGGTAATTCGTCCTTGCCTGCATTTTCTCTCCGGAACAATTCCTTGTTTTGCTCATCCAGTATGTCGACACCTGTTTCATATATACAATTCCAAAGCATTGACTGCTCCTTTTTTCAACTGGGAGTTTAGTTTTTTCCTCCTTCCGGACCCGCTCCCGGCAATTGATTTATGACTGTCGAAGCCCTTTGGATCGGCATTTTCGCGTTCCTGTTTTTAACCATAATTAATGCAAAATCCCCGGCCATGTGCCGGGTATAATACCCGCTTCCGGCGCAATACGAATTCAGCATTGTGTACTACGGAAGATTGCGATATTCAGCAAACAACTTCTTGCTCCGGCATCCGCTATCCATATACTTGTACTTCACGACGAAAGTTGACGCCGTCCTTCCGGTATCAATCAATAACAATTGCCATAAGCCTATGTTTCGGGGGAATTATTAATGAACAAAAAGATTTTGTATGCCATAGCTGCAGCTGTCATCGTCCTTGTTGTCGTGCTCGTTTGTTTACGCTCTTTCCGTTCGCCCGCCAAGCCCGGCTTTGTCCTCCGCATCCAGCCGGAGGCGGTGGATAACCAGAGCAGGCTGGCTCTAAGGTTCATTAACGAAGGACCCGGCGACCTTGTCATAGCCACCGGCGAACTCCAGACTTTCCTGGTCAAATCCAACGACGACCCGGACCTTTTCTGCCTCTACATGGGACGGACGCAGGAGGAGTACAATGGCACCCGACGCGTCGTCCTTTCGCCCCACGATTTCAAGCCTGTCGAAATCCGCCCGAACGAGGAACTGCGCCTGAACGACGTCTCGCCGCTACTGACAACTCTTCCGGCAGGTCAAATCAAATTGGTCGCCGCGTATGAAGTGTCCAAGAGCATTGGCGAGCGCTATGCCATCTGGCACGGCTATATCGAATCCAATGCTATAGAACTCACCGTCAACAGGCCGGAGGAAGCGGTGGAAAATCTACCCGAGCAGCCAGAACTGCCTGATCTGTCCGAGTAAATCCTGATAGACGGCAAAGATTTGCCCATCTCCCTGGGACGTCCAAAAACGCCAATTTGGACGTCCTGTTCATTAATCTCCTTGAATAATCTCCCGCTTAGTGGGAAGATTGTCCTTCCTCTCTTCCCCCAAGTCTGATTGGCGGAAGTGAATATTTTTTGTGTATTGTCGAACAATGTAATTGATGAAGGAGTAAGGTATGTCGGTACTGGTCGTTGGTTCCATCGCCCTTGATACGTTGCGGATGCCTGACAAAAAAGAGTATGTCAATGTCGCTGGCGGAAGCTGCACCTATTTCATCCACAGCGCGCA
Source organism: Planctomycetota bacterium (assembly GCA_036745875.1). GTDB lineage: Bacteria > Planctomycetota > SZUA-567 > SZUA-567 > SZUA-567 > DAIOFH01. Next base: position 23,033 of record DAIOFH010000044.1, on the reverse strand, counting down.
CTTTTTCAGCCCCGTCCGGGTCGTCGGCGTTGTCGGAGACGACTTCCCGAAAAAATACCTCGACGGCTTCAGGAAATGCAAAGCCGACCTCACCGGCCTGCAGATCCGCAAAGGCGAAAAAACCTTCCAGTGGCACGGCACCTACCATAAGGATATGAACAACCGCGACACCGACGCCCTGCACTTCGGTGTTCTTGGCTCCTTCGATCCGATCCTTCCGGAAAAATACCGCAACGGCAAAACCGTATTCCTCGCCTGCTCGCAGCCCGAACTCCAGATGAAAGTCCTCGACCAAATGAACGGCAAGCCGCTCGCGATCTGCGACACGATCGAAATATACATCCAGGAAAGCCGCAAGGAATTAGACAAGCTTATCCGCCGCTGCCAGGGCATGATCGTCAACGACACGGAAATCAAACTGATCGCCGGCGACGACAACCTCGTGCCCGCAGCCGCCGCCATGCGTAAGAAATATAAACTCGAATTCCTGGTGGTGAAGAAAGGCGAACACGGCGGCCTTCTGGCTTTCAAGGACAAGATTTATCCCTTCCCTGCTTATCCCCTGGTCAAGGTTGCCGATCCCACGGGCGCGGGTGACTGTTTCGCCGGCGGCTTCGTCGCCACGCTGGACAAGCTCGGCAAGGTCGACCTCAAGTCCCTCAAGAAAGCGATTGTCAACGCCACCGCCGTCGCCAGCTACGCCTGCGAAGGCGTCGCGCTCGCCGGTTTGACCAAGGTCACCGGGACCAAGGTCAAGGCGCGCGCCAACGAGTTCGCCAAAATGACCTCTCTTCTTTAATCTGAGAATCGTCCGCATGAAAAAACTGCTTGTCTTGTTTCTTGCGCTCTTTGCCTGCGTCGCTTTCACCGGCTGCCCCGAGTTGGCCCAGCCGGAACTGGCAGAGCGCCAGGAAGCCTCCGTCTCTGCAAATACGCCGTCTCCGGCGGCGCCCGCGGCGGCGACGGACTATGCCGCCCCTGTGCCGGTTCCGCAATATCAGCAGCCCGCACCCGCGTGGCAACCAGTGGCCGGGCGGGTTGTCATCCTCGACGCCGGGCACGGCGGCGACAACCTGGGTGCGAATTATTTCGGCCTTGCCGAAAAGGATATCACCCTCGACCTGGCGAAGCGAACCGCCCAGCGTCTTCAGGCCATGGGCGTGAATGTCAGGATGACGCGGCAGACCGATGTTTTTGTCCCGCTCGCTGAACGGAGCGCCTTCGCCAATAAAAACCCGAACGCGGTCTTTATCTCCATCCACTGCAACGCGTCGGCGCAAAATCCGCAGGCGACGGGAATTGAGACATATATTCTCTCGAAACAATTCTCCGACGACGAACAATGCCGAAAGGCCCTTGCCCGCTACAGCGTTACCGGCCGGGACAAAACCCAGAGCAGGCAGCAGCTGGAATCCCTGACCCGCGTCTGCCGCGCCGAGGGCCCGATCCTGGCCGCCAGTATGCAAAAAAGTCTTGTCACCAAACTGGGGGACAGGGATCGCGGCATAAAACCGGGCAACCTGGCGGTGCTGAGGGAAACATATTTCTGCCCGGCCGTGCTGGTTGAGGTTGGTTTTCTCAGTAACTACCAGACTGCGCGCAAAATGTCCACGCCCTCCTGGCGCGACATGACTTCCCTCGCGCTAGCGGAAGGCATAGTCGGGTACCTGCAGGGAAATAAATAGTAACCGCGATCGAAATTCGCCGATCCGTCCGCTGGATGGCGACGGGCGGTTGACAGTTGTTTCTATACTTCTACGCCTGGATCTTTCCCCGTTTCCACAATTCCGGGTTGTGCGTTTTACCCTGATTTATGCGGAGCATTATGGACACCACACTGGAAAACCCGTTGTCGCACATGGCCGACCCGACCCTTTTCGAACAGGGCGGTCCGGTCATGTATGTTCTCCTCCTGACGGCGGTTATCGGCCTGACCTACACCATCTACTGCCTGATAACCCTGCGCCGGAAAGCGGTGATGAGCCGCTCCCTCGTCGCCGTCGCCGAATCCCTCGACGACGAGCGCGACTGTGAGACGGCGGAGCAGGTCTGCCGGCGCGAAGGCGGCCCTTTCGCGGAAATTCTCGCTTCCGTAATCATCAGCCGCCATCTTCCCCGCGCGGAAGCCGAGTCCATCGTCGAAGGAGCTGGACGCCGTGCAGCCCATGACCTTTCCAAGGGGACATTGGCGCTGGAGGTCGTTTCCGGAATCTCCACCCTCCTTGGTCTCCTCGGCACCGTCACCGGCATGTTCAACATGATGATGTCTATCCGCGAAGCCGGGGTGAAGGAAATCAGCGCCATTTCCGGCGGCATCGGCGAAGCGCTTATCACCACCATCGCCGGCCTCGTCATCGCCATCCCGGCCTACATCGCCTATGTCTATTTCACTCGGCGGGTCGAGGATCTGGTATTGATGATGGAGGAATACGCCTTCCTCCTTTTGTCCCGGCTCCAACGTTTGAACCGCAACGATTCCCCCGAAGACCTTGTGTCGGCCAGAGAGAAGAAAGCCTAACAGATGAAATTTCTTCCCAGGCGCAAAAACTCTGCAACGCCGATCAACATGACGCCACTCATCGACTGCATGTTTTTGCTGGTAATCTTCATCATGCTTGCAGCCCGCTTCGAGCCGGAAGGCGGCATCCCCGTCGACCTCCCCCAGGCCAGCGCCAAGGAAGCGCCCAAGGTCGAAGCGATCAACCTGACAGTCACATCGGACGGCAGGATTTACCTCGAAGACACCGAAGTCAAGGTCGCCGACCTCGAACAGGCCATTGTCAAAGCCCGTGAAGAAGCGGGAGACCCCGTCGGCGACAAGATAGTCCTGGTCATCCACGGCGACAAGGAAGCCATGCACGGCAATGTAGTGGAAGCCCTCGACGCAGCCGCCAGGGCGAAACAGCAGAAAGTGACGATCCGCACCCGGCAATAGGGGCGGATCAGGGACGTCGTTTTTATTTTTTTCCGGCTTTGAAGTCCGATGAGATTTCCTTCTGCAACATATTCAGGCACTCGCTTGTGGGAAAATTGTGATTTCTCCCACATGGTTCTTGCTTCTGGGGTTAAAATCTTCTACAATCAAATCATTAGTATATTTTTTTTCGATTGATTGTATTGGAGATGCCTGTGGCCTCGGCCCAATGGCTGACAAGACCAAACCCCGGAGAAGTTGCCAGGGAAATAGCCCAAGAATTTAGCATTTCAGAGATAACCGCAGCTGTCATTGCCCAACGAGTCGATCCTCCCGCGTTGGAAAATGTCGCCGCTTTTCTGAAGCCGTCCCTGAAGAATCTCATTTCTCCTTGGGAAATGGATGATATGGACCGTGCCGCAGCCCGGCTTGCCGAGGCGGTGCAAAAACGGCAGAAGGCGGTTGTCTACGGCGACTACGACACCGATGGCGTCACCGCCTGCGCCGTATTGATCCGCGCTTGCCGCGCAGTCGGCCACAGCCTCGATTACCGTCTCCCCTCCCGTTTCGAGGAAGGTTACGGCATTTCTCCCGAGTTTGTTAAAAAAGCGGTGGCGGACGGAATTGAACTTGTCGTTACCGTCGACTGCGGCACCTCCGAACATGAAAACATAAAAGCCCTCCGCGAAAACGGCATCGACGTCATCGTCACCGACCACCATGAACCTGGCGACCGCGAACTGCCTCCGGACGCCTATGCCGTCCTCAACCCGAAGAGGAGCGATTCCAAATACCCGTTCCGCGAACTTACCGGCGTGGGCGTCGCTTTCAAGCTCGCCTGGGCGCTGTATGAGACCCTTTCCGAATCGCCGAAGGTGGGTCCGCTGCGGCAGAAGACTCTCTTGTCCCTGCTGCCGCTGGTGGCTATCGGCACTATCGCCGATGTCGCGCCGCTGGTCGGGGAAAACCGCGCAGCGGTGGCGTTCGGCCTGAAGATGATGCACAACTCTTCCCCTGGAATTACCGCGCTCCTTGACCTGTGCCGCCTCGGGATTGGCGAATTGACTTCCAGGAGCATTGCGTTTTCCCTTTCCCCGCGCCTGAACGCGGCGGGGCGCATGGGCAATGCCGACCTGTCTCTGGAACTCCTTATCGAAGACGACCCGACGCGCGCCAAAAGCCTTGCCGAACAATTGGACAAGCAAAACGCCGAACGGCAGGCCCTGTGCCAGACCATTCTCGAGGAAGCGGCGCGCGAGGTGGAAAACACCCACGACCTGGCCAACGATTCGGCGATCCTGGTCGCCAAGGAAGGCTGGCATGAAGGGGTCATAGGCATTGTCGCCGGACGGTTGACCGAGATATTCAACAAGCCGTCGGCGGTGGTCTCGTTCCCTCTCGGCAACGAAAAGGGCCGTGGCTCGGCCCGCTCCGTCGGCGGCCTGAACTTGTACCAGGCCATGGCCAACTCGCAGCAATACCTTCTCACCTTCGGCGGTCATGAGCTGGCGGCCGGCTTTACGGTGGCGAAGACCGAGGTCGCGGGTTTGCGGGAATCGTTTTTCCGGGAATGCGCGCGGCAGATAAAGAAAAAGAACATCACGCCGACGCTGAACGTTGACCTGGAGATCAGCCTCGCCGACGTCAATTTCAACCTGATTTCAGAGCTCGAACTGCTGCGTCCGCTTGGGCAGGGGAATCCGGAGCCGAAGTTCATGGCGCGCGGCGTAAGGGCTGTCGGCTCGCCGCAATTGATGGGCGCGCAGAAGCAGCATTTTCACTTCAATGTGGCGCAGGCGGGCGTCGCCTACCGGGCGGTGGTGTTCAACAACATCGACCTTCTCCCGCTTCTCGAATCCGTCGGCAGGGGGCCTATCGACATTGTCTTTACGCCCGCCCTGAACACATTCTACTCGCCGGCGCGGCTGGAACTGCGCATTGACGACATGCGTCCGAGTAACGGCAACTAACTTCTTATTACCACGAAAACTCTAAAAATACACTAGCGCGGCCGGAACCCCGTCCGCTCCCGTTCCTCTTTCCCCAAGACGCGTATGACGCGGCATGGATTGCCTGCCGCGAGGACTCCCGCAGGGATGGAACGCCTGACCACGCTCCCCGCGGCAATCACCGCACCCTCACCAATAGAAACCCCGGGCATGACCGCGACATTTCCTCCTATCCATGCGTTGTCTTCCACTGTGATAGGGTAGGTAGGCATATTCCAAGCCCCGGATGCGCCGTTCGGCGTCAAGGGGATGGCCTGCCGTATAGAAACCGCAGTTCGGCCCGATAAAAACGGAGTTGCCGAACGTCGCCTTGCCGCCGTCGAGGATCACCAGATTATGGTTGCTGGCGAAATTGTCGCCGACCGTGATATTATATCCATAATCGCATTGGAAATTCGGTTCGATGACGCAGTTCGCGCCGACGGAACCAAGGAGTTTTTTCAGCACAGCCGCGCGCTCGTCATGCTCGCCGGGGCGCAGGTGGTTGTAGTCGTAGCAAAGTTCCTTGGCCCTGGTCCTGTCGGCCAGGATCTCCTGGTCATAATTGGCGTCGTACAACACGCCGGCATACATTTTTTCTTTTTCAGTCATTGTGGTTTTCCGCAGCTTTTTTGCGCCGCAATTTCGGTGACAGCTTCACATAGCCGACCACGACCACGGCGACCAGTATCAGCACCCAGATGACGGCGCTGTGGAGATACTCCTGCAGCAACTCCGCGTTTTTGCCTACCTGGTAGCCGACATAGGTGAGGATGAACATCCAGATGCCTGCGCCGATGAGGGTGTAGAAGGTGAACTTCCAGATATTCATCCTGGCGATGCCCGCCGGGAGGCTGATGAGCTGGCGTATCACCGGGATGAGGCGGCCGACAAAGATGGTGATTTCGCCATGGTTGGCGAAAAACTTTTCCGCCTTGTCGATGCTTTCCTCGCTGACGAAGAAATATCTGCCGTAGCGGATGAAGAAGGGGCGGCCGAGCCAGAGGGCGAGGTAGTAATTGAAGTACGCGCCGATCATCGATCCGGCCAGGCCCGATGCGATGACGCCGAGCCAGGTCATCTGGCCTTCGTGGATCAGGTATCCGGCCGGCGGCATCACCAGCTCGCTGGGGAAGGGGATGAAGGAGCTTTCAATCGCCATCAGGAAGATGATGCCGGGATAGCCCAACGCCAGAACGGTCTCGGCCAGCCAGACGCAGAACACGCTGGTCCAGGTCATGAGAAATCCGGCAATTTGCGCCGCATATGCCTTGAGTGAATCCCACATTATTTTTCTTCCTTATCTATTGTCCATCCCCGTCCGGGAGGACGTACAGACCATTTGTCAAGATTCGGCAGCAATTCATAGGGACGGCCTTCCACTGCGCTGTCCCCCTGACGCATGACGACCAGCCAGTCGGCGAGGGCGATCACCGGTTCCAGGTCATGGGTCGATATGATTTGCCCTATCCCGGCCGCCCTGTTTTCCGCGATAAATTCCCTGAGTTCCCTGGAGGACGGATAGTCGAGCCCTTCGAACGGCTCGTCCAGAAGCAGCAATTTCGGTCCCGCCAGCATGGCGTTCATCAGGTTGAGTTTTCTCTTCTGCCCGAAAGAGAGCGTTTCCACCGGCGCGGCCCAGTTGCCTTTCAAGCCGAACCTGGCGAGGAGCCGCTGGCATTCGGAGTCGAAGCGGTTATTGAGGTTTGACGTTGCCTTGCCAAGGTTCACGTCTTCGGCAACGGTGGCCCCGAGTATTTGCGGATCGGCGTCCTGGATGACGAGGCGGCTCATTTTCCACAAGGTCTCGCCAGTCAGCGCACTGCCGTTTTCGTCGACGAAGGCGCCGCTTTCCGTCGCGACCAGGCCGGACAACAGCCTGAGCAATGTCGATTTGCCGCTGGCGTTGGCTCCGACAAGCAGCGTAAGGCCGGTGCTGAATGATGCGTTTATATTGGAAATCGCTCGTCCGCGTCCGGGATAGGAATAATTGACGTCAGCCGCGCGCAACAAAAAATCTGCCATTGTTTATCCGATTTATCGAAATAATAACCCGAATGATTGTATATGCCATGCTGTCTCGGTCAAGGAACATATCGACATCGGCGGGGATAGTCATATAATATTCCGCGAGGATATGGATACTCCGCAGTAGGACAATAGGTTATCCAGTACAGCATCATGATTCACAACCCACTGTCATCACGGTGAACGTCGGGAACGATGTCGGTTTTATCGCGCTGAAAAACGCTGGCATGAATGTGGATTCGTTCCTTTGCCAGACTCCCGCTGGATGCCGGCGTTGGTCGGTATGATAGTACGATTCTGAACAGGACGAAAATGCCGGGCCAGACTATGCACACTACTTCATCGCCTCTCGAGCGAACCCATGCCTTGACCCGCACCGCCATGTTTTCCGCCCTCCTCGCGGTGGGCGCATATATTGTCATTCCCATGGGTCCGACGCACTTCACCATGCAATCGATGATGGTGATGCTTACCGGGTTTTGCCTGGGACCGCGGCGGGCTTTTTATGCGCTGGTATTGTATTTGGCCGCCGGGTGTATCGGCCTGCCGGTATTTGGCAGGGGAAGGGCGGGGCCTGCCACGCTCATCGCCCCGACAGCCGGGTATTTTTTCGGGTTTGCCGCCTCTGCCGTCATCTGCGGGTTGGCGGCGAGGGTGGGTGGAGGGAGGCGGCGACGCGTGCTAGCCATGATTGTCGCCGGCCTTGTCGGCAGTTGCGTCACGTTGGCCATTGGCGCAGTGTGGCTGCATATGCTGGTTATTGATTCGTGGCGGAGCGCATTTCTCATCGGCGCGATCCCGTTTGTCCCAATTGAAATATTGAAGCTTGGCCTGGCGACCTGCATCAAAGAAGCGTTTTTCCCGCCAATGGGAGAAGAAAATGCCTGAAGCTTCAATGCATATGCGGAAAAAACTCGATGCCAGGCTAAAGCTTGTCCTCCTTCTGGTCGTATCTTTCATAACACAGTATCAGGCGGAGTGGTTTTTACCGTTATGGCTTGTGCTGTTGTGCGGGCTTTTCATCCATCCGGAGATGCGCACCCTGGAAGCAAGGCGGATGCTCAGGGGCGGGCTTGTTTTCAGTCTGTTCTGGTTTGTCATGGTGGCGGCGTATCTCGTCTGGGATATGGGCGGGGATGCGGCGGCCGCCGCCAGGCTGGCGTTGCCGATGACGATTCGGATATTGTCACTGGCCATTGCCGGGACGGCGTTTGTACGACTGTCGTCCCCGCTGGAAAGCGGCAGGGCGGCTGCATGGTTTTTGCGGCCGTTTATCGGCAGGCGTGCCGCGACTGCTGGACTGGCGCTCGCCCTTGTCGCCTGGTTCCTGCCGATCGCCCTGCGCCTTGTCGGCGACATCAGCGCATCCCTCAAGGCGCGCCATGTCAGGCTTGGCCTTTTCCGGAAAGCCTTCCTTGTCTCCGGCACCGCCCTGCGGCTGATGGAAAAGAAGGCGTGGGAGCTGGCGCTTGGCATTTCGTCAAGGAAGATGGAAGATTTTTGACAAGTTCCTATCCGCCGACAAAATCGCATCCCATCACACCGCAACCCGCACACGTACCCTTCCCGCACGCCGCTGTCGGCGTTTCGGCAACCGCCTTTTCCAGTTCGCGGCGGAGAAACGTCTTCGATACGCCGCAGTCGATATGATCCCAGGGGAGCGGCGAATCGACGGGGATTTCGCGGCAGGCGAGTTGTACCGGGTCAAGCCCGCATTCGGCGAATGCTTCGCTCCATAGACCCGGATGGAAGTGCTCGGACCAGGCGTCGAGGCGCGCGCCCTTTTTCCAGGCTGCCAGCATCACTTTGCCAAGGCTTCTGTCACCCCGGCTTATCGCCGCTTCGAGGAAGGAGGTTGAGACGCCATGGCCCTTGAAGACGGCGAGACGGCGGTTGACGTTGTCTGCGAGAAGCTTTTGCCGCCGGGTCCAGATTTCCGGCCCGGCCGCACCGCACCATTGGAACGGGGTGAACGGCTTTGGGACGTAGTTGCTGACTGACAGCGTTATGGCGGGTCTGCCCTTGGGACCGCGTTTTTTCCGCATGGCGGCCTGGTGCGCCAGGTCGGCGATCGCCAGGACATCCTCGTCCGTCTCCGTCGGCAGGCCAAGCATGAAATATAGTTTGATCTGCTGCCAGCCCTGCTGGAAGGCTTCCTCGGCCGCTTCCAGGAGATCCGAATTTTTGACGTCCTTGTTGATGACTGCGCGGAGGCGGTCGCTTCCCGCTTCGGGAGCAACGGTCAGGCCGGATTTGCGCACCGTCTTGAAACGAGACGGCAGCTTGGACAAGGCATGGTCGACGCGAAGGCTGGGGAGCGAAAGGCTCACGCCCTGCGGCGCGAATTCCGTATCCAATAGTTCCACCAGTTCGTCGAAGCGCGAATAATTCGAGGTGCTCAGGCTCAGAAGGCCGATTTCATCATATCCGGTCGCCGCGATGGCCTGACAGGCGGCGTTAAAGAGGTTTTTGGGGGAGCGTTCCCGGAGCGGCCGAGTCGCGAAGCCGGCCTGGCAAAACCGGCAGCCATTGGGGCAGCTGCGCATGATTTCCAGTACAACCCGCTCATGCACTGTTTCATGAATCGGCACAACCGGCTTAACCGGCTGCCAGGCGGCGTCCATATCCTTGACGATGCTGCGTTGTATCGGGAAGGGCGCTGTGGCCGCATCGGCCATGGGACCGGTCACGATGGTGTAGCCGTCCTCCGTCGTGGTTGTTTCGTACAGTTCGGGGATATATACGCCTTCAATCCGTGACGCGGCGGCAAGAAGAAATTCCCGGCGTTTTTCCGGCGTAAGAGGCAGGGGGAATTCTTTGGCCATCGCCAGGAGCGCCGGAAAGACCTCCTCGCCTTCGCCTATGCAGAACAGGTCGATGAAATCGCTATAGGGTTCCGGGTTCAACGCCCCGCCGCCTCCGGCTATCACCAATGGGGCAGTTGTCTTCGCCCTTTCGAAGCGGGTCAAGGGAACGCCGCCAAGGTCAAGGATGGTCAGGACGGATGTGGCGGCCAATTCGTAGCCGAGCGAAAAGGCCACCATTGCGCACTTGTCGAGAGGCGCGCCCGTTTCCAGGGTGGTGAGCTTCAAGCCCTGGCCGCGCAGCGCTTCTTCCATGTCGGGCAGCGGGGCAAATACCCGTTCCACCGCGACATCGTCAATGGCGTTGCCGATGTCGTAGAGGATGCGCATCCCGTGATGGCTCATGCCGACCGTATAGAGGTCGGCGAAGGCGAGGGCGATTTTGTACCTGGCTTCGGGGTCGACCACCTGGTTTGGTTCGCCGCCGACATACTGCCCCGGCCCGCGAACGCGGGAAAGCACACTGGATAACGCGGGGTTGAATCTTGGCTCATTGTCAGGCATAATTATTCCACTTTACGCTATTCTTGTTTTTGAAAGGACGCTATGCATCATTGGCTCGAACCCGGCCGCGACCAGCTGGCCGCATTCATGGCCGAGCACAACCAGCCACGATACCGCTCGGACCAAATATGGGACTGGCTCCATACCCACCGGGTCGATTCCCTGGATGCCATGAAAAACATACCGGCCGAACTGCGCCGGCTTCTGGCCGCACACGGAAAGATCCGCACTCTCAGCGAACTCGAATGCCGCCGGACAGAGGACGGCCTTACGGCCAAATGGCTTTTTTCCGCCGGGGAGGCCGGGTCAACCAGGGAGGAGGCGTTGGTCGAGAGCGTGCTTATTGTCGAAAAAGAGCGCCGCCGCCGCACCGTCTGCGTTTCCTCGATGGCGGGCTGTCCTCTCGGCTGCCTCTTTTGCGCCACAGGACGCCTTGGCTTTGTCCGAAATCTGGACGTTGCCGAAATTATCGAACAGGTTTACCGCATCGACCAGGCCTGCCGCGCGGAGCAGGGCGAAAAAATCAGCCATATCGTTTTTATGGGCATGGGCGAACCGCTTCTCAACCTGGATGCCGTTCTCGCCGCCGCCCATGTTTTCGCCGACCAAAAAGGCCTCGGGTTGTCGGGACGGCATATAACCATTTCCACCGCCGGGTTGCCGGACCGGATTCGGGAGCTCGCCGGCCTTGGGCTGAACTATCGTCTTGCCCTGTCGCTTCACGCGCCGAACCAGAAGCTGCGCGAACAGATTATGCCGATAGCCAAAAGATGGCCGCTCGACGATCTTTTTGATGCGCTCGGGAAGTTCGCCTCCTCCTCCTCCAGGGACATCACTTTCGAATACTGCCTTATAGACAAGTTCAATGCCTCGCCAAGGGAGGCCAGGGAGCTTGTCTCCCTTCTTTCCGGCTTTCGCGCCAAGGTCAATCTTATTCCTTACAACCCGGTGGCCGGCTTTGACGGCAAGACTCCTTCGGCAGACACTGTCGTCCGCTTCCGTGACATTCTGGAGAACGCGGGGGTCGCCGCGACCATCAGGGTGGAAAAAGGCCGCGAAATAGGCGCGGCCTGCGGGCAGCTTCGTGCCGAACGAAAAGGTATCATACAGGAAAAGGATGAACAATAAAAGGGTGGATTTGTTTGGGGGGCGGCAACGGCAGTCGCCATAGCGGATCAATCGACTGCCTGGGGCTTATTTTTGCGTTCTTTCCATGCATTGGCTGGGGGATGCGCCTCCTCGTGAAAACATATGTGTTTGACAGCGTTTGCTACACAGTTAAATTTTTGGCCTGTGTGAATAATAAAAAACCGTCATCCCAAAAGGGATGACGGGAAAATTTTTACCCAAACCTCTTCGTCGCGACCGTTCACTCCTGGTGTGCCGTATAAAATAGCCAGGATCTGGACGGCGGGGAGACGGGTCTGGCAGAAGACGTGTTTCTATGCATATGCGTCAATGATCGACTGGGCAATCGCCATCTTGTCGCTGGCAATCTTGTTTTCGACCCCTACTGCAACAGAGGCCTGTGCCAAGTCGGTCGTCTCCTGAACACCTTGCATAAGGACACGCATCATATCAGCCATATGGCTATTGATTCCGCTGATTCCCTCGCTCATGGTAAGCCTCCGTGCTTTGTATTTCCTTACATTCCCTTGTTTTAACCGCCGTCCAATCCGGCGTCGCATATTTCTTATCGGGAGATATGGGAAAAACTTTAGGACTTTTTTTTCTTTTGTATTCTTCCAAGTCGAGATTCAATTTTTGTGGAACATGATATACCATTGCAGCAAAGGGGTTACAGCATTTGCATGCCCCGAATCCCGGAGTACTATGGTTGGTTTATTCGAAGTGATAAACAGCTAATTCGCCCTTTTCCACAATGCCGAAATAGCCGTCAAGCCATGCGGGAAGGATGTGCAACACCCCTTTGCGTCCAGCGACATCCACCTGTTTCTCATAGCCGGTATGCAAATGTCCGCACAGCAGCATGTCCGCACCCATGGCGATTTCACGTTTGATGGAGGCCGCATCGAGAACGCTCTCAGGGTCGGCGATCTGACGGCGCTTCTTTACCTTGGCCTGAATCCGCGTGGAAAAGGATTCGATCATTCCCCAGGGCGCCCAGCGCATGGCGAGGCGACCGAGGGGGCCATACATAAGCCAACGCAACCCCATGAAAACACGTTGTTTACCGCAAAGAGAATCCCCATGCAGAAAGGTTACAGTTTTGCCTGCCTGGTGCAGCCGCATACGCGCGCCGTGAGGCTCGATCCCGTAGTCGCACAACCTGGATACGGTAAATCCTCTTTTCAGTCGGAAAAAACCGCGATAGCGCGTCGCCGGGTCAAAACCCAGACCTTCGCCGACGACAAAGTCGCGATTGCCGCAGACATGGTGGATTGCCAGGCCGCGTTCAGAAGCTATCTTGAACAGGTTCAAGGCGGTATAGTAATCGCCCACCACATGGCTGTGCCGTTCGAACCAGAAGTTGAATGTATCTCCAAGCAGCACGAGGGTATCCACCTTATCACCGATTTCGGTGAGGAAGCGGGCAAGACGTTCGTTGTCCTGGACCGCCAGTTCCGCCGCCTTTTGCCTTCGCGCATCCAACGGCCGCAGGTGCATATCCGCCAGGACGGCGATCCTGTTATTGCTATGGGAAGTGTCGACGGTATTTTTCAATTGCTTTTTTTCCTGAAAACCACTTTTAACGATGACTGAAATGAATTATCATTATGTATACTTACGACTTCAAGCCGCTTCCTTTTGGAATCGGCTGTTATTTATGCAATTTTACTTCAAAAGAAGGACAACCATGACAGAAGCGAACGAAACGCCAACTCCCGCCCCGGCGGAAAATCCGTCTCCCGCCGCTCCCGCACCGGCTGAACAGCAAAAAGCCGCACTGCCGGAAGGCGTGACCTTTTGCAATTTTGACGATTTTGCCAAGATCAGGCTTACTGTCGCGGAAATCATCAAGGCCGAGCCCCATCCCAACGCCGACAAGCTTGTCAAATTGCAGATCCGCCTCGGCGACCGCGAAAAGCAGATCTGCGCCGGCATCCGCGCCTACTACCAACCCGAGGAGCTTGTCGGAAAACGCATTGTCGTCGTCGACAACCTCGAACCGAGAAAGCTCCGGGGCGAAATGTCCAACGGCATGCTGCTTGCCGTCCATGGCCCGAATGACACCCTCTCCCTGGTAACCGTCGACAAACCGGATTTCCCCTCCGGCGGACAAGTGGGTTAACTTTGCAGGAGGAGTGATCCCATGGCGAAAAGTCGTGGTCTTGGGCGCGGGTTGGATTCGCTTATTCCCGCCTCGCCAAATAAATCCGCAGCAAGCCAGGCGGCAGGCAAGGTCGAAGGCGTCGGGACAAAGGAAGCGCCGGTCGAGAAGGTCAGGCCGTCGCCATGGCAGCCGCGCCAGCATTTCGACGCCGAAAAGCTGGAGGAGCTGGCCGCGTCCATCCGCCACAACGGCCTGGTGCAACCGCTGGTCGTGCGTGAGAAGGACGGCTTCTATGAACTGATCGCCGGGGAAAGGCGTTTTCGCGCCATCCGCGACGTACTCGGTTGGACCAAGGTTCCCGTCCTCATCATGGATGCGGAAGACGCCAAAATGCGCGAACTCGCGCTGGTGGAAAACCTCCAGCGCGCCGACCTGAATGCCATAGAAATCGCGGTAGCCTATCAGGAACTGCAAAAAGAATCCGGACTCACCCATGAAAAGATCGCCGAACGCGTCGGCGTCTCCAGGGCGCAGGTCACGAACACCATGCGCCTTCTCGACCTGCCGGAGGAAGTGCGACGCATGGTGGCCGAGGGCAGTTTGCCTGCAGGCAGCGCGCGCGCCATCCTTGGCCTCAATAGTCCCCTGAGCCAGCTGCGGCTTGCCAGGCGAGCGGTTGACGAAGGCCTGTCCACACGCAGGATCGAACAGCTCGCTGCGGACCAAAGCAAGGCGAAAAGCAAGTCGAACGACGAGGAGGCGGGGCCGAAGACCCCGTCCCATGTCAAGGACCTTGAGGAGCGCCTTCTCAGGCACCTGGGGACAAAGGTCAAGGTCGAAGACAACAACGGCAAAGGCAGGATAGTCCTGGAATATTATTCCATCGATGATGCGGAGCGGTTGCTTGGTAGGATGGGATTGCCGAAGGAATAATCGTCAATTATCAAAATTTGCATTTCCAACGCGGCATGTGTCCCTCAGTGCGGCAAAATACTTACACCTCAAAAGGCGGCAAAATAGCGGTGCGCACAAGGTTGCGCCCGCTTTTTTTCGCATTGTACATGGCATTGTCGGCGATGCCGAGGGCGAAGGGCAGGAACCTGCTGTCGTGCAGGACAATCTGCTCGGGCGGCAGGTGTACCAGCCCTATGGAAGCGGTGAGAAAGTACTCCTTGCGCTTTATGAGAAACGGCGTCTCGGCGATTTGTTCCCTGATGCGTTCCCCCGCCATGATACCGTGTTCGCAATCGGCGTTGGTGAAGAAAAAAACGAATTCCTCCCCGCCGTAACGTCCCATGGAATCGTCCCTTCTTAGCGTTTCGGTGCAAATCCTGGTGATGTGGCGGATCGCGGCGTCGCCTTCGACATGGCCGTGGGTGTCGTTGAAAGATTTGAAGTGGTCGATGTCGAGGATCGCCAGGCAGCAATCCTGTTTCATCCGGAACATGCGTTCCAGCTGAATTTCGGCCAGTTCGAAAAAGGAACGCCTGTTCAATATGCCTGTCAGCGGGTCGTGTTCCGCCAGGTAGCGGAAGCGGGCTTCGCTGGCGGAGAGCTCTTTCAACGCCACGCCGCGCAGCTCAACTTCCGTTTCAAGCATGCTGGTCAGGCTGGTCAATTCTTCCTCTTTTTTCCGTAGATCGGTCAGCGCCTCGTTCAGCTGTAGAATCATCCCGTTGAACGAGGTGGCAAGATCTCCCATAAAGTCGATGCGCTGGCTGAAATCGCCGCGGGCGACCTGCTCGACCTGCCAAATGAAGTGCAGCACGTTGGCCTGGAACGCTTTCAGCCGCCCCGCAAGGATGCCCCGGAGGTGTATTTCCTTGGAGAAATCGCCTTCGGCGTGATTGTGAAGAAGATGCCGCAGATCCAGGAGATAGATCTGGAGGTCCTCCATTTTTTTGTTGCCGGCTAACTCCGGCGGCAATGGGGGCGGATTGGCGTCGAAGAGGAGGCCATGGATATGGTCGAGGATCATTTGCGATAGAGCTGCGTCGTCGCCTGCCATTTTTATTCCTATTGCGTTTTATACCGTTCGCACTTTGAATTTCGGTTTTTACTCAACTGCATCGCGCATGGATCATGCATTGCAGCGCACGAGTTACGCCAATTAGCGGAATCCACAAATCCCGAATTCTCAGCGCGCTGCAGAATAAATAATAGTTGAGCCTTCCTTGGCGCTTTTCGGTTTAGCCCGGTTGTGCCGCAAAAACGCAACAAGGAACCACTCTTTTTAAAAAACGCTATGGTTCCAGTTCGGCTCTGAAACGGCAGGTCCTGGCGTTGGAGCACCAACAATCCACTTCCTTGACGGTGAAGTTTTTCCCGGTGAAAGAATCGAAAATGCCTTTGATAAAGCCTTCGTCATACACGCAGATCTGGTCGTGGGTGTCCGGGAGGCCCGAGCAGTCAAGATCCTCGTCGACTGTCAGTTCAAAATGCATATTGTCGGTATCGGTTTTTTCGAACCTGACGATGCCGATACCGAGTTCACGGAACTTCTCCTGGATGGAACGTGCCAGTTCGCCAAGATCCGTAATTTCCGTAAAGTATTTTTGGTAAAACTCTTTGCCGGCAAGAACGCCTGCAGTGCGAAAAAGCCTGTCCGTTTCGTCTGTTCCAAATTCCTCCTCCAGAATGTCCCTGAGGGCGAACTGAAAGAGCCGGTACACTTCAACAGTGGTTCCCTCGCCAAGCTTGGGCCGGGCGATATCCATATTGGCGTTGATCACATTCCAGTTGAACTTGTATTTCCTAGTTTGTCCGTTGCTCATGGCTAAGCCTTTCTTTTGCATGTCTTGTTAAACTGGTACATTACACTGATCAGCATAACAATGCGCTCTTCCCCATTTATACAATAATTTATCACGGAGTTCAATGTTAGTTTTATCGATTACGATAATATACAAAAGAAGAAACGGGACAGCCTATGCCATCCCGTTTCATCGAGAGTATCCAGTGAATTTTTTAATAGTCGAATTTGCCCGCCGCCGCATCCCGCAGGAACTGGACGAACTCCATTTTCGGCTCTGTATTACCCCGCGACAACTGCAGATACCATTCGGACACGGCCTTGTTGGCGCGTTCATTCGACTTCTGGTACCTGTCGATCGTTTCATCCATGGCTTCCGTGATACGCTCGGCAGCCTTTTGAATCGTCTCGTAGTCTTCGTCGCTGAGGAAGCTCGAAGGTTCGTCAGGCTTTTCCGCCCTTTCGAAATACTTTTGGAAGGCTTCCTTCTCGGTAGCGTTCAAGGAGAAATGGATATTCACCTGATCCTTGTCCCGTTCCCGCTTTTCGGACGTTTCCGCCTTCTGGGTCTCGGCAACCTTTTTCGCGCTCGTCGTCTTTTCGGCTTTCTCAGCCTCGACGGCAGCCTGGTTATTTTTGTACACAGCGTCAGTGACGCTCTTTTTTTGCTCACGTTGGACCGTTACGGCAGGAGCGTCAAGGCTGACCGCCTCCTGTTTGAGCTGGACGCTATCGGGAATCATGGTACACCTCCTTGCCTCACGCGTTGTTTTGCTTTTGCTCGGCGTTATTTTCCTTAAATCCCGCCGTAACGATATTAACGGTTGTCCAAAGCATATATTAAGAAAAATTTAAAAAAAAGCGTTTCCATAATCAACTGAAAAATAAAATGTTATATATACGGAAAAAATTGCGATAAATTTTTCCATAAAAATGGGCCGCGTTAACCCATTTTACTGCATCATACTACGCTCCCCATGGAGATGAGCGGTGAAAAAGTTTTTTTATCACCAAGGCGTTTTTTTTCTTAAGTTGTTTGGTGGGAATTGTACGAACTCATTGGCAGTATTGAAGATATACTGCAAATGAATGTTATTTGCCTTAACAAGTTGTCACCGCGCGAACCGAGTCCGGGCGGTGACATGTCAATATGTACTTGGGACAGAAGGCAATCAGATTTTTGTCATGCGCATGGAGTTCAAAACCGCGAGCAAAGCGACACCGACATCGGCGAATACGGCCTCCCATAAACCGGACAGCCCGGCGACGCCAAATATGATCACAATAGTCTTGACTATCAGGGCGAAGATGATGTTCTGCCAGGCCACGCGCCGGACCTTGTCCGCAGCCTTGAAGAGTATCGGCAGGCGTGACGGCGAGTCGTCGAGGATCACGGCATCCGCAGCTTCCACCGCGGCGGCTGCTCCGAGAGCGCCCATCGCGACGCCGACGCCCGCCTTCGCCAGGACCGGAGCGTCATTGACCCCGTCGCCGACAAAAACCGCCGTGCCGTCGGGGGAAAGCTTGTCGAAGGCGGCAACCTTGCCGTCCGGAAGCAGCCCGGCTTCAAAACCGTCAAGCCCCACCTGACGGGATACTTCTTCGGCGGTTTCTTTTCTGTCGCCGGTGAGCATGTAGATTTCGCGGATGCCCGATACCTGACGAAGTTCCCTGATGGCCGCAGGTGCTTCGGATTTCACCTTGTCATCAAGGAACAGGCTGCCAATGAACTTCCCGTCCAGGGCGACATGGGCGGCAAGGCGCTTGTCGTTGTCAGGTGCGAGGGGGATCTCAAGTTCCGCGAAGAGCGCGGGATTGCCGACTGCGATTTCTCCTTGCCCCGTCGACGCGACAATGCCTTTCCCCGCCACGTCCCGCAGGGATATCTGGGCGGCGGCGAAGGACTGGTCTCCCGCCGCCGTGACTATGGCTCGCGCGGCAGGGTGGTTCGACCGGCTTTCCGCGAGCGCGGCAAGGCGCAGAAGTTCTTTTTCGTCGATGCCCGGAGCGGGACGGATTTCGGCAACTGTCGGCTTGCCCGCCGTCAGTGTGCCGGTTTTGTCGAGGATGACGGTTTTCGCTTTGATGAGGGCGTCAAAAACGCTTCCGCCCTTGATCAGCACGCCAAACTTCGACATGGCCCCGATTGCGGCGAAAAACACCAGCGGAACCGACAGCACCAGTGCGCATGGACATGACACGACAAGCAGAACCAGCGCCCGGTAGATCCAGGTATTCCAGCTCGCGCCCATAAACAGTGGTGGGACTATTGCGACAAGCACGGCGGCCAATGCGACCACCGGCGTGTAATAGCGGGCGAAGCGGGTGATAAAGCGTTCGGTCTGGGATTTTTTTCCCGCCGCGTCTTCCACCATCGCCAGGATGCGACCGACCATGGAGTTGGAATAGGCCGCCGTCGTCCTGATCGTAAGGTCGCCGTCCAGGCAGATCGCGCCGCTGTAGACGCTGCAGGCCGTATATACAGCCACCGGGACAGGCTCGCCGGTGATTGAGGACATGTCGAGGTTGGCAACGCCTGATTCGACAATACCGTCCAAGGGCACCTTTTCCCCCGGCTTCACCAATATCAGGCTGCCCGGTTCAACCGCTTCCGGCGCGACCGATTGCATGACGTCGCCGACAATGAGGTTGGCTTTATCAGGCTTGGAGGCGAGGAGCGACTTTATGGAACTCCGGGATTTTCCCGCAGCTTTTTCCTGAAGCGCTTCGCCGACGGAATAAAACAGCATGACGCCGACCGCCTCAGACATTTCGCCAAGTCCAATCGCCGTAAGGGTGGCGACGCTCATCAGGGTGAATTCGTTGAAGAAATCACGTTCCCGCACCGCTTCCCATGCCTCGCGCAATACGGGAAGCCCGCACCAGAGGTAGGCGGCAAGCATCAAGATATAATACGCCGGTCGCAATCCCGCCGCAGTAAGCCAGGACTCGCCGACCAATCCAACCACGAACAATATTGCAGGAATGGCCAGCCGCTTGAACGAACCCTCGCCGTGGCCATGGGAATGGCTATGGTCATGGCCATGGGAGTGGACGTTCTCGTCGTCATGGCTGTGTTGGTCGTGATCGTGGCCTTGTGCGAAAATGTCGTTGTTCCTGGCGCACGCATCGTTCCGGCAATGGGGTGCGCCTTGTTTGAGCTCTCCGATTTGCTCAGACATGGTCTTCTCCTATGAATGGTACCTATTTTTCAAACACGCCTATGGCATGGATGCCGGGTACGTGGCGATACAGCCTGTGATCGCGGGACGCTGCCCTCGCGTCCGTGTCTACCTGTTCGCCTTTTTCAATAATCGACTGCAGAAGCGCCGCATCGGTCTCAACTTGCTGACTGTCGGCGAGAGACTCCTCCAGCCACTTGTAAGCCGACTGGACAATGGGATAATTCTTCGACTCAGGCATCACCAGTCGGTAGTAGACGAACTTGCCGTCTTTCACGGATTCGATCAGGCGCGCCTGTTTCAGCACTGACAAATGCTTGGATGTGGTCGACGGAGCAAGGTTCAACAACTCGGTCAAGGTGCAGACGCACAGCTCCTTTCCACGGAGCGCCATCAAAATGCGCAGCCTGTTTTCATCCGCCATAGCCTTGATAATGGTCAAAAAGTCGAACATGTATAAGCTCCTTGATTTCATTTCCTTATTTCGTTATATGTCGAATTATAATATTGATCATGCGAAATGCAACCGTAAATGTCGAGATCTTTTGCAAATCTCGTATTTTTGCTTTTTATCTTTGCTCCGGTTTATTGCCCCAACACGCTCTAATCGCGCAAATCACCGGCGTAGCCTGATGTTATGATGGTAAAAAATCGAGATTTACTGAAATGATTCCCTGTTTTCGGCAAATTGAATGGAGAAAGTACGCTGAAATAGCGGATTTTGCCGATCCAGGGGGAAACATGTTTATACGATTCATGACTGTTAGATTTCATATACCGCGATCAACAGTGCCTTCTCTGTTGGCGCTTGGATTTTTATTTACCGCATCGTGTGTGGCGCATTCCGGTGATCTCAACGTCTTTGGCGGCGGCGGCGGCGGCGGATCCGATTATGGCAAGACCGGAGGGCTGAAACAAGGTGGTGCAGGTGGAGACGGTGGTCACCCGAACACCAGTGGTGGCAAGGGGTATATTCTCACCACAGCACACGACGTGCTTTCATACGGCGGTGGCGGTGGCGGTGGTTATGCGGGTATGGATGTTCCGGGAACTGAGGCTCAGGGCGGCTCCAGCAGCCTGAATGGCGCAGCGATGGGCGGTACGGGTTCCGATGCGAACTACAACGGGGGCATGGGAGGCAACAATGATAGCAGTCTGCTCATCAATGGCGTTGACTCATCAATCGGCGATGGTGAAAATTTAGGCGGCAAAGGGGGCGTCGCTGTCGCAGGCGGTGCGAATGGCGGCGCGGGCGGTGGTTATGGCGGTATTGGCGTGAATATAAACTCCGTCGACCCGGCCAACCCCAAGGGGGCAGCCGGAGGAGGAGGCGGTGGGACGGTCGACTATCGAATGGATGATGTCGCGGTCGACAATGTCAGTGTTTTCGCAGGAAGCGGCGGGCAAGCGATACTGTCGGGCGGCGGTGGCGGTGGTAACGCAGTTCTTCGTTCAGCCGGTACGGTTACGGTCCAGACCATAACCCTCAATGGAGGCAAAGGAGGAGACGGCGGCTATCACGGTGGCAGTGGCGGTAGCCTCGATCCAAGTCCGCATTTGTTGGGCGGCGGCGGTGGCGGCGGCGGCGCGATGTACGAAATTAACGGAGCGACCGTGACGGCCGGTACGGTAACTTTGACGGCAGGCAATGGCGGAGAGGGACTTACGGGCTACGGTGGTGGTGGTGGCGGCGGGCACGTCGCTATTGTCGGCGACGGCACAACCATGACTGTTACAGGGACATTGACGCTCCAGGCTGGAACCGGCGGAGCCAGCGCCAACGGCGGAGCCGGTGGTGACGCGCGATTTTCAGTCACCAACCTGGACGCCAAAGCCGTTACCGTAAAGAGCGGCGTGTATACCGCCGGCCTCGGAGCGGCAGGAAACGCTTCTTTCGCCGTGGGTACCCTGAAAACCCAAAACGCCGCATTTAACCAGCAAACTGGAAGCGTCCTTGGCGTCAGCATCGCTGAACTCGGAGTATCCACGCAGTCCGAGGGCGGGACCATGTTGACATTCAGCAATACCGACAGCAGCCGGACGGCGATCGGGACGATCACTTTCAACCAGGCTGCGGCGCTACGCATAGACGCAACCAGCCAGGCTGCGCTGCGGTTCGATGTCATCCGCGTCTCCGGCACCGGTTCGACCTATGCGGCGGCATCCACCTTCAACCTTGATGCCACGGGCAAAACCATGTATTTCGACCTGACCGGCGTCAACAAAAACGAGACCATGCTCTTTGCCAACGGCAACCTCACGATTGACAACACCACCGACGTGGTCCTTACCAATATCGGCAGCGGTTCATCGGTGGCCGTCGGCGATACATATACTTTGGTTGACTCCGCCACAATCAACAGCTGGACGGAAAGGCGCATCGAGACGGAAGGCGGGGCGATGCAGTACGAGTATGTCGTTGCGCGGGACGGATCGAATCTGGTCACCCGGCTCGACAAAGCAAACATCAACGTCGACAAGGGTAAAAGCCTGGTCATGGGCGCTGCGGCCAGGAGCACCCTCCTTTACGACAGCGGCAACCTGATGTTCGAGAGCGCCATCCCCAATGCGGTCGGCATGATCAGGACCGCCGCCATGACCGGATATCCCCGGAAAGTCGTTTTCGCCGCCGCTTCGTGGGCGGAAAACGAGTTCGACACCGGCAGCCATATAAAGGCGAAAAACGCCAATGCCACGATAGGGCTCGCCGTTCCCTGCGTCGCTGGCGTCGGCATCGGAGCTTTCGGCCCCTTCATAGAAGGCGGCTACGGCGACTATGACGCGCACAATTTTGACGGCTACAACAGCAGGAATATCGTCGCCGACGGCGACACCTACCACTTCGGCGGCGGCTTTTTCGGGCGGTTCGATTTCAACGCCGGCCTGTTTGTCGAAGCGTCGGTGCGCGGCGGCCGCATCGTGACCGACTACAAAACCAACGACATGGGCGACAGCAGGGTCGAGTTCGACTCAGGCACCTGGTACGCGGGCGGCCACGCCGGCCTGGGTTGGAACATCTGCTTTGACGAATGCAACACCTGGATCCCGTATGCCTATGGCATGGCCTTCAGGCAGGGCAAGGATAAATACCATACCAATTTCGGTGACGTGATCGATGTCGACAACGCGGATTCCCTGCGTATGCGCGCCGGATTGCGCTACACTCACCGCTTCGGCGGCGACGGCGTAAAAGTCTACGTCGGCGGCGCGTGGGAACGCGAATTCAAGGGCGCGGTGAAGGCCGACGTCAACGGAATGAAGTTGACCAATTACCCGACGTTCAGAGGCGACAGCGCCATGGCTGAAATAGGCGCGAAATGGAACTGCGGAACCGGTTGGGAGTTCGACATCGGCGCACGCGGTTTCCTTGGTCGGCGCGAAGGCTTTTCCGTCAATGCCGCGATAGGACATGCGTTTTAAGTCGCGCATCACTATTGCTTTTGGATAATGGTTGATCCTTCCTTGTCGCTTTTTGCATTTAGGTCGTACCGTAAAACGAGAGAATAAACCAACCATTTTAAAAATCGATAACACAGAGAGCACGGAGAATTTTTCAAATTCTCCGT
>DAIOFH010000043.1:0-27903 GCA_036745875.1 Planctomycetota bacterium | reverse complement strand
CCCCCGAAACCGTCATTTCGGCGTCTTGTGCAATAAACCGGGAAAAAAGCGCTTGCAGCTGCCGGGATCCAGGTCGCCTTGCCTCCACTACGCGCTATGCGCGCCGGTCGACATGATACCGGCAAATCCTGCTCCTGCCGTATACATCCTGGCGAAGCAGGCGTAAGTCGCCCCACTGCCAGGTATTTTCGTCGGAGTCGCCGGACCGCCCCTTCAGTTCCTCGACCCGCAATAAAATCATGCCGTCCCGCGCCAATATTTCCGCCAAGGCATGCATCAGTTCCCCGCCGCCGCCGTCCTTGGCCCATGCATTGGCATCGGGAAACGGCGGATCGACGAAGATCAGATCCCACGCTATTTTGGTTACGTCGGGGCTTACCGCGGCGGAAAGCACGTCCGCCTGGACAATCTTCGTCTTTTTGCCGAAACCGCATCTGGCGATATTGTCCTTGAGCGCCGTGACCGCCCTGCCGTCGCGCTCGACAAAAGCGCAGGCGCGGGCGCCCCTGCTCACCGCCTCCAAACCCAGCGCTCCGCTGCCGGCATAGAGGTCAAGGACCTTTGCCCCGGCCACGCGGTCGCCGAGGGAGTTGAACAATGCGCCCCTTGCCAGCTCCAGAAACGGCCGCGTGGTGCTGCCTTCGGCAACAGACAATTCCACACGCCTGGCGCTCCCGGCAATGATGCGCAAAGAAATATCTCCAACAAAATTACTGTCCCACCAGCGCCAAAGTGAACTCCGCCTGCAGGACGGTCTTGCCGTTTGCTTTGATGTCGCCTTTGGCGAAATAGGCGTTGGCGAGGGAATCCGTCAGCTTGGCGTTCAGTTCCACCCGGTCGCCGGGACGGACCATGTTTTTGAACTTGACGTTCTGGATGCGGGTGACGACCGGGACCCCGGCGGCGGTGTTTTCTTTCAGCTTTTCCGCAATCATTACCCCCGCCGCCTGGAACAGCATTTCCAGGAGCAATACGCCGGGCGTCAGTGGATTTCCCGGATAATGCCCGGCATAGACCCTGGACCAGAGTTCGTCGTCGGGACGGAGCGTTGTCGCCGCTTTTACGGACGTCCCGTCCACCTCGATAATTTCATCGACCAGGAGGAACGGTTCGCGGTGGGGAATCGCCGCCTTGATGTCGTAGGACATGTTACAGGCCTCCGGTGATTTCCAGCACCGCGCCGGTGATGTACGCGGCTTCCGGGGATGCGAGGTAGAGTATGGCCGAAGCGACCTCCTCCGCCTTGCCGAAGCGTTTCAAGGGGACGGACTGCTTGTATTCGGCCGCCTGGGCTTCCGGCAGGTCCTTTATGAAATCGGTGTCGATGAAGCCGGGCGAAACGGCGTTCACGGTGATGCGGCGCTTGGCGACTTCCTTTGACAGGCTCTTGGTCAGCGCCACCATTCCGGCCTTGGCGGCGGCGTAGTTGGCCTGCCCCGCAAAGCCCATCTTGCCGCTCGGGCTGGTCACGTTGACGATCCTGCCGTAGCGCGACCCGGACATATTCTGGACGCCGTATTTCGACATGTTGAAAGCGCCCGTCAGGTTGACGTCAAGGACCCGCTGCCAGTCCTCCTCGGGCATCATGGCCAGGACCGAATCGCGGCGAATGCCTGCGTTGTTGACCAGGACTTCCACCTTGACGCCCTCCTCCTCCAGGCGACGCCAAAAGGCTTTGCACGCTTGCGCATCGGAGACATCGAGCTTTTCGACTTTCAATTTCCCCTGGTCGGGGTGTTCCCGGCTCAGTTTTTCCGCTGAAGCGGCATCGCCGCCGTAAAGGCAGTAGGCTTTCCCGCCGGCGGCCAGAAACGCCTCGACCACGGCCCTGCCGATGCCCCTGGTGCCGCCGGTGACCACGGCCGTCTGGTTGGTAAAATCAAATTGCATCGATGTTCTCCAGATAGCTGTCGGCATTCCCGGCCGCCAAGGCGCCGCTGTTGGACGAGCCAAGCCAGCCGGACATGATGATCCCTTCCGCACCGCAGTGGAACAATCCCTTGACGCGCTTGGGCAGCTCGTTCGCGGCCGCGAACCCGGGAAATTTCGTGCCGAAGCTCGCGCCCTGCCAATGGCCGGTGTAGCGTTCCAGTGTTTTGGGCGTGGCGGTTTCTATGTGGTCCAGCTTCCCCCGGATGTCGGGGATGAATTTTTCCAGCATGGTGATGATGGTGTCCGCGAGCTGCCGCTTCTTGTCCTGGTAGTCGCCGGCCGGCAGATCGGCCCAGTCGGCATAGTCTGCGCAGACCGTGGCGACGATCTCCGTTCCCTTATGGCCGGGCCTGATGCCGCCCGGATAATAGAAGGAGAAGCTGGCGCTTTTCGGCGGGAAAGCGCGGAAGGCCGCGGCATCGTAGTGCGCTTCGTCGGAAGCGAAAAGGATGTCCGCGAGTTCCGGGATGGCCTCGCCCTCCTTGATCCCGAGGTAGACCTGGGCGACGGAAACGGAAAGGGGGACTTCCCGGACCTTTTCAGCGAACCAGCGGTTGATTTTTTCCATGTCGGCCAGCTTGAGCGCCGTCTCTTTGAGGTTGGCGTTCGAAACCACGCAGTCCGCGCCGATCTCCCGTCCGCCCGCGACCACCCCTTTCACCGCGCCGTCCTCAATGAGTATCTTCTCGGCCCTGGTGTTCAGGACGACGTCCGCGCCGCTGGCAAGAAGGAGCCGCTGCATCTCCGCCAGGAGGTAGTCGGTCCCGCCCTGGAAAGTGCAGGTGCCTTTCTGGGCGAAATTCGAAAAGATAATGGCATAGACCGTGGCCGGATCGTCAAGGTTGGTCCCGGTCGCGTAGGTGACCGTCTCCAGCAGCAGCCGCGCGACATCGAGCCTGCCGGGAAAATGTTTTTCGATGAATTCCCGAGTGGTTTCCTCCGACGCCTGGAAAAAGTCGCGTTCGCGGCAGGCCTTGAAGAAGTCCTCGCTCTGCTCTCGGGGGATGGAAAACACCTCCTCCAGGATGCGCTTGAAATCCTCGGTCTCGAAAGTCGTGGTAAAGGAAAACTCGGGGTTTTCGTAGCGGATCCTCGGGAGGGGCGTTACCCGCGCGGCCAGTTCCTTGCTCCAGTACTTGCGGAAGGTCTTGGCCACCCCGAACGGGAACGCGTGCAGCGCCACGTCGAAGATGTGGTTCCTCCGCTTGAAGTAGGTGGCGTAGCCGCCGAGCATCTTGTACGCTTCCACCAGAAGCACGGGGCGCCCGGCGTCGGCCAGGCGCTTCGCGGCGGTCATCCCGCCCAGCCCGCCGCCGATGACGATCGCGTCATAGGAGGAGGCCGCTTCGTCTATCGACTTGAGAAGCATCTCAGGAAGCCTTGGCTTCGGAAGACGGCTTGGAGCCTTTCGACGCGTCGCCCGAACCCGACGACGACTCCGTCTTCGAAGACGCGGAGGAATCCGAGGGGCCGGAGTTGTCCGTTATTTTCCCCTGCGGTTTCCTTTTATAGTCCGTTTCGTAAAAGCCGCTCCCCTTGAAAATAATGCCTGCGCCCGCGCCGATGAGGCGCTGCAGTTTCAACTTGCCGCATTTGGGGCATTTCCGGAGCGCCTTGTCGGTCATCGACTGGAACTCTTCAAAAGTGTGTTCGCAATTGGAGCATTCATATTCATACGTGGGCATTGCTTGGTTCGCCTTTCAAAATTTATGCGTCCGGCTCGCGGCTGACGACCACCCTGGCCGGCCGCAACACGAAATCATCAAGTTTATAGCCATTGTCAAAAACATCAAGCACCGTATTCGGCGGAACGTCGGCGGACGGCACCGCGGTCATGGCCTCGTGGAACTCGGGGTTGAAGGGCTTGCCCATGGCGTTGATCTTCTTCACGCCCGCTTTCGCAAGCGCCTTCCACAGGTTTTCCTCAAGGATACGCACGCCGTCGTGCAGCGTTTCGTAGGAATGGTTTTTTGACGCCTCGTTCAAAACCCTTCCCAGGTCGTCCAGCGGGCCGAAGAATTCCTTGAGGAATCCGGCCAGGGCTTCCCGCTTGATATTTTGCATGTCGCGCGCGACGCGCTTGCGGTAGTTGTCGAATTCGGCGCGCTCGCGGCGGGCCATCCCCAGGTATTCGTCGCGCTCGGCTTTCAGCTTTTCGATTTCGGCGTTATTGTCCTGTTTCTCCACGTCGACGGCTTCGACCTTTTCCGTTTTGTGCTTTTGCACACGGGTTTTCGACTTGCGCTTTTCGTCGATGCCTCGGAGTTCGGCGGCGAGCTTCGCCGCCTTGCTTTCCCCGACCGGCATGAAGGATGGAGGTTGCTTGCGTTGACCCAACCGTCTTCTATATGAATTCATGGTATGACACCTCGACTTTTCTTTTCAGTAACATGAGTAATACGCGTAGCCCAAATTTTCCGAAAACCGGCCGTACGGCCACGAAGGATTTTTCGCCCGTTTATTCCTTGTCATCGGAAAAATACGTTTTCCACCTGTCCATAAACCCCTTGCGCTGCGGGGATACGTTCTTTTCCTCGAGCGCCGCCAGTTCCCGGAACAGTTCCTCCTGGCGCTGGTTCAGCTTCTTCGGCGTCTCGACGATGACCTGTACGATCTGGTCGCCTTCCGTCTTGTCCCGCAGCCGCTTGAAGCCGAGCCCGCGCAGCCTGAACACCTGGCCGCTTTGGGTTCCCGGGGGAATCTTCACCCGCGCCTTGTTTTTCAGGGTCGGCACTTCCAGCTCCGTCCCGAGGGCCGCCTGCGCGAAGGTGATCGGGATCTGGCACACGACGTCATCGCCCTGGCGCGCGAAGAAATCGTGTTCCTGCACGAAGATATAACAATACAAATCGCCGCGCGGCCCGCCTGAATCGGATGGTTCGCCTTCGTCCGGCACCCGGAGCCGCGTGCCATCCTCGATGCCGGCGGGAATGTTGACCCGAATCCGAACGGTCTTCGCCTCCCTGCCGCTGCCTTTGCAGGACGGGCAGGGTTTGTCGATGAAGACGCCCTTGCCGTGGCAGTTCGGGCAGGTCTGGGACACGGAGAAAAATCCCTGGTTGCGGTAGACCTGTCCCCTGCCGCCGCAGGTTGCGCAGACGCGCGGTTTGGTGCCGCTGGCCGCACCGTTGCCGTGGCAGGTGGAGCAGATTTCGTTGCGCCGCAGCTCGATCGTTTTGGCGACGCCGGTCGCCGATTCTTCGAAGGTGATGTTTACCCTGCACTTCAGGCTCGCGCCGGCCTTTACGCCCTGGCCGAAGGCCGACCCGCCCATGCCGCCGAAAACGCCTTCAAAGATTGACCCGCCGCCACCGCCGCCGCCAAAGATGTCGGCGAAGTGGCTGAAGATGTCTTCAAAGGAAGAGAAGTTCGCGCCGCCCTGGCCGCCCGAACCATTGACGCCGTCATGGCCGTATTGGTCATAGCGTTTTCGCTTGGCTTCGTCACGGAGGACGTCGTACGCTTCTGCGGCTTCCTTGAATTTTTCTTCCGCCTGCTTGTCGCCGGGGTTGCGGTCGGGATGGTATTTCATGGCCAGCTTGCGATAGGCCTTCTTTATATCTTCAGACGTAGCGCCCCGTTCCACTCCCAGCACTTGGTAATAATCACGTTTTTTTGCCATAAGTATAAACCTTCACGGGTAATCCAAACCCAACAATGTAAAAAGAGATCCTAAAAATACATAATATATACCATACAATCTGTCATTTTCCACTAAAAGTCCCGCAGCAGCCGTTCGCGCATGTACTTGCCGAGGAGACGGTTGGCATAGGCCGAGGGATGGCCGTCCTGCAGATAAAATTTTATCGCGCGGTTGGCGAATTCCTCGCCGAACGCCTCCCTTACCTGGAAGAAATCCAACTCCGTATTCATAAGGCGCAAAAGCACTTCCGGGCCGTCACCCCAATACGCCACCGTCATCGGCACGCCGTAACGTTCAAGACAAATCCGGTTCATTTCCCTGAGCATCGCCGCAGTCAAATCCCATTTGTAATTGACGTCGAATGGATTTTTCCCCGCGCCGAGGCGTTCCCTCAGGATGGGGATAATTCTGCTGCTGAATAAAAGGGTGTTCAACCGGCCGAGACCTTCCGGATCGAAATACGGGCCCTGGTACGCCGGCCTGTTGTTTTTCAACACATAATAGGGCGCCGTATTGGACGCCGGTTTTACCGCCTGGTTCGCGTGGTCGTCGATGAGGAGAAAGACCACCGCCCGGACGCCGGTGGGGTCAATGTTCGCCAACCCCGGTTTGTAATTGAGTTCCAGGTCCCTCAGCACCTGGTTCGGCCCATACCCGGAAACGGCGAAATTCAACACCCGGTCGGCAAATCCACCGGCTTCGGAAAAATAAAAAGGAAGCGTCTCGTCGTCGTTGAGCCCATGGCCGAAGGTGAAGGAACCGCCGACGAAAATAACCGTGTCCTTTGCCGCTTCATCCGATTTGGTAAAACGGCAGCCCTTTTCGCCCACCATGTATTCGGCATCGAAAAGCGTTTCGTCCGTACCCTCTTCCTTCGAATAATGCCTGATCCTGTTATCAGGCGTCAATTCTACACCAAGAAGGGGTTCTTGGATACAAGGGTCTTTAAGCGCATCCAGCCACGTCACCTGATTTCCGCCAGCCTGCCTGTCGTGGTAAAGCGCGGTCGGATCCATGCCGGCAAAAATGTCTCCCGCATGGCGGCCTTCCAGGGAGGCGGGATCGAGTCCGTCCGCCAAAGCCTTCCTCCTCGCCGCCACATAGCTTGACGCGTCCTGGGTGTCCCATGCATAGGGGCTGTCGACGCCGCGCATGGTGCTTGGCCGTTTTTCAAAAGGGTTGAGGAAATTGGTGACTTCCTGCGCCATTTCCAACACGAAAAAGGTAATGCTCAATGACGCCACCAGCACCATGACGGTACGCCCCACCGCCTGTTTTATCACAGCCGCATTGATTATCCCCAAAACAAACAGGGCGATCAGCCACGCATCCAGCGGCCGGCCGATATGCGGTATCAGGTACCACAGCACTCCCAGCGCCACCAGGTTCAGCAGCAGCGCGAAAACGCCAAAATGTTTAAGCATATACCGAAGCAAGTCAGTCCCGATCTTTTCAAACGTTTTCTGAAAAGGTTGACCCTCCCTTTGCGCGTTTTGGCTTCGGCAACAGGGGGCAACTCATTTCCGAAAACGCGCTAAGCGTCAATCCAACGCGAATTCGTTGCGCCAATCGCCTTTCTCTACAAACGCAGGCTGTTCGGTTTTCGTGAACAGCGTATCCCCGACCACCAGGTAATCCATTTCCGTCCGCATAAAGCAGCGGTACGCATCGTCGGGAGTGCAGACAATCGGTTCGCCCCTGACATTGAAGCTGGTGTTGACGATGACCGAGCAATCATGACGCCGCTTGAACGCTTCTATAAGTCCCGCATAACGCGGGTTCGTCCCGGCGGTCACCGACTGGATGCGCGCCGAATAGTCGACGTGGGTGATCGCCGGCAGTGCGGAGCGGATAAAATACAGGCGCTCATACAGCGGCAGCGAATCGTAATTGTCCGGAAGCTTGTTCAAAAGCTCGTCCGCCACCGGAGCGACCAGCAGCATATACGGCGAATCGCCCTTGATGTCAAAATACTTGTGGATATCCCTGGCAAGCACGGACGGCGCAAAGGGGCGGAAGCCCTCGCGGTACTTGATTTTCAGGTTGAGGCGCTTTTGCATCTCGGGATTGCGCGGATCGCCGAGGATGCTGCGGTTCCCCAGTGCGCGGGGGCCGAATTCCATACGGCCCTGGAACCAGCCGACGACATTGCCTTCGGCAATAAGATCGGCAACCGTGTCCGCGAGGTCCTCGAACTTGCCAAAGGTCTTGGCGGGCGCTTTATTGCGCTTGATGATCCGGTTGATGTCGTCCTGGCCGTATTCGGGGCCAAGGTACGCGCCTTGCATGGAATCCGTGTCGCCGTCGACCTTGCGTCCATTGCCAAGAACGA
This sequence comes from Planctomycetota bacterium, assembly GCA_036745875.1. GTDB lineage: Bacteria > Planctomycetota > SZUA-567 > SZUA-567 > SZUA-567 > DAIOFH01. The sequence continues at coordinate 19,996 of DAIOFH010000043.1, read as the reverse complement.
TGTAGTGGACCGCCAAGGCTGCGCCAAGCGCGCCTCCGGCGTCGCCGGACGCCGGCTGGATCCAGATGTCGTCGAAAATATTCCGTCGCAGCAGGACGCCGTTCGCCGAACAATTCAAGGCCACGCCGCCGGCCATGACGAGATTTTTGCTGCCGGTGACCTCTTTGGCCGTTTCCGCCATTTTGAGAATCACTTCCTCGGTCACCTCCTGGATTGCCAGCGCGAGATCCATATACTCCTGGCTGATTTCGGACTCCTGCTCCCTGGGCGGCACGCCGAAGAGCGTCCGCCATTTCGGTGTGTTGAACATCTTGAGCCCGGTGGCGTATTCAAAATAATCCTGGTTCAGCAACAGTGACCCGTCGGGACGGACGTCCGCCAGCTCTTTGTAAATGGCGTCCTTCCACTTCTTCACACGGTCGCTCCCCTTGACGCCGTAGGGAGCGAGGCCCATCAGCTTGTATTCGCCGGAGTTGACCTTGAAGCCGCAATAGCCGGTAAATGCGGCATAAAGAAGCCCCAGCGAGTGCGGGAAATGCAGCTCCTTCGCGATGGTGATCTGGTTGCCTTTGCCGTGGCCGATCGTTGTGGTCGCCCACTCGCCGACGCCGTCCACGGTAAGGATCGCCGCATCCTCGAACGGCGACGGGTAAAACGCCGACGCGGCATGGGAAAGATGGTGCTCGGGGAACATCAGTTCCGGAATTTTCGCGCCAAAGGCCGAAAGTTCCTTTTTCAGGTTCCGGCGCATGAACATCTTTTCCTTGATCCATACGGGAATGGCGGCAAGAAAGCTTCTGTAGCCTTTCGGGGCCATGGCATGGTATGTTTCCAGCAAACGCTCGAACTTGAGGTACGGCTTGTCATAAAACGCCACATAATCGATGTCGGCAAGGGCGAAGCCTGTCTCCTCAAGCACATATTCAACCGCCCTGGCGGGGAAATCGGCATCCTGTTTCTTTCTGGTAAAGCGTTCCTCCTGCGCAGCGGCAAGAACCCGCCCGTCGTCAATGAGCGCGGCGGCGCTGTCATGGTAGTATGCGGATATTCCCAGAATCTTTGCCAATGTGCGACCCCCAAGCAGTATAAACTAAAATATTGTGTAAATAAACGGCGCCAGCGCCGATCCACTGGTCAGGAAAAGGAGAATACCGAAAAGAAGCATCACGATAATAATGGGCAGCAGCCAGAATTTTTTCCGTGTCTTCAGAAATCCCCACAGATCTCTCAATAAATCCATAATGATGCTCCACTGATTGCAGGCGCCGGGCAGGCAGCAGCCACCGCGTTTTCTGGATAACTTTAACCCTTCCTCCGCGCTTTTCGGAATATTTCGATGGTACCGTAATACGCGGCAAGGAACCAGATGCCATTTAAAAAGAGTTATGGTATAACCGTATCCGCCAGATAGCGGCCAAGCAATTTGTAGGCATTGGCGGACGGATGATAATCGTAGAGGAAATATTTGATCCTCGAATCCTGCCGCCAATCTTCGCCAAACGCATCGCTCACCGGAATCGTCCGAAGCCTATGGCTTTCCAGCAAACGCATCACCGACGTATCTTCATCCCAATAGACAACCGTCAACGGCACTCCGTAGCGTTCGCGGCACAACAGGTCTATTTCCTCGAGAAGGGCGGCTGTCACCCGCCACTTATTGCTTAAATCGCCAGGGCTGATCCTATCGACCAGACGCTCCTTGAAAACAGGGTAGATCCTGCTATGATCCATCATACGAGCCAGCCGACCCCGACCCTCCATATATTTCCGGTAGGAACCCTTGAAAACCGGCTTCCCATTCTCCATTTCATAGTACGGGGCGTCGGCTTTCGCAGGCATAACGACCCGATTGGCATGGTCATCTATAAGTCCGTAAAAGACGCCCTTTACTTTAGTCGGATCAATTTCCGACTTCTCCAGGCGTTTTGCCAGCGAGAAATCCAAGTAGACTTGATTGGGACCGTACCCACATACGCCCAAATTGACAACCCGCACCGTAAAGTCGGACTGTTGCAAAAAATAATATGGCAGAGTTCGATCATTATCGACAAGCAAACCATACGTAAAAGAACAGCCCAAAAATAAATAGCAATCATCGGCGCTGTCATTCGATCCGAATGTCGTGCGGACTCCCGCTGAATTTATCTGCCCGGCTCCGTCGTGAACAATGGTGTTCTCAGGATCTGCGGTTATATACTCCCGAAGCATTTGCCCCGCAACAAGCTCAAACCCCAGGGGCGGTCCCACGGTCTGGTCACTTCCGATAAATTCTTTGACGGCCATTCCTCCATTCAGCCTGTCGCGATAGGAGAGAACGGATTCCTTTTCGGTCGCCGAGAATACCTCACGCGGAAAATGCTCTTTTTCCAGGACCTCCGGATCGACGCCATCCCTACGTGCCTGCCTTAGAGCCATCAGGTATGAGGCCGGATTCTTGTGTTCCCACGGATATGGATCACCCGTGTTATCCGCGGCTCGGATATTGACTGTCGAAAACGCATTAACAATATTGAAGTATTTCTGGCACATCTCCAAAGTAAAGAGCGTCAGCGAAACCGCCGCCAACGCAATCAAAAAACCTCTGGGAGCGCTCTTCTTCACCACCAGTGCCGTCCCCGCGCAGAGAATGGCAAGCAGTACGAGGAGCACATCAAACGGGTGCCTGAGCACAGGGACATAATGAACCCAAAAGTACGCAAGAATCACCACATCGAGGGCGATGGCCAGCAGTCGGGCATGCTTTTTCAAGCTCATAATCAATCGATCCCCACAGCCTTCTCTTTATCCGCCAGGTATTTCGCCAGCTTCCTGTTGGCATAGGCGGAAGGATGAGAATCAAAAAGGTAATATTTTATCATATGCTCGCGCCAGTCATCGTCAAATACATCAAGGACGGAAATCACTTCAATGCCGTTCTTGTCAAGCATATCCAACACCGCCGGATCATGGTCCCAGTACAACACTGTGAAATCCGCATCGTAGCGATCGCGGCAAATGCGCTCCATCTCCTTCAATATCGCCACCGTGACCGTCCACCTGTGGCGCAACTGGTTGGAAGCGAGGCTATGGCGTATCCTTTCGCTCAATATCGGATATATCCTGCTCCGGTTCATCATGATCGATATGTTCGAAAGTTCGCCCACATACTCCTGATACGGGCCCTTGAAGGTCAACTTGCCATTTTCAATGGTGTAATACGGGGCAAGTGGGTGGTTTGGCGGTTCGACACGGATCGTGTGATTGTCTATCAGGTCATAATAGACCCGTTTCACTTTTTTTCCGGACAGATTGAAATCTTTTAAATGATAATCCAACTCCAGGTCCCGCAGTACCTGGTGCGGGCCCCAGGCGCAGACGCTGAGATTGATGACAGACAGTTCAAACCCGAACTCACTGGAAAAATAGTGCGGCAGGGTCTGGTCATCATTCAGGTTGTCCCCGAACATGAACGAACAACCGGTGAAAATATACACTTCTTCGGAGTCGTTGTTCGCGCGCGTGAGGCGCAATCCATGACGATCGGCTGTGAACAGTCCGTCATGAACAACGACATCCCCGGGGTTGGTCTTCACGACCACCCGACTCACGTTGTCCGGAGTCAGTTCAAATCCCAGCGGCGGTCCTTGCCGCGTATACGGAAGCACACCCTCGTGAAGGGTATAGCCGTTCGAATAATCCCATTTATGGAAAAGGGAAAACTTTTTCACAATTTCGCTGTCCGCGTGGAACCTGTCTTCAAACGCACCGTCATCCAGGCCGTCCGCCACCAGGCGGTTCTTGGCGGCGAGAAAAGATGTCGGATCGTTTTCGCGGAAATAATACGCCGACTCCGGATCCGGTCTGTTAAACCGCTCCCGCGCATCCTTGACATCCAGAATGTTGAGGTATTTTTGTCCCATTTCCAGCAAAAACAGGGAAAAGGCCACAGAAGCGACAATCATCAGCAACCCGCGCCAGAAAGGCTTCCTGAGGACAATCATGGTCAGCACGCAAAACACGGCCAGCAGAACCATCAGATACTCGAACGGCCTGCGCATCTGCGGAATGCAATAATAAAACACAACCAGCAATACCGCCTCGGTCGCCACCACCGCCAACGCGAGCCTGGACCGCCGTGATTGCTTTCTGTCCGGTTGCCTTGCACTTCCCATCTTCAATCCATTCAGTCGGAACTTCCTCAAAATGCTTCAATACGGGTTTTTCAAATCGTCGGGCAAGTAAAGATGGTCCCTCTCGACAAAAACCGACTCGTCGCCCTTCTTCCATTTCTTGAGCGCCAGCGAATCCTTGCCCATAATGCGGCGGATAAGGCCTATCGGTATCACCAGAAGGAAAAATTCCAATGTCAGGATAACCCGCGAGACAACACTTCCCAGCACATGGGAAAAATTCAACCAGACAAAGGCAAACGGCCGGAACAAAACAGGCCAAGCCATATTCAGGATCAAAAAGACCAGGGCCGCGACGACCCACCCCCTGCCGCCCAGGATGAAAGACAATATGAGACAGATCAAGACAAGCGCCTGACCCGAATCGGACATTTCCTTCTTCGACAGTGTCGAATACTTGACCATGGATGCCGCCTTTGCTTATACCTTTGGAAACCGTATTAGTCCGCGTTTTGCCTGCGAAAGACAAAGTATTTCAGTAAAAGATAGCTTATGACCAACCCGGCGACTATGCTCAACATATAACCGGCATACCTGTTGATTGCCAAAAAGTCAGTCAATACGAAAAGCGTCGCCGTCCCGCACACCGTACTCAAAAGCGTCGAGCCGCAATACCTGACATAACGCGCCAGCGTCGGCCGACGTAAAAAAACCACACGGGACTGCAGAATAAATGCCGGCACCGTCACCAACACCGCAGTGACGACATATATTTCCTGCGGAGAAAGCCATTCCTTCAGGAAAGCGTCCAGGACCAGCAAAACCGCATAGTTGATCCCCGTGTTAAGACCGCCGATAAACAGGAAGCGGACCTTCTCCGAGAAATGGGGACCTTTAGCCATCGCCTTTAGGCCCATGCGGCGTAATGCCGGTTGCATCCCGCACAATATAAAGCGGCCTCCGCTTGGTCTCCAGATACATCCTTCCCAGGTATTCCCCGATTATCCCGAGGCAAAAAAGCTGTATGCAGCCTAAAAATAAAATCACGGCGATAAGGGTAGGATAGCCCGCGACCGGATCGCCAAACAAGAGCGCTTTAATGACGACGAAAAAAAGTTCAATTCCTTCGGCTTCGTTATACATCGGCACGACAATGGAGAGCATGTTCATTTTTCATACCCTCGCGCGACAACTGATCGCAAATTGTACTGCTCGGCAATGATCTTGTTCACGCTCTCCGTCGGATCGGAAGTTACATCCTCGATATGCTTGCCGATACACATATAGCGGTCCGGCGGTCGCGTATGTTTTCCATGCTCTTCCAAATGCCAGGAGCATGCCGCACACCACGATCCCCGTGTACCAGAAGGGCACTATCAGGCTGGGCACGATTTTATGCGACATCAGAAGCAGGCGGTCGACCACTTCGGGGACCATCCGCCCCGACCAAGTCAGATAGGCTGACTTTTGCGCTGCGATTATATCGGAGATGTCCCTGATATTATGCATGTACCGATAATCATCGCTCGCGTACGGCAGACAAAAGGAAAGAAACACCATCACGGCATATATTGCCAGGATGGCGACATAAAACAAGGCCACCTGTCTGGTCATAATAATGTCTCCACCCGTAAGAGAACAACACGTATTACCGACAATACCGGATATGCCATCTTTCGCGCACACGAAGATGTCATCTCGTGCCACTATACATTATTACGAAAAATTATGGAATCGATAAATCCGGTCATGGCTCACCCGCGGCTGCCTGCCTAAAAAGATGCCCCCGGCTCCGGACGAAACCAGAGCCGGGGGCAGGCAATCAACATACCAAGCGACTTCCTGGCACGACGGAATCAGGAAACCGCGCCGACTTCCACTTTGTCTTTCTTGCCGTCCTTGATCTCCGTAACCATCGTTTCGATGGACAGGAGCAGGGTGGAGATTGAACTCGCGTTCTGCAAGGCGAGACGGGTGACCTTGGCGGGATCGAGGATGCCCGCTTTCATCATGTCGACGTATTCACCGGTGAGCGCGTTGAAGCCGTAGTTGCCTTCGTGCTCTTCCACTTCGGCGGCGACGACGGAACCGTCAAGGCCGGAGTTTTCGGCAAGGGTCATGATCGGGGCGCGAACAGCCTTGAGGATGATGTCGACGCCGATCTTTTCGTCGCCCTTTGCTTTGCCGCGGACGGCATCGACGGCCTTGGAGCAGCGCAGCAGGGCAACGCCGCCGCCGGGTACGACGCCTTCTTCAGCCGCGGCGCGGCTGGCGTGCATGGCGTCCTCGACGCGCGCCTTCTTTTCCTTCATTTCCGCTTCGGTGGCTGCGCCGACATTGATGACGGCAACGCCGCCGGCGAGCTTGGCGAGACGCTCCTGGAGCTTCTCGCGGTCGTAGTCCGAAGTGGTCGATTCGATACGGGCCTTGATCTGGTCGACGCGGGCCTTGATGTCCGAGGTCTTGCCCGCGCCTTCGACGACGGTGGTGTTGTCCTTGTCGACGGTGACCGATTTGGCGCGGCCGAGCTGCTCGAGCTTGACGTTTTCAAGCTTCAGGCCGAGGTCTTCTGTGATGGCCTGGCCGCCGGTGAGGATGGCGATGTCTTCGAGCATGGCTTTGCGGCGGTCGCCGAAGCCGGGAGCCTTGACCGCACAGACGTTCAGGGTGCCCCTGAGGCGGTTGATCACGAGCGCGGCCAGACATTCCGTTTCCACTTCCTCGGAGATGATGAGAAGCGGCTTGCCGGTTGTCGCGACCTGTTCGAGGACCGGGATGAACTCGCGCAGGTTGGAAATCTTCTTTTCGTAAATGAGGATGTAGGCATCCTTCATTTCGCAGGTCATGTTGTTGGTATTGGTGACGAAATAGGGGCTCTGGTAGCCTTTGTCGAAACGCATGCCTTCGACCAGGTCGACGGTGGTGTCCGTCGTCTTGCCTTCTTCGACCTGGAGGACGCCGTCGGCGCCGACCTTGTCCATGGCCTGGCCGATGATGTCGCCGATGACCTTGTCGTTGTTGGCGGAGATGGCGGCGACGGAGGCGATGTCCGTTACCTTCTTGCAGGGGATGGCCATCTTCTTCAGGTTTTCGACAGCGGCTTCGACCGCCAGTTCAACGCCGCGACGCACTGCGGCGGCGTCCGCGCCGGAGGCGACGGCCTTCATGCCGGCGGTGAAGACGGCTTCGGCGAGAATGGAGGCGGTGGTGGTGCCGTCGCCGGAAACGTCGCCCGTTTTGGAAGCGACTTCCTTGACCATCTGGGCGCCCATGTTTTCGAAAGGATCGTCCAGCTTGATTTCCTTGGCGACGGTGACGCCGTCCTTGGTGAGGCCGGGGTTGCCGAAGCCTTTTTCGTAAATAACATTATGACCTGTCGGCCCGAGGGTCGACTTGACGGCCTTGACAAGCTTGTTGACGCCGGCAAGGATCTTCTGCCTCGCGTCCTGGCCGTACATGATCTGTTTAGCAGGCATTGTATATACTCCGGTAAAAAGTTAAGAGTTAAAAGTTAAAAATTAAAAGTTTATACAGATTGCTATTCGCTTTGTCATTACGTTCTTTCCTTGGACGTCTTAACCGTAGAGACCAAAAGATTTTTCAACTCGCAACAATCGGAATAAATGCTCTCATACTGTGTTTGAGCCAGAATATCGGATTCGTGAAGCAATTCCAGCCAGTAGAGGGTCTCAACACATTCCTTCAAAGCGATAGACATTTTTGAAACAAAATCTTTTTTGCTCTGTCCATATTGCGCTTCTCTCACATTAGCGCCAATACTCGTACCGCTTTTCAACACTTGCTTGGACAGCACAAATTCTTTTTTCACATCATTGAGATAGTGACTCAATTTAATAATTCTGAGCGCGAACAGCTTACTTTTGTCTCTGAGAATTGAGTTTGCCATAAGCACTCTTCACTCTTAGTTCTTAACTCATAACTTGGCCAGGATATCGTTCTCGCGCATGATGAGGTATTCCTGGCCATCGACTTTCACTTCGGTGCCGGAGTATTTGCCGAACAAGACCGAGTCGCCGGGCGTGACGTCGGGGGTGGCACGGGTGCCGGAGTCGAGCAGCTTGCCGGGACCGACGGCGATGACTTCGCCCTTCTGGGGCTTTTCCTTGGCGGCGTCGGGAAGGATAATGCCGCCGGAGGTCTTTTCCTCGGCTTCGAGACGCTTCACGACGATACGGTCATCAAGGGGACGGAGCTTGACGGATTCAGCCTTCTTGGCCATGATTTTTCTCCTCTGAAATACTTATAAAAAATTCACATTTTCAACTTGTTTGAAATATCCCCGTGGCGCATTGTGCGCCTGGCGGCGTATGGCGGTTTAGTACATGTCGTCCATGCCGCCGTGGCCGTGGCCGCCGCAGCCGCAGGAACCGCCGCAGCAATCACAGTCATCCTTGGCGGGAGCTTCGGCGATCATGCAGTCGGTCGTCAAAATGAGGCCGGCGACGGAAGACGAATTCCTGAGCGCCGTCACGACAACCTTGGCCGGGTCGAGAATGCCCATGTCGCGCATGTTGCCGTATTGGCCGGTCAGCGCGTTGAAGCCTTCGTCGGCCTTGCCCTGCTGGACCTTGCGGACGACGACAGCGCCGTCGACGCCGGCATTGGCGGCGATTTGACGCATGGGCGCGGTGGCCGCCTTCTTGATGATGTCGACGCCGAGCTGCTCGTCACCCTTCAGCTTCAGGGCGGAGAGGGCCTTGTCGGCCGCGCGCACGAGGGCGACGCCGCCGCCGGGGACGATCCCGGACTCGATGGCCGCGCGGGTTGCGTGGAGGGCGTCTTCGAAGCGGGCCTTGACTTCCTTCATTTCGGATTCGGTGGCTGCGCCGACATTGACCTGGGCGATGCCGCCGGCGAGCTTGGCCAGGCGTTCCTGGAGCTTTTCGCGGTCATAATCCGAGGTGGTGACTTCGATTTCCTTGCGGATCTGCTTGACGCGGCCTGAGACGTCCGCGGCGGAGCCGCCACCCTTGACGATAGTGGTGTTGTCGGCGTCGACAACGATACGGTTGGCTTTGCCGAGGTCTTTCAGGGTGATCTTGTCCAGCGGAATGCCGAGGTCTTCAAAGATGGCCTTGCCGCCGGTCATGATGGCGATGTCTTCGAGCATGGCTTTGCGGCGGTCGCCGAAGCCGGGGGCCTTGACTGCGCAGACATTGATGATGCCGCGCATCTTGTTGACGACGAGGGTGGCGAGGGCTTCGCCATCGATGTCTTCGGCGATGATGAGGAGCGGGACGCCGGCCTTGGACACTTCCTCGAGGAGGGGGACCAGGTCCTGGGCGTTACTGATTTTCTTTTCGTGGATGAGGATGGCGCATTTGTCGAAAACGCATTCCATGCGCTCCGGCGAGGTTACGAAGTGGGGAGAGAGATAGCCCCGGTCGAACTGCATGCCTTCGACGACGTCGATGGTCGTTTCGATGGATTTGCCTTCTTCGACGGTGATGACGCCGTCGGAACCGACTTTTTCAAAGGCGTCGGCGAGAAGTTTGCCGATGCGCTGGTCGTTGTTGGCGGAAATTGCGGCGACTGCGGCGATGTCGGATTTTTTGCCTTTGATGGGGGTGGCGGTTTTTTCGACTTCGGCGACCATCGCCTTGACCGCCTTGTCGATGCCGGCCTTGATGGCCATGGGGTTTGCCCCCGCAACGACATTTTTCATGCCTTCGATGACGATGGCTTCGGTGAGGACGGTTGCGGTGGTGGTGCCGTCGCCGGCCTTGTCGGAAGTCTTTGACGCCGCTTCCTTCACCATCTGCGCGCCCATATTTTCGTATTTGTCGAGAAGTTCGATTTCCTCGGCGACGGAGACGCCGTCCTTGGTGACTGTCGGGCTTCCCCACGATTTGTCAAGAATAGCGTTGCGGCCACGGGGACCGAGGGTGACCTTCACCGCCTGCGCCAGTTTCTGGACGCCGTCGCGCATCTTGACGCGAGCTTCGGCGGAGAAAACCAAATGTTTGGCTGCCATAACAACATTCCTCCTAGAAAAATGTAAACCTGCGAAAACAATAAGAAAAGAACATTTTTGTTTTCAAAAAAATAGTAAAAATATATATGGAGACCGGACAAGCGGACTCCATACTGAATACTATTAAGATACTATTTTGCAATATTACTGCCACGACCTGCAAAAAAATATAAAAAAATCGCACAAAATCCACGATTGCCATAATGGCTTATGGCACAAGCGATTAAAAAAAGTATAATTCACCATAGACTATTGTCCCTTTGAGGGGGCAGTCCTTTGGTGTGGTCCCGGCACTCATTTACTTTGTCATTATGACCAACCGGCGGTGACCTTGACCTACGAGAGGTAGTGGCGCATATCGGTGCTCACGACATCCTGCAAAACACGTTCATTTTTCTTTTCGGTGCGGGTAAATAAAAAACCGAAGATCGGAAGCTCCTTGCCGTCATAGCGGCGCTGGCTGTATACCTGGTCGAACTGGGCGCCGAAACCCTGGTAATCGAAGGTAGCCGACGCGTCAGTCCCGGCTGGTTTGTCCAGAATAATGAGGGAGTGGATGCTGTCCCCGGCGTCTTCCAGGATTTTCGTCCAATCCGGTTTCCTGTTGTTGAGGAAATAATCGTACGTCCGTATCCCGTACGCAAACCAGGCGAGGTCCGTGCAACATACCCCGGCAAAACGGATTGGGTTGCATTCGATCGGGATGACCCTGTCCCCTGACAAGCGCACTTCGATATGGGCTGCGAAATTGGTGAGCTTGAACTCATTGTTCAGCGCGGCGAGGAACGCGGTGAATTTTTCCAATGAATCCCTGATGATCGGCCCGCTGGTGTAATAGAGGCGGTCTTTCACATCCGCGTCGCCGGAAAAGTCGTGTTTCATTATATTGACGATTACCGGTTCTCCGTCTTGGTCAAAATAGGCGTCAAGGGCGTATTCATCGCCCTTGATATATTCCTCCAAGAGAAAGCGGCCCGCGCCGACAACTTTGTTCGGGTAGCGCTTTTGCCATTCAGCCTGATTCTTTTGTATGTCGCGAAGCGCGTTGTCCCAATCTTCCCTGGAGGTGATCACATAGACGCCGACGCTGAAGAACCCGACAGACGGCTTGAGCACGAACGGCATTGGCGCGTTGGAGGGATCGAAGCCGGCCAGTTCGTCAATTGCCAATTCGGTAAAGTAATAATCCGGATACAGCGCCTGAATCGCCTTGCGCATGGCGAACTTGTTTTTCATAACATCAATGCCGCGTTGCAGTTCTGTATCCTCGGCATTGTTGATCACCCAATCGAGGGAATTCTCCGACACGGTATAGATCCGGGTCCCTCCGCCAAGTTTCTCCGCAAACTCTTTCTCATCCAGCAGAAGGAGCGCATACTCGGCGGCTTTCTCGCGCGATGTCGCGTTGGCGAGGACCGGAATCTTGCTTTCCTCGAGATGTTCGAGCATCTCGGGTGAAATATATGGTTTATCCAAAATAATCATCGGCACACCCTTTCATGCAAGAGAACTGATTCTTGCGAAATGCCTTGCGGAGTCAACATGTTTTACCGCAGCGGGAAAATATCACCCGGAATCCATAAAGTCCGAACAAAGTTGTCAGTCTTCCCCTGTCTGTGGTCGATATAAGAAACAGGCATGTCGCCTGCGGGGGCCATGCCGACTGTTCTTCCTCGATCAGGTATTGGAGAAAAAAGCGTGCCGACCGAAAGCCAGCCACTTGGCTATCTATGGGCTGCCATACTGGGAATCATCCAGGGAGTGGCGGAATTCCTGCCGATCTCCTCGAGCGGTCATTTGGCCTTGGCCGAGCATATCGGCATGGGAGTGGCGGTCCCTCCCGTATTCGATGTTTTTCTTCACCTGGCGACCCTGGTCGTCGTGGTCCTTTATTTTCGCAGGTCCCTTGCCTGGTACTACCGGAACGACCGTATCGTCCTCCTCTACGTGATCATTGCCACCATCCCGACGGGAATCATCGGCGTGGTCGCGAAAGATTATTTCGAGGCGCTGCGCCTGTCGCCGACGATGATTTGCATCGGCCTTCTCGTCACCGCATGCGCCTTGTCCCTCGCCGAATTGGGGAAAGGCGCGACCTACCAGCTGCGCGACCTCGGCTGGTTTGGCGCATTTTTCATCGGATTGTGCCAGGCGCTCGCCATCACGCCGGGGGTCAGCCGCAGCGGCGCCACCATTTCCGGCGCGATTTTATGCGGCATGGACAAGGAGGAGGCATTTCGCTTCAGCTTTATCCTTTCCATCCCCGCCGTTCTCGGCGCCATTGGGTTGCATGCGCCGCATCTCCTGAAAGACGGTGAGGCCCGGCAGCTTGTGCAGGTCCTGCCGATCGGACCGAGCATCGTCGGTTTTGTCTGTGCGCTGGTCACCGGGTATGTAGCGCTCCTTCTTTTGGAAAGAATCGTCGTGGCAGGAAAACTGGTCTGGTTTGCGGCCTACTGCTGCCTCGCCGCCATCGCAGGATTAATTTACTTTAATATATATAGCTGATCTGAAGGGAAAAAAATGGCTGTTGAAAGGAAAACGAAGGACACCGCCCGTCCGGGCCTCGGAGGCATGGTGGCGGTGGGAATCGGACTTGGTCTCATCGGGCTTGGGGTATTCCTCACCTTGTCCTTCATGACCGCCGATGTCTACCTCGACCCCGCCGAGGCGGCGAAAAACTGCTGGACCGGGCTTCTCGGGGCGTATGTCTCTTTCGGTGCTGTCCACAGCATCGGCAAAATCCCCGCCCTGGCGATGGCTGTCCTGGTTATTTTCTGGGGAATCCATTCGGTAAAAAACATGCATTTCCTCGCCACCTGGCCCCAGGTGGTGGGCGGGTGCATTGTCATATGCGCCTTGTCGATGGCGCTGTGCGCGTTCGCCGATCTCTATGACATGAATACGGGCGGGCTTTTCGCCATGTACCTGTCGCCGCCGGCGATCCTGTATTTCGGCCGCTGGGGTTTGGCGCTCGCTTCCCTGATCGTCATGTTTTTGGGCATACTGCTCGCTTTTGGGGAAACGGCCGTGCTGACCATCCGCACCACAGCCGGCACTATCCGCGATTTTGTCTTCGGTTCCTTCGGCATGATCGGCCGGGTCGGGGAGCTGCTGAAAATGCTGTTTTCCCCGCGCCTTGCCGTCGCCGGCGCACAAACCGGCGAGCAAACATCGCGTGGGCGCGCAGGCAAAAAAGCCGCGGCTGAAAAGCGCAAACCGTTTAGCGGCGATGTCAAGCTCCTTCCCGCCAGGACCGGCATTGACGAAAACGCGGCCGCAGCTCCGGAGTCCGACGCGGACGCGGGCCCTGCCGGCAGTGACGCGGCGGACCAGGAGGCGGAGGACGCCGGCTCCGGGGCCAAATCGCGCTACAAGGACAACCTCAAGGTCTGGCACCCCCGGGAGGCGTTTGCGTCGCGGTTCCTCGATCTCGACCTTTCCACATCCCCGCTGACCGACACCACAGCCCCAAGCGGGCAGCCGGAAGTCGTCGAAGCGGCCATACTGCCTGCCGAGGAAGCGAAGGAGGAACCGAAGGCGGAAGCGCCAGGGGAAGCGGTCGCCGACGTCATCATGGATGTCGACGCCGAGGTGGAGGATTCGGACCAATTCACGATTGCCGAGGCCGCCGCGCCGGGGACCATCGTGGACATCACCTCCGGGTTTGATCCGGACGAAAGCGAAGACGATCCCATTCAGGAACCGGGCGGCAATGCCGCTCCGATTGCGGAAGCCGAAGCGGAGCCTGTTCGCCAGGAGCAGCCCAAGGCCGCGCCTCCCCCTCAGCCCCAGGCACAGCCCAGGCAAAGGCCGGTGGAACGGCCCATGCCTAGGCCTGAACCGAAGCCGGTGGACGACAGCCTGGAAAACTACTCCCTGCCGTCATTGGAGCTTCTCGACCCGCCCGAGCCGCCGCAGGTCGAAGATCGCAGCCATCTGGAACGGCAGGCCAAAATCCTCGAGCAGACCCTGGCCGAATTCAAGATCGAAGGCCGTGTCGTCCATATTGAACGCGGCCCCAGGGTAACCATGTACGAGCTGAGCCTGGCCCCCGGCATACGCCTCAGCAAGGTCACCTCGCTGTCCGACAACATCGCCATGCAGCTCAAGGCCGAATCCGTGCGCATCATCGCGCCGATTCCCGGCAAGGACACCATTGGCATCGAAATCCCGAACACGGTGAAGGAACTCGTTTCCCTTGGCGAAATCGTCAGCGCCGTCAACCGCGAGAAGCGCCGCCAGGCGCTCCCGGTCTGTCTCGGCAAGGACGTGTCCGGCTCCTGCCTGGTCGCCGACCTCGCCAAGATGCCGCACCTGCTGATCGCCGGCGCGACCGGCAGCGGCAAATCCGTTTGCATCAACTCGATCATCATGTCTATCCTGATGTGCTGCAAACCCGACGAAACGCAGCTTATCATGATCGACCCGAAAGTGGTGGAACTGTCCCGCTTCAAGGATATTCCGCACTTGATGAGCCCGGTCATCACCGATATGAAACGCGCCGTGTCGGTTCTGGAGTGGACCTGCCAAAAGATGGATGAGCGCTATGAACAGATGTCCCAGGTCTCGGTGAACAATATCGCCAAATTCAACGCCCTTGGCGAAAACGAGATCCGCGAGCGCCTTGACGCCTTCTCAAGTCTCGAGGAGATCGAGGCTTTCCCGAAGTCCATGCCGTACATGGTGGTCATCATCGACGAATTGGCCGACCTGATGATGGTGGCGGGGAAGGAAGTCGAGCAACATATCACCCGTCTCGCGGCAAAGAGCCGCGCCGTCGGCATACACCTGATCCTGGCGACCCAGCGTCCGTCCGTGGACGTCATCACCGGCCTTATCAAGGCCAATATGCCGTGCCGCATCGCCTTCCAGGTAGCGAGCAAAATCGACAGCCGCACCATCCTCGACCAGAATGGGGCGGAATCGCTTCTCGGCCAGGGCGACATGCTTTATCTGCCTCCCGGCGTCGGCAAACTGACCCGCGCCCAGGGTGTTTTCGTCTCCGACGAGGAGTTGTTCAAGGTTGTCGATTTCACCAAGGCCGAAACCGCGCCGCGGTACCACCCGGACCTTATGGGGCCGGTCATCGGCGGCCAGAACGGCGACATGGACATTTCCAGCTTCGACGACCTGTTCCTCGACGCCGGAGAAGCGATCATCGAAAACCAGCGCGGTTCCGTTTCGCTTTTGCAGCGGAAGTTCGGCATCGGCTACGGCAGGGCGTCCCGGATCATCGACCAGCTCGCCTCTGTCGGCCTGCTTGGACCGTTCCGCGACGGCAAGGCCAGGGAGATTCTCCTCACCATGGAGGAATTCGACGCCAAATTCCGGCGCGGCGATTCGGAATCGGGTTGGGACGACGATGACGAAGGCACGCTTGCCGGCCTGCGCGAGGACGAACTTGAACCTGCCGGCGATCCGTGGGAATAATGCCGATTTCGGTGGAGAATCTCCGTTTAGCACCTTTGTGGTTCCCCTGTTCAACGTTAGTTGCAGCATGGAGAATCATACTGAAATCGGCAAGCAGGAACGGAAAATCTCAACTGGAAACGGTATAAGAGGGCGTTTTGCATGGACCTGACAGTCAAGCACTTTGATGAACTGACGACCCGCGAGTTGTACGATGTGCTGCAGGCGAGGGTGGCGGTGTTTGTGGTGGAGCAGGACTGTCCTTTCCAGGAGATAGACGGAAAGGACTTCTTTTCCCACCATGTCTTTTATAGTGAAAACGGCCAGATCCAGGCATATGTGAGGGTGGTGGAGCCGCACCAGGGCCGCGCGGATGTTTCCATCGGAAGAGTGCTGACCGTCAAACGCGGAACCGGGTTAGGCAAGGAGATCATGCGTGAAGGAATCCGCGTCGCCGGGGAAAAACTGAACGCCAAGAGGATTCACCTGGAAGCGCAAAGCTATGCCAGGGGATTTTACGAACAACTGGGTTTTCGGCAAATCTCGGAGGAGTTCCTGGAAGACGATATCCCGCATATAGAAATGCTCCTGACGCTATGAATACGGTGGAGCGGATCACGGATTTGTTGATTTCAGTCCATAATCGCAGTCCCGCTTGACTTGTATTATTTGTCGCGTTGCCGTTGTACCCCGCGCCACCCGCTACCAAGCCCGTAACCGAACCGGTGACCAGTTTGACCGTGTTGTCCCGTGCGTCTCCGTACATGCCGAGGCCGCCGAACGCTATACCAGCGAGATTTCCACCGTCGATATTTGTGGTATTACCGACAGCGTCGCCTAAACTGGCAACGGCAGCGCCCACGCCTTCGGCACTGCTAATATAGCCGCCGGTAAAATTGAATACGTTATTATATGCGGAGCCTTCCTGGGTCATGCCAGCGGCTATTTCTGCGGCAAGGGTGCCGCCGGAGACGTTGAGGGTATTATCGCGGACATCGCCGGAGAAGCTGAACCCGGCAGCCACTTCACCGTAGACGTCGCCCCCCCGAATGTTGATGGTATTGCCGGTGGCTTTACCCTTTTTGGTGATGCCGCCATACAAACCGAGGCCGTCATCGCCAGGGCCGCCGTATATATTGCCGCTTTCGATATTCAAAGTATTATTCACCGCAGTGCCTGATTCGGAATAGCCGCCGGCAATAATGGCTGTTCCTTCGCTATTCACCATGGAGCCGATATCGGCATTGGCCACACCGACCGCATTGGCGGTGACATCGCCTTCCTTGCTGTATCCGCCGGCGATAAAGCCATGCACTTGCCCACCGGTGATGTTTACCTTGTTTTCCTTCACCTCGCCGCTGGTGGAGGTCCCGCCGACGACCCCTAGTTTAACCCCGGTCATCGCCTCGTCGCCCCAAAGGCCCCCGTAAACGCTTCCGCTGGAGATATTGACCTCGTTCTTTTCCACCGAGCCGGTTACGCTTACGCCGCCGGTCAGGGCGCCGTTGCCCGTGTTGTCTGCCGGGTCGAGTGCCCCCAGTACCGCATTGGAAAAATTCACCACATTGTTCCGCACCGTTCCCTCGCCTTCGCTTATGCCCGCAGTGGCGATCGGGCCCCACTCGAATAATCCGTACTGCTGCACCTTGCCCACGGTCCCGCCGGTTATATTCAAGGTGTTGTGTTCGACTGTTCCCTTTTCCTCGCCACCCGCGACAAAGATAAGCCCGACCGTTCCGCCTGACATGTTCACCGTGTTGTGTGAGACGATCCCTTCCGAAGCGGCGGCGGTCAGGACGGGAGTGGTTGCGCCATTATAGAAATAAACCGTATTCCCCGAAGCATCGCCGTCCTCGGCATAGCCGGCACTTACACCTCCCAGGGAAGTGCCATAAAAATGTACCGTATTCCCCGTTATGTTGCCGTCTCCGTCGGCGAATCCGCCAACAACACGCCCTACAGTGACGCCGGAGGAAACGGTTAACGTATTGTCATTCGCATCACCGCCGCCCAGCACCGCGCCGCCGTATACGGAACCGCCGACATTATTATTGACGGTGACTGTATTTCCCGATGAACGTTCGTTCGAGTACAACGACTGTTTATCAGTATAGCCGTAGTATAGTTCCGCCCTTTCGGAATAGTCCGTGTCGATATCCGGCTGCAACTGATTTGTGCCGCCATCATAAACCAGAGTCGCACCCCACGCCGAAGCGCAGGTGAACAATCCCAGGCAAACTAAGGCAAAAGCCGCAAATTGACGGCGAACCGATCCTTCTCCCGCTCCCGAAAAATCTTTATACCTTCTTTTCACAAGACTTCCTCCCCTCCATCCAATTTTACCTATTGATCCAATTTCACGAGAACATACCCAATGGCATGGATCATCAATTTTGATGTTTTATGCCTAAAACTTTTTTTGTCAACAATACTTTTCATAATATTTGCATATCAATGGATAAGCATTTGGCTGTAGCAGTTGGCTGTTGCGTGATATGGTGGGAGAGCTTGCCAAGTGGTTGACCGCAGGGAAAACGCATCTAAAGAACGATAATGCCTTGCCTTCGCTATGGAATAATACCAATCCCATATTATTTTTTCCTGTATAAGCATACCTATTTTTAAAAACAACTATGCTCCAAAATCATTAATTTGGATGCGTTTCCCTATGGATGCCTGGAGCCTTCATTTTTTTGGCTTCATTTTTGACGAAAAAAAACCAGGACTGCGAGGTTCGCAGTCCTGGGTGAGTGTTGCTATTTGTGGAACTTGTCTGATCCGGATCAATTCCTACTGGGCCATGACGTAGGTCATCTGCTGTTGGTAGAAATTGGTGGATTCGGACTTGGAGACCGGGGACGAGAGTTCGTCGGTCAGCAGTTCCGCGGTGAAGCGCTTGTCGCCAGTGCCGGAAGCGGCAACGGTGACGTTCCAGCTCGCGGTCGCGCCAACAGGCAGGGAAGCCAGAGGAGCGAAGCTGACGGTCTTGGCATCAACCTGTGTGACAGCGGTGGCGCCTTCGCCAGCGACGAATTCCATGCCGTCGTCAAGCTTGATGGTGTAGCGCAGGTTGTTCGACATGCGGGAACCAGTGTTCGACGCAGTGACGGTGTAGGTAACCTGACCACCGACAGCGACCGGGTCGCAGTTGTCCTTCAGGCTGGTGAGCACGCCGGGGACGCCAACGAGGGTCAAGCAGTGGGACGCCTTCTTGGGTTCAAGGCAGCGGCCGACAACTTCGAAATCGGAGCTGACAACACCTTCGAACGTCGAGGAACCGGTCAGGCAGACTGTCCTGGTTTCACCCGGGTTGATGGTGCCGAGGGCCCAGACCACGCGGCCACGGTTGATCTTGCCGCCGTCAGAGACTGTGTCGACTTTGAACTTGCCGGTGATGCAATCGGTGAGGATGACATCGCGGGCGGGGGTGTCGGAAATGTTCTTGACGGTGATCTGGTACGGAACCGAGGTGCAGATGTACGCATCGGCCGGGCCAGCGGCGATCAGTTCGAGCTCAGCGGCGACAACCTTGACGGTGGCGCTGGAGGTCGAGTAGCAGTTACGGTCGGCGGTGACGCAGGCGGTGTTGGTGAATTCGCCGGTCTTGGTCGCCTTGAGGTCGATCGAGAAGGTCTTGGAACCGCCGCACGGAATGGTGCCGACATCAATGCTGATTTCGGACTTGCCGTCAACGGTGGTGAGGCCTTCGGGCAGCTTGTCGGTGATGCGGACATTGGTCGCCGGGGCGGAACCAACGTTGTACACTGTCAAGCACATCGGGATGACGTCGCAGAGTTCGGCGGCTTCGGGCAGCGTCTTGACGATTTCGACATTGCACTGAAGGACGCGGGTCGCGAGAGGCAGCGGGAGCTCATAGCAGATCTTGGCGAGAGCGTTGGAGACCAAGCAGCCAAGCTGCATGGCGCGGCCGGTGACCGTGATGATCTTCGCGGACTTGGCGGGAATGGTACCAAGATTCCAGGAGACCTTGTTTCCAGACTGTGAATCCGGCTTCGGCTCGATCGAATCGATCATCATGCCTTCGGGCAGGTAGTCGTCGAGGACGACGGCGACCATGTCCATTGCCGAACGGTTGGAAATCTGGATCTGGTAGCTGAAGGTATCGCCAAGGATAACTTCACAGGGGCCCTGCTTTTCAAGAAGGACAAGCGCCGAAGTCGGCACTTTGCAGGGGCCGGGGTAGCCGCACCACGAATAAATGCTACCCTTGCCTTCTTTGTAATTCGCCTTGGCCATGGCGACACCAATGTCTTCAGCGGAAGCGGTAAATACCGTTCCCAGCGCCAGCATGATAGCCAGGCCTAATCCCAACACTCGTTTCATTTTTTTCCTCCTCCAAATACTCCTAAACGCATTTAAAATGACGCATACGAATGCAATTACCTTCCCCAATAATGAAACAACTCCACAAAGAAAGGAGTATATTGCCATTATTAAATCTGTGAGCGGCAAAAAAGTC
>DAIOFH010000042.1:0-28181 GCA_036745875.1 Planctomycetota bacterium | reverse complement strand
AAGGGGCGTGCCGCGCGGCTGTTTTTTTTGAAAGAGAATCGATAAAACCGCCAAGTATGAATAATGTTTTACAAGAGTTTTTATAATATAAATAATCGTGGATGATCTTGGGGGAGCTTTTACATGGACGAGCCTGTGGAAAATGGCAAATTGATGACCAGGCGGGATTTTCTCGCATGGCTTGGCGCGGCTGCCGCTGCCGTCACTCTCTCAGGGTGCACCCTGGAAAACGACGCAGCGTATTATGACACCGGCCCGAAGAAAAGACCCCGCAGCTATACCGCCTACGCCCAGACTCCGCCGCCGCAGGGGGCACAGCAGACACAGTATATCTATGTCCAGCAGCAGCCGCAGGTGGTGGCGGCGCAGCCACGCCGAGCGGTCCGGACAGGCGGCGGCAAGGTGAGCGCCATGTCCAGGAATTCCTGGGGGGCGACAGCGGCCGTCCCTGCCAAGATGAAGGCGATGAACGGCGTGACCCGCATCACCGTCCACCACGAAGGCAGCGGCAAGGGCAACTCGGACACTTCCCCCGCCGCAGTGGCGAAGACGCTGCAACTGATCCAGTCCCAGCACCGCAAGCGCATGGGCGCTGGCGACATCGGTTATCACTTCATCATCGACCGCACCGGAGTCATCTGGCAGGGCCGCGACTGGAAATACCAGGGGGCGCACACTTC
The DNA here is from genome assembly GCA_036745875.1 of Planctomycetota bacterium. GTDB lineage: Bacteria > Planctomycetota > SZUA-567 > SZUA-567 > SZUA-567 > DAIOFH01. The sequence continues at coordinate 27,501 of DAIOFH010000042.1, read as the reverse complement.
GGGGGCGAACTCCAACAATATAGGCATTATGCTTCTGGGGAATTTCGAATTCCAGCAACCGAGTTCCGCGCAATTGAACTCCTTGTCCAGCCTGACCGCGTCCTTGGGGCGCAAATACGGTTTGTCCCGTTCAGACATTTACGGCCATAGCGATTTCTGCAGCACCCAGTGTCCGGGCAAAAACCTGAAGCCGTATGTGGTGTCGATGAAAAAGACGCTGGCTATCTGAGCATGCCGAAAGTATTCATCTCCACAGCAGAACCATCGGCCGAACTCCATGCCTCGCGATTGGTCGGGTCGCTCAAGGAACTTCTGCCCGGCATCGAGGTCGACGCGGCAGGCGGAAAATTACTCGCCGACGCCGGAGCGGATGTCCGGGTCGACATGACGGGGAAAGCCGTCATGGGGATCTGGGAGGCGATATCCCAGATTTCCTTTTTCCGCAAGGCGGGATTGCAGATCGAATCGATGGTCCTTTCCGGTGACTACGACGCGCTGGTCGTCACCGACGCCCCGAGTTTTCATCTTCCTCTCGCCAAGCGGATCCATGCGAGGCGTCCCGACTTTCCCATCATCTACTATATCGCGCCGAAACTATGGGCTTGGAAAAAATGGCGGATAAAGAACCTCCGCCGCGATTTCGCCAAGACCTTGTGCATTTTCCCCTTTGAGGAAAAGTACTTCGGCGACCAGGGCGTGAAGGCAGTCTATGCGGGCAACCCGACCTACGACCAGATCAGGCAGATCGACGTGGAGGCGGCCGCCAGTCGTTTCGGCGTGAATCCGGAGACTATGTATACCCGTCCGGACAAGGGGCTGCTGTCGGTCTTTCCCGGCAGCCGCGGATCGGAGATAAAATACCTCTGGGTGCAGATCACCAAGACCATAAGCAACCTGCAAAGGGATTTCCCCGGCCTGAAAGTGGCGGTCTCGCTCGCTCCCGGAATGACCTGCGAAAAGCTTCGGCGTTATGCGCCTCTTCCGGAAAAAGTCGAGTATGTGGAGGGCGAGTCGCAGATTCTTATAGCCGCTTCATCGGCGGTTTTGGCCAAGAGCGGTACGACAACGCTGGAAGCGGCGCTTCTCGGCAAGCCGATGGCGGTATGTTATGCCGGGCATCCCTTGAATTATCTCGTGGCGAAATTGTTTGTGAAACTGCCGTATTATTCCCTTCCCAATATATTGTCCGGGTGCGAGATCGTGCGCGAATTGATGCAACAGGACGCCACCCCGGAAGTGATGACGACGGAACTCTCCCGCATCCTCACCGATCGCGAATATTACATGCGCCTTCGCGGCGATTTTCTGGCGCTTCGCGATTCTCTCGGCGTCGAACCGGCAAGCATGCATGCCGCGCGGGAAATACTTTCGTCGTTCAAGCCGAAAATTTAACACAGGGAGCTACTTCCTACGGGGTTAAAAAATCCCTGTGTTCTCTGTGCCGTCTGTGTTCTCCGTGTTTTATGAATCCTTTCGAATAATTCCCACTTCGTCATTCTCTCTGGAATTTCCTATTTTTAACCATTATAATGGTTCGTCCGTACCAGCTACGGGACCCGAACGAGCCGGTAATGGCTTGTTGTTTATTCCAGACGTTTAGAAAAGAGTACCGACCATGCTGACATCCATCGCTGTCGACACCCACACCCACACAGTCATCTCCGGCCATGCCTGGAGCACGCTGGCGGAAAACGCCAAAGCTGCGGCCGAACGTGGCCTCTATGGCCTGTGCCTCACCGAGCACGGCCCCGACATCCCCGGCGGCGGCGTGGACTACATCCCTGCGGCGCAGGTTATGCTCCCGGAGGTCATCGAAGGCGTCCGCATCTATCGCGGAACCGAGGCCAACATCACCAACTTCGACGGCGTCATCGACATTGAAACGCGCTTCATCAACCGCACCGAGTTCGCCATCGCCAGCCTGCACGACATCGTTATGAAGCCGGGCAACAGCCAGCAAAACACCGGCGCGCTCCTGGCGGCCCTAAACCATCCCTTCATTGACATGCTCGGCCACATAGACGACGCCAAGGTTCCCAGCGACCACGAAGCCATCATCGCCGAAGCGAAAAAACTTAACAAGCTCATCGAGATCAACAACAACTCCCTCCTTGTACGTCGCGGCAGTGATGAAAACATCAGGAAAATCTCCCATATCTGCGCCAGAGTGGGCGTCAGGGTCTCCGTTTCCTCCGATGCGCATTTCGCCACCATGATCGGCGCGGTGGAGCCGGCCCTCAAGCTGCTGGCTGAGGAGAATTTCCCCGACGAATTGATCGTCAACCGCTCCGCGGAAACATTCGAAGGATATTTGTCCGAGCGCGTGGCCAGGCTCAAAACCAGCAATTCGATCAGGAAAAAGTAATGACAAAAGACAAGAAGAAGAACATTCTGGCCATAGATTGCGGGAATTCTTCGGTGCGGGTCGTGCTCGGTGAATTCGACGGATCATCCTTCAAGACGACCCTTGTCAGCCAGACCGCGCACCGCGAGATACAGATTGCGGGTGTTTGGCACTGGGACATCCTCTTTATTTTCGACCAGATAAAACAGGGGATAAAAAAGGCCCACACCCTCTGCGGCCGTATCGACACGGCAGGCATTTCCACCTGGGGGATCGACCACGGGCTTATCGGCGAAGGCAAGCTGCTGACCGCGAACCCGCTGTGCTACCGCAATGTTTTCGGCCAGGAAGGGCTAGCGCCGCTGACCGCCGAAGAGCGCCGCTTCATGTTCGACAAAACGGGCATCCTCTGCGACAAGATCAACACGGTTTTCCAGATCCTCGGCTATCGCCAGCGCTATCCACATTACTGGGCGGGCGCGAAAAGGCTGCTCCTCATCCCGGACCTATTGAATTTCCTCCTCACGGGCGAGGAAAACACGGATGTTTCCATTGCCAGCACCACGCAACTTTTCGACGTCGTCAACAACCGCTACGCAACTGAAATCTTCGAGAAGTTTTCCATCGATCCAGGATTGTTCCCGCCGGCGGTGGACCATGGCAAGGCGCGTGGGACGCTCAGGCAGGAAATCTCAGATGAACTTGGCGTCAACCGCTTTGACATCGTCAGCGTTCCCGCCCACGACACCGCAGCCGCAGTCGCAGCCATCCCCGTCGCCGCCAGTGAGGACATGCCCTTGTTCGTCAGTTCCGGCACCTGGTCCCTTGTCGGGATAGAATTGGCGACGCCGCTGGTGAACGACCGGGTTTATGCGGCGAACCTGGCAAATGAAGCGGGGATATTGGGGACGACGACGCTTTTGAAGAATTCGGCAGGGCTATTTATCGCCCAGCGCCTGAAAAAGGAATGCGATTTGTCATCGGGCGTGAAAAGCTGGGACGACATTGTCTCCGCCATCGACATGACGGCGGACAATCCGGGCTTTATCGACCCCAATGCCGAAGATTTCTTCAATCCGCCAAGCATGCGCGAGGCGATCGCCCTTTATCTCGCCAGGAACGGCGGCCGCGAACCCGCGTCGGACGCCGAATATTTCCGTGTGGTGTACGAGTCTCTCGCGGTGAGTTACCGGGATGTTCTGGACAGCATTGAGGCCATCGCCGGCAAGCGCTACGACACCCTGCATATCATCGGCGGAGGCAGCAAAAATATCCTTCTCAACCGCATCGCCGCCGCGACCCTCGGAAAAACCGTCATCGCCGGGCCGGTGGAGGCGACGTCTCTCGGCGTCCTTGGCTCGCAATTGCTGTATGACGGATCGGCCTCCGGGCTTTCCGACATCAGGCGGATCCTGTCGGCGTCTGCGGAGAGCACGGTGTATGAGCCCGGACGGTGAGACGATTCATTTGAAAAATGCCCTGATGGTATGCCAGGGTATTGGCCGGGATTTCAATTTGTCTTGTGTGCTTAGCCGCAGGGCGTCGAAAACGACCTTTTCATCAAGGCTGTTCCCTGAGTAGAGTGCCACCTCGAGAAGTTCATCTTTTCTTTTCGCCAGGACCATGGCATCCACCGTATACGAATCCAGCACTTCCTTGGCCTGCGGCATGACTGCGTCGTACAGGTCAGGCGTTGTCATGGCAAACATCAGCGTCACAAACCCGCCGACATTGACAGCATATCCCGTGCCCACCACATTTGCGTGGCGCTTGGGGATGCCGAACGCCTGGCTTTCGGCAGTATAGCCCGCGACTTTTTCCCTGCCGCGTTCCAGCACGTCCAGATTGTCGCCATGGCCTGCCGCGATGCTGAATGACGCCACATAGGTGCCGATCATATCTTTGCCGCTTGCAATAACCCTTGGGTTGGGAGGGAAAATGATCAATGCCGTCGCTTCGTCATTCGGATTTGGGCGAAGGGTCAGGGATTTTTCCGTGGGGTTTTGTTCGACTTTCCAGCCGGCGGGAATGGTTAGTTCGAACAGCCCGTCATAGAATGCACGAGGCTTTCCTTCCGCCGACTCGGAACAGGCGGCGACTAGCAGCGATAAGCCAACGATCAGTATACCGATTTTTTGCATTTCCCAGTTCCTTTTACCGCATTGTACCAATATTCAAGCCCGGGTTCCACCGTGTTTTTTCATCTGGCCCCTTCATTGACAATAAAATCGTTTCAATGGCATGTGTTTATAATTTTAAATGGTCGAATGATCTATTCTGTATCGAGACAGTTTTATTTTAGAGTGTAACATGTTTTAATAAAAGGTGTTCTGTGTTGTTGATGTGAATTCTCGGATGCTTTTATATGTCCGATGAAAGTAAATTTTTCTGGTTTATGTATCATGTGTATAAGATATAAACATCCTCATTTTCACTAAACTGATCCCCCACACACCAAGGAGAAGCGAATGCCCAAGAAATTCACCTACAACCGCCTTGATAAAAACAATGCCGCCTGTCTTTTGGTCGACCATCAGGTTGGGCTGTTTTCGCTGGTTCAGGATTTCGAGCCGATAGAATTCAAGAACAATGTTCTCGCCACGGCCGCTTGTGCGAAATTCTTCAACCTGCCGACCATCCTCACCACCAGCCTCGAAGCCGGTCCGAACGGCCCACTGCTTCCGGAAATAAGAAAAATGTTCCCCGACGCGCCGCTCATCCCGCGGCCGGGGCAGATAAATGCCTTCGACAACGATAAATTCGTCGAGGAGGTGAAAAAAACCGGCAAACAGCAGCTTCTTATCTGCGGCATTGTTACTGACGTCTGCGTCGCGTTCTGCACCCTTTCCGCGCTTGAACTGGGTTATGACGTTTTCGTCGTCACCGATGCCTCGGGCACGTTTAACCCGCAGTCCCGCGACGCCGCCTGGCAACGGATGTCCGCGGCAGGAGCGCAGCTCCTTAACTGGTTCGCCGTTGCCTGCGAACTTCACCGCGACTGGCGCAACGATATGGAAGGCCTTGCCAACCTCTGTGCCGCCTATATCCCAAGCTATGGCAACCTTATTACCAGCAAGAGCTACAAAGGTTAGCTCTTTTCCCGCGTGTGGGAGAGGCGAAGCAGAAGGCTCCCTGACCTTGGTCGGGGAGCTTTTTTTATGCAAAAATCGAAATTTAATCGAAGTAATTCTTGTCGCATTCGTTACACCAAGGATATACTATAGCATAGGCAGAAAATGTGATCCGTACGCAAGGAGACTGCAATGTTATGGAGCAACTTATTCCAGTGCAAGATTCCACACATTGATGCCCAGCACAAGGCGCTTTGCGAACATATCGACAAGTTGGGTACCATGCATGGCGATTTATCCCGCATTCCTGAAACGATCGACTTCCTTGCCATGTACACTGAGGAGCATTTTTCCGACGAGGAAAGTCTTCATCAGCAGACAAAGTATCCACGCGCCCTTGAGCACCAGCATCAACACCAGGGATTTATCCGGTCGATTCAGGAACTGAAGAGCGCCTATGAAGCCTCCGGTCACAGCCTGCCCACCCTCATGACAATGAACCATGTCGTTGTGGAATGGCTCAAAGAGCATATCCTCCATGCTGACAAGCAGTACGCGACCTTTTTCCATGCCTTGCCGGACGAAAAAAAACGGGCTTTGCGTCTGCCGCACCGACCATGGATACCCGAATCAAGCCAGTCGTTTTACCAGGAAGTCACCGGCATCGATCCCACGGATATGGCAAGGGCGGTCAGGTCAGGTACAGAGAGCGGCCCCAACGCCAGTGCGACCCGCACCCTTGGCTCGTCCTGGTCCGATAGCATGATTTGCGGCATTCCCGCTATCGACGAGCAGCATAAGGAACTGTTCCGCCAGATAGACATTCTTCGCGACCGCAGCAACAAGGATCGTATCCCCAGCGTTTTACGTTTTCTCGCCGACTATGTGGTCAAGCATTTCAATGACGAGGAATCGTTGCATCTCGGAAGCCGCTACCCGAAAGCGGCCCAGCATCGCAAGGTGCATGAAACGTTCGTCAAAACCTTTATTGATCTCAAACGCAAATTTGACGCCTCGGGCGGCGATCTTGCCACTGCTCTGGAACTGAACAAAATCGTCTACGACTGGCTCAGGCAGCATGTAATGAAAGTCGACAAGGAGTTCGCCGAGTACTATTTGGCACCGAATAGGGAGTAAAAACTCTCAAGAATCCGGCTCTGTGGCCGATAATACAAGCATTATGGACGCTTGGACGATCGGGAGGAACCAGGGATGAGCTTGAATCTCGGTGGAATGAACCTTAACGTCAATTTCAATGTAAAAACAAAGACCGGATCCGCCAACGCGGCGCAACAGAATGCGAAACCGTCTTTCGACAACGGCAAGGTCTTCAATTCCCTTGGCGATTTTACCAGCGCACTTTTCAAATACGAAGACGAATGGTCGGCCGAATACGTCAAACAATTCGCCGACATGGAAAACGGCGGCAAGATGACCGTGGACGAACTTAAGCAACTCATGCAGAGCGAGTTCTCCGGCTTTGGCGTGCGTTTTGTCGACAGCAATCCAAAGGATGTCAGTTCCGGCCAGCATTTGGTATATATTGACGAGGCGAATTTACAGAAAATGGCGTCCGATCCGGAGTACCGGGCCAAAAACATGGCCTTGATGCAGCGTGAGTTCGCCGGGCAAAACGGTTATGCTTTCCGCGATTCGCGAGGAGTGGTGAACAGCAAGCTTACGGGGACTGTGTTCTCCCTGACCAACGAAAACGGCATGGTCGACGGTAGCTATTACAAAGGCATGGCCCAGGGTGCGACAACAGTGCAGGGCAGTCAGGACAACGGCTTCGGCCTGAGCACCAGTTCCGGTAGCAAGGGCAAGTCCGTGATGGAGGCCCTTTCTGAACGCCAGGCGGAACTGCGCGAGCGCGCCAGGGAAAAACGCGAAAAAGAACGCCTGGAAGCGGAACGGAAAACCCGAGAAGAACGGTTCGCCCCGAAAATCAAGTCGGACACGGTGAAAGAAACGGGATCGGCAACGGCTGACGATAGTTCGGATTCCGGTGTTTTGTTGCAGCGGGACCTTCTTGACGAACCGAAGCAGTCTTCGCCCGATTTGGACATACTCGCCTAAATTCGAAGTCATGTAAAATGGAGTTCTCCCCCTCACCTTACCCTCGCCCCCGGGAGGGGGAAAGGGCTAGGTTGAAGCGGAAAATACATTCAAGACGGCCTGGCTTTAGTTCGTCAATCTTTTATCACACATTTTCTCATTCGCCAAACAACGCCGCCGCCTTCTTCATATTGTCGATCACCTGCACGGAGAATGGGCAACGCTCTTGGCAACTGCCGCATTCGATGCAGTCGGACCCGTGCGCGTTGAGGGAACGGTAGTGTTGGGCGATGCTGGGCGGGATGTTGTTCTCGTCCAGCTTGGCGATGTCCAGGTATTTGTTGACCGCTGCGATGTCGATCTCAGACGGGCACGGCAGGCAGTGGTTGCAATAGACGCAGCTGCCGGCGAAGCCGCCCTTGCCGTCGTCGCGTAAGGCGCTGATCGCGTCGGTGTAATCGCGCTCCGCTTCGCTCGCTTCCAGGTACTTCATGGCGCCGGCGACTTCGTCCCGCGATTTGCAGCCAAGGAGGACGCTTGAGACCGCGGGCCGGGTCAAGGCGTAATGGATGCATTGCACCGGGGTCAACGCCTGCTTGAAGGGACTGTGCTCCGGCGTCAGCAATTTGCCCGCCCCGAGCGTTTTCATGACCGTTATCCCGACGCCCCTGCTTTCGGCGAGGCGGTACAGTTCCGCCCGTTTCGGGTCGGCCTGGGTCATATTGGTCGTAAAGCTGTTTTCCAGCATCGTTGCGATGTCCCCTTGCCCCGGCATCATGTCGAAAGCCGGGTTGATGCTGAACAGGAACATTTCGGCCAACCCTTCTTCAATTATTCGCTTGGCGGTTTCCGGGTTGTGGGTGCTTGCGCCAATCGCCCTGATCTTGCCTTCCTTTTTCATTTTCTGGGCATATTCGACAACACCGTTATTGATCATGTCGTCTATGTTCTCATGGGTGTCGAGAAAGAACAGCATGCCAAAGTCGATATAGTCGGTCTTGAGGAAGCGCAGCAGGTTTTCGAAATAGGTTTGGCATATCTTCAGGTCGCGGGTGATGTCGTATTGCTGGTTCAGGTCGACAGACCCGATCGCACCCTGGATGGCCACCTTGTCGCGGCGTCCGGAAAGGGCGTCTCCGATATAGCTCCTGACCCTTTCTCCCGGCATGAACACGTCCATGATGTTGATGCCGCTGTCCAGGGCTGCGCCAATGACTTCGTCCACCGTTTCGCGCGGCTTGTTGTCAAGGTGCTCGGTGCCCAGGCCGATGATGCTGGCCTCGATTCCGGTCCTCCCAACCTTTCTGTACTCCATGACTGTCTCCTTGCGTGCAGGTATGTGGTGCGGGTTTATTTGTCACAACAACTGGCCATAGAACAATTGACGGTCTTGCCGTTGTCTTCGAGATATTTACTGCCCCAACTGAACATTGAACGGAGCGTCGGTTCCAGGCTGACTCCCAGTTTGGTAAGGGAATATTCCACCTTCGGCGGGACGACGGGATAGACTTTGCGCCTGACCAGCTTATCCTTCTCCAATTCCCGCAGTTGCTGGGTCAACATTTTTGGCGTCGACTGAGGGATCAACTTCTGGATTTCCCCGAACCTGAGGGTCGAATGCATGAGATGCCAGAGGATCAGCGCCTTATATTTACCGCCGATCAGGTCCAGGAAGGTGCCCACCGGACAATTTATTCTCGCTGTAAGATTTTTCATGTCAAACCCTTATATTCATAAAACTACCTTTTGGGTAAGTATCTATGATAATAGTGCGTACTTGATCATATCATAATCATGCTTATGATGACAGTATATAGCGTGTTGTGAAAAAGTATGTCCGTTGCGCGTTTTTGGTTTGAGGTGCTGCCGGAAAACGCAACAGGGGGCCTATCATTTCCGAAAACGCGCTAAGAGAGTGATGTTGATGTTTTGCAGCAAAGGATAAAGTCATGGTTACGCAACAATTTGATATCAGCGGCATGACCTGCTCTGCCTGCGCCGCACGGATAGAACGGGTGGTGAAAAAGCTCCCAGGCATGGAGGACGTCAACGTCAACCTGCTGAAAAACAGCATGAAAGCGACGTATGACGAAAACGCGACTGCTCCGGCGAGCATCATGGAAAAAGTGGAAAAGGCCGGATTCGGCATCGCGCTGCACCAGACTGCCGCAGCCGCCGGAAAAGCAAGGGCGGATGAGAAACCGGTCGACCTCGCGGCTGAGGAAGTCAAAAACATGCGGCTCAGGCTTGTCCTGTCGATTGTTTTTTCCCTGCCGCTCTTTTACATATCCATGGGCATGATGTTCGGCCTGCCGGTGCCGCAGTTTTTGTCCGCAAACCCGCTGGTTTTCGCCTTCACGCAGTTTCTGCTGGTTATTCCGGTGGTGTTCATCAACTTCAAGTTTTTCAGCGTCGGTTACAAGAGCCTCTTTTCACTCGCCCCCAATATGGATTCGCTGATCGCCATCGGGTCCACGGCGGCGGTGGTGTATAGCGTCGGCGCGATATACGCGATTGCGACAGCCCTGGCGGCCGGCGACAGCCATGCGGCTCATTCCTACGCCATGAGCCTGTACTTCGAATCCGCCGCCATGATCCTCACGCTGATCACCCTGGGGAAATACTTCGAAGCGCGCGCCAAAGGAAGGACATCGGAAGCGATCAGCAAGCTGGTCAATCTCGCGCCCAAGACTGCGGTGGTGGAGCGGGACGGTGCGGAGCAGACTGTGCCGCTGGAAGAAGTAAGGGTAGGCGATGTAGTCATTGTCAAGGCTGGCGAAAGCGTACCGGTGGACGGCAGGATCATTTCCGGGGACGCCTTTGTCGATGAGTCGGTACTTACCGGCGAAAGCATGCCTGTGGAGAAAAAGGTCGGCGACCAGGTGATGGGCGCGACCATCAACAAGTCGGGCTTTGCCAAAATCGAAGCCCTCAAGGTCGGCGAAGACACGGCGCTGGCGCAGATCATCAAGCTGGTTGATGAAGCAACGTCCTCAAAAGCCCCGATCGCCCAGCTGGCGGACAAGGTCAGCGGCATCTTCGTGCCGGTAGTGATCGCCATCGCTCTCGTAACCGGAGCGGCGTGGCTGATCGCGGGATACGGATTTACTTTTGCGTTGTCGAACGCCATTGCCGTACTGGTGATATCCTGTCCCTGCGCCCTCGGGCTGGCGACGCCGACCGCCATCATGGTCGGCACCGGACGCGGAGCCGCCAACGGCATCCTTATCAAGTCGGCCGAAGCGTTTGAGATCGCCAGCCGGGTGGGAACGGTCGTCCTTGACAAGACCGGCACCATCACGGAGGGCAAACCTACCGTCACCGACATTGTCTCCGACGACCCCAAAGGGTTGCTTGCCCTGGCGGCGGCGATTGAAAAGAAATCCGAACATCCTCTTGGCGAAGCTATTGTCAGGAAAGCCGGGGAAGACGGCATAGACGCCTTGCCCGAAGTCACCGATTTCAAGCAGACCCCCGGCGAAGGCATCCAGGGCGTCATCGCGGGGAAGACTATTTATGCCGGCAATGCCAAGTTGATGGCCCGGGCCGGAGTTCAGTCCGCGGGTCTGGACGACACGGGGGCCGCCTTGGCCAACGACGGCAAGACGCCCTTGTATTTTGCGGAGGACAGACGCCTCCTTGGCGTCATCGCGGTTGCGGATGTGGTGAAAAAGACCAGCGCCCAGGCAATAAAAGCCCTCGACAACATAGGTATCGAGTCCGTGATGCTCACAGGGGACAATCAGAGGACCGCGACGGCTATCATGAAACAGGTTGGCCTGAAAAACATGGTTGCCGAGGTGTTGCCGCAGGACAAGGAGCGGGAAGTCAGAAAATTCCAGGACAGCGGGAAAAAGGTCGCGATGGTCGGCGACGGCATCAATGACGCCCCGGCCCTGGCGCGGGCGGATGTGGGTATCGCCATTGGGGCAGGCACTGACATTGCCATCGAATCGGCGGATATAGTCCTGATGAAAAGCGACCTTCTCGACGTGCCGAAGGCGATACAGCTGAGCCGCGCCGTCCTGCGGACTATCAAGCAAAACCTTTTTTGGGCCTTTTTCTACAATGTCATCGGCATTCCCATTGCGGCCGGGGTTTTCTATACCTTGTGGGGATGGCGCCTGAACCCGATGATCGCTGCGGCCGCGATGAGCATGAGCTCGATTTTTGTGGTGACCAATGCGTTGCGGCTTAGAATGTTCAAGCCGGACGTGGGAAATGTTGAAAAATAGGAATGAAAGGGAAATGCCATGGAAAAGAAATTGTCTATTGAAGGGATGACCTGCAATCATTGCGTTGGGTCGGTTGATAAAGCCTTGCGCGCCATTCCCGGCGTGACCGACGTCAAGGTCGACCTGGCCTCCAAGTCGGCGGTTGTCCAAGCGGGAGACGCGGTAAGCGACGCCGCCTTGTCGGATGCGGTGAACGATATCGGCTTCGAGGTTGTCGGCATCAAGTGACGTGAAATTGACTATAGAACACAGTGGGCACAGAGAATTATTTTTTCTCTGTGCCCTCTGTTTTTCTCCGTGGTTATTTAATCCGATGGTGGCGGCTTTGTGCCCATGATGACCGCGAGCGGCCTGAGGGCGGGAATGTTTTCACAAATGATTTTGATGATCGAGGCGATCGGCACCGAGAGAATTGCGCCGGGGATGCCGAGGATCAACCCCCACAGCAACAACGAAATCATGACAACCACAGGGCTCAGGCCGAGGCTGTCGCCGAGCAGCTTGGGGCCGAGGATGTTTCCCGTCACCATCTGGATGGAGCCGAGCACGATCAGGGTCACGATTGCCGGACCGTAACTTGGGCTGAACTGCAATAACGCCATCAATACCGGCGGAATCGTCGCGATGACGGAGCCGATGTTGGGGATGAAGTTCAGGATAAAGGCGAGTATCCCCCAGAACGCCGCCAACTCGACCCCCATGAAGTACAGGAAAATCCAGACGCACAGGCCGGTGATGAAACTGATAATGACCAAGGTGCCGAGATAATTGCTGGTCTGGCGGGAGATGGAGCCGAGGATCGAACGGATCGTGGTTGAACCCGCGCCGGGGAAGGCGGCATCGAGTTTGCCGTCCCAGTCCGGCAGCTCCAGCAGCATGAACATGAGGAAAACAAGGGTGAGGACGAACTGGGTGGAAATATTGATGACCTGACCGGAAATATCCGCGAGATAGCGTTTGAGGATTGCAATTATGGAGAATGATTCCAGGGGGATTTGCAGTGTTCCAAACACCATGTTGACCAGGTCGTTCAATTTCGGGGAATAGGCGGCGAAGACGGTTTCCGCTTCCCGCACCTGGGAGGTGAAGAGGTTGATCCCCAGGAGGAAGACGACGAAGATCACAGCGAAAACGAGCAGGACCTTGGCGATATGGGGAAAACGCATGCGCTTGCCGAGTGATAGGATGGGCTGGGAAATCTGCGCGAGGAACCAGGCGATGATGAGCGGGACAAAGATGTCTCTGGTCAGGTTGAGGATGATGGCGAGCACTATGGCCGCCAGGAAGGACAGCAGCGCGACGATGATTTTATTACGCATTCGGTTCGCCTTGCAGTTGTTCGGTTGTCATAATCGATTTCGCCGCGCGAGTGTTCGCGTTTTTCAAAAGTTAATGGATCTTACACGATTATAATAAAAACATGGAGTGCATCAATCGAATACGTCTAGAAAAAATGTTGGGTCTTGGAGCGCGTGATTGCGCGTGACGGGCCGCGGTGCAGGTTGGCGTCGTTGATCGCGGTGGCCTTGCCCGCTTAAGTCGAGCATGGCTTGGCAATCCGATAGTTAGGGAAATAATTTTTTGATATTCCCCTTGCGCGGCAAATCCTTTCCTCATATGATTAAAACCCTACTTCAAGCCGGCATGACGGAAAGCGGTCATGCCAAGGTTATTTTTTTGTTTCTGTATGGCAGATGTTGATTTTTTGTTTTGTAATATACTGAAAATAAAAGAGTTGTGTTATTTTACCAGGACGCCGTATTGCGGCGCCGCCCTTCGGGAAGTGTGTATTTTTAGCTGTTTCTTCAGTCATTTTGCACTCGTTCCCGCCGGGATTGACATTTTTTAAGTACAGGAGTAGATTATGGCAGAGGCAGAGGCGCATTTCCTCGGATATGAAAGTTCCGATCTGGCAGAAGCGTATTTCTCCCTTATTCCCGCCCCTCATGACGCCACCGCGAGCTATATTCGCGGCCAGGCCGGTGCGCCCAGGAAAATCATGGACGCGTCCAGTCTGATCGAAGACTATGACGAAGAAACAGGTTTGTCCCTGGTGGATATGGTCGGCGTCCATACCATTGCTCCTGAACTCGCTCCCCAGGATCCGGGTCAGCTGGAAACATGGGTCAAGGAAAACATTTTCGCCGCGCTGGACGCGACCGCGGTTCCGGTCATCCTCGGCGGCGACGGCACCGTCTCCCTGTGGGGCATCAACGCGCTTCTGGAACGTTCACCCGAGTTGTCGGTTCTGCATATCGACTCGAATGCCGACCTTGACGACGCAGACGACGACGAGGAAACGCACCACACCGTGATGCGCCGCGTTCTTGAGCTGAAAAACGCGCCCGCCATTTGCCAGGTCGGCGTCCGTTCCCTTTCCCGCGACGGCTTTGAGCGCATCATGGACAGCTCGATCACGGTCGAGACTTTCTTCATGGCCGACATCGACCGCTCGGACGATGAAAGCTGGCAGGATTCGGTGATTGACGAACTCCGCAGCCCCGTTTATCTGTCCATCGACATGACCGGCCTCGACCCGTCGGTCGCCCCCGCCGTGGGCGCGCCCGAACCGGGCGGGTTGCGCTGGTGGCAGCTCCTGCGCCTTCTCAAGAAGGTCGCCTCACGCCGCCGCATCGCAGCCATCGACATCACGGAACTCTGCCCGGTCGAAGGCGGCATCCAGTCCGACCTCGCGGCTGCCCGACTGTTGTACAAGGTCATGAACTACATTCAGGCCAGCGGCAAGATGCTTGCGAAGCCTTAGTAAAAGAGTGCCAGACAACAATAGTAAACCGCCTCCTTTTCGGGGAGGCGGTTTTTTTTATGGTACATCTATAAGGACGTGTTTTTATCAGAATCCAGGTTCTGATAAAAAAAAAATCAATTTTTTTTGAAAGGCGACAACGAAATCCGGAAAATAGAAACAGTCAGTATGCCATTCCCTCGGGGAAGTGTGAATACAGCGAATGTATTCGGTGTTGGACTATATAAAGATGTATGGTAAAATAAAGCGGCAATGGGATAAATTACGAAATATTTTAAAAATTACTGCACCATTTCCGGCAAAGCGGTCGATAAGCCGGGTAATGAGTGTTTGTGGCGCGCAATGCCAATGTTTTATATCGTTCCGTATCTACGGGGATTTCAAGGGTTTGATAAAACTTTAGGAGGTGTCTAATGAGAGCTTTTCGTCTGGTGGCCGTTTTGGTCTGTGGCGCGGTTTCCTTGACCGTCTTTTCCGGTTGCGAAACGCAACGTTCTGCCTGCGAGCGTGAAAAACGTCTTGCCGAACGCATGGACGAAATGCAAATGGACCTTGACGGAAAAATGATGGGCATGAGTTCCGAAATGGCGTCCCTGCGGAACAATCCCCCTGTTGTCGTCCAGCAGGTTCCCGCCGCCGCGCCCGTGGCATCCATCGACAGCATTTCCATCGAGGAAGACTACGCCGCGATGTCGAAGCGCCAGCAGCTTGAGGAACTTGCCAGGATGAACCGTGAGCAGGTTCTCTACAGCCCGCAGGTTTCCGCCCCGGCCCGTACCTCCTCTTCCGGCAATCACATTCGCGTTCCGGTTCCGGCCCGCACCGTCCAGGCCGCGCTCCGGGAAGCCGGCTTCTATAACGGCAACATCGACGGCAAGATCGGCCGTCAGAGCATAGCCGCCATCAGCGCATTCCAGCGCAGCCAAGGGATCAAGGCTGACGGCATTGTCGGCAGGGTCACCTGGCAACACCTCCAGGCCTTTGTCCCGGCGGGCATGTCAACCACCCGATTGAAGTGACGGCAAAGAAGCGCCTCCGTTAGTCTGGAACGCACCAGAGAGAAATTGAGTTCGAGAAGGCTCCGGTCCTTCCCGCGAGGGGAGGGCCGGAGCTTTTTCCCATGCAATGTTGCAGAAATGCACCGTATCCTTATGATTTATACTGTATGCTGTATAGAGGGTTACACGGAGACCCGTTGCCGCGACATCTCTCTTGAACTGAATCATGTATGGGAACGGAAATGTCATTCAGAAAGCAGATCATACTCTTTGTCTCCATTCCTCTGGTGCTGATGAGCCTGGTGGTGGGGACCTATAATTTCATGTCCACCCGATCTTTCGCCTTTTCGAACGCCAGGGAGTCGATGGATCTTCTTGCCCGCCACATGGCTGCCGAGATCGACCTCAGGTTCCAGCAAATTGACCGTATCGGCAACGCCCTTTCCATAAATTTTACCGGTGCGCCGTTCATGGACGAGGATGAAATCTATTCCATCCTCGAGTACGTCTATAACAGCAGCGATGCAATCTACGGCGGTGCGGTAATTTACGACGAATACAAACGTTTTCCCGAGACACGCCTTTACGCGCCCTACATTTCGCGCGACAAGGACGGCAGGTTTGAACGGTCGTCAATCAGTTACGACTACACGATCGCCGGAGACCCCAAGAACGAATGGTTCACCGTTCCCAGACAGACCCACAAAAGCCACTGGAGCATGCCGTATTTTGACGACGGCGCAGGCAATACCCTTATGACCACGTTTTCCATCCCCTTCAAAATCCAGAGGGATTTCGGAGGGGTCATTGGCATCGACGTCGGGATAGAATGGCTGCAAGCCTTCATAGCCGACATCCCCGGCCAGATGGCGGACTACGGCTATTGCTCGATAATCAGCGCCGACGGCGTTTTTATCGCGACGGAGGACAATAAGCTGGTCGTTGATAAAGTCAACCTTTTTGCCCCGGAAAATATCCCCTCCGATCCCGCGGCAAGGGCTGTGTGGGGAAGCTTTCGCCAGGATCTCTCCAAAGGGGAAAAGGGCTCCATCCGGCTCCGCTCCCCGAAAATGGACGACAATAATTGGGTTCTCCTGACGTATACTCCGATGAGCACCACCGGCTGGTACATACTGACCGTGATGATCGAACCGCTGTTCATGGCTCCGATTTACCGCCATATACTGGTGCAGGCCATGATCCTGGTCGCTTCCACGATTGTCGTCATTCTGATCATACTCGTTGCCGTCAGGCGGATCGTCACGCCGCTCAGAAAGGCAAGCGAGTTCGCCCAGTCGGTGAGGGACGGCAACTACGGCAGGCGCCTGGAAGTGCCGCGGCAAAAGGAAAGCGGGCAGCTGGTCCGCTCACTGAACGATATGGCGACGACGTTGTCGCTGCGCGAGGAGGAGGCGAACCGGAACTTCCGGGACATGGCAGAGGTTTTCCGCCAGATAAAATCCACCGTAAACGAACTCAACCATCTTTCCGAGCATGTCAGCGAATCGAGCCACGACCTTTCCGCCGGCTCGGAGGAGCAGAGCAGCGTATTTGACGAACTGGCTTCCACCACCAGTCTTATTTTCGACAAGGCAAGCACCAATGTGCAGATTGTCGAGTCGGCAAACGCCCTCCTCCGGGAGGCGAGCGATAATGCACGGCGCGGCAACACCGATATGGCCGACATGAACGGGGTTGTCGCGGACATTTCCGATTCGGCGCGGAAAATATCGGTAATTTTGAAAACCATCGACGACATCGCTTTTCAAACCAACCTCCTTTCGCTGAATGCTGCGATCGAGGCGGCCCGTGCCGGTTGGCGCGGCAAGGGCTTCAACGTCGTGGCGGAAGAGGTGCGGCGGCTGGCGCGCCACACAACTGCCTCGGCGTCGGAGACGGGGGCGATGCTGGGGGAAGCGACGGAAAACGCCAGGCGCGGCGTGGAAATGGGCGACAAGACCTCCGAATCCCTGGTGGATATCGAGAAATCCCTGGATAAAACGGTCTCCTACATGCGCGAGGTCAAACAGTACTCGGACGAGCAATTGTCCGCGCTGTCGCAAATACTGGAAGGACTGAACCAGGCCCGCGAAGTGGCGGTCATGAACGCCAAGCGGTCGGTTGAAAACACTGAATCCTCGGAGCGTATGCGCAACCTCGCCGAGTCGTTGATGCGGTTCCTCAGAACCATCGAAAAGGATGACGATTCCCGGTTGCCCGCCCGCCGTCGGAGCGAGCCGTAAATAGAAAATGGGAGGCGGCATTTTGCGCTTTTTCTGATTCACTCCCCTTCGCCTATTTTGAAAACATCAGTGCAGGGGAAAAAGCGCAATTTATTTTTTTTGCCACTTTCCATTTAACATGCGGCAGAAAAAGGAGTAGAATCCGCCTCTTTACGAGTCAGGGGAGTTTTGTCCGTTTTTTGGGAGGCGATACGTGTACTGGTTGAGTTGGGCGCTTGTCGTTCTCGTGATCGGCGGCCTTGGCGGACTGGCGGTGCGAAAAGACAAAATCGCCCGTCTTGTCGGGGTATGCGGCTGCGTGTTCGGCTGCGCGCTCGTCGTCTATGGCGCAGCGCTGTGCCTTCTTGAAAGACGGTACGAGTCGTTGGTACAAAGCTGGAACGTCCCTTTCGCCAGCCTTAATGTCGGCATCGACGGGCTGACCGCCTGTTTCCTTGTGCCCACCTTCGCCGCCGCCGCCATGGCAGGCCTGTACGCCCTTAAGCAAAATGCCGGAAACTACGCCCAGAACAGGCCGCGCGAACACTGGTTGTTTTTCAACCTTACCCTGGCTTCCATTCTCCTCGTCCTCATCAGCCGCAACGCCTTCCTCTTCCTCTTTGCCTGGGAAGTGATGACCGTGACATCGTTTCTGCTTGTCGAAAATGACCAAAGGGACGCAGCGCGCAAAGGCGGCTGGGTATACCTGACGGCTGGCCACCTTTCGGCCGCCTGCCTTCTCGCCATGTTCGCGCTCCTCGGTGTGGGCGGCGATTCCCTTGATTTCTCAACCCTGGGCGCCGGCGGTCTTTCGGCGTCGGTCGTCTTTGTGCTTGCCTGCGCCGGATTCGGCGGCAAGGCGGGGCTTTTCCCCTTCCATGCCTGGTATACCGAGAGCTACCCCCAGTCGCCGCCGCAGGTCGGGGCGCTTCTTTCCGGCGCGGTGGGCGGCATGGGCATGTACGGCATTCTCCGCACCCTGGACATTCTGGCGGCCGGGACTACGCCGCCCTTGTGGTGGAGCTTTGTCCTGACCCTTGCCGGGCTGGCGGGAGCCTGTTCCGGCGCGCTTCGCTCCCTTGGGGCGAAGGACATTTCACGATTCCTGGCTTGGTCGTCGGTGGAAAATTACGGGCTTGCCGCCACAGGCATCGGCTTTGGCCTGCTTGGATCAAGTATCGACCATCCCGTCCTGTCGCTTCTCGGCTTTTCCGCGGCCATTCTGCACCTCGCCAACCATTCGTTTTCCAAGACGCTCCTGTTCCTCGCGGCCGGGAATGTCATGTCGCGCAGCGGCACGCGGATGTTCGACCGTTTGGGCGGCCTGATCCATTATCTGCCGCTGACCGGTTGCCTGTTCCTCATCGGCGGCCTCGGCGCGGCGGCAATACCGCCGTTGAACGGCTTTATTGGCGAGTTCCTGCTGTTGCTGGCCGCCTTTGACACCGCGGTCAGCCCGGGAATTCCCGCCTCCGCGATTGTGCTGGTGTTTGTCGCCATTGCGGTCGTGGCGCTTACCGGCGGCGTTGCCGCAGCGGCCTTGGCGAAGGGATTCGGCTTTATCTTCTTGGGGACGCCCCGGCAGGCCTTGCCGAAACTGGCGACGAAAGAACGTCGCTCTTGGATAATCCCGCCTTTTGTCCTCGCCGCTGCCTGCCTGGCGATGGCTGTCTTCTCTCAAGAGGCGCTTGGCCTGATCAGGCCGACAGTCGACAAGATGGTCAGGAACTGGCAGCCGTCCGGGTTCCGATTCGAAGACATGGAAATGTGGGCTCTGAAAAATCCCATGGGATATCTGGCCGGAGCTGCGAAGGGGACGCTGTTGCTGTTTGCCGTCATCGCAATTTCGTGGCTCATACGGCGGGTTGTGTCTATCGGCAAAAAGGTTGAACAAGCTCCGACGTGGGACTGCGGTTACGCGAATCCCGGAAGCAGCATGCAATATACTGCGACCTCCTTCGTGCGGCCGCTATCCAAAACTTTCCAGGCCCTCTCTCCCATAGAGGAGAAGTCGGAGCATCCGGCCGGATTGTTCCCCGGAAAAAGTTCCTTTGTCTCGTCGCCGCCCCCGGTGGAAAGGGCGGTCGGCTATGCCCGGCTGTTCCGCCTGGTGGCAGCGATTGCATCAAAGGTGCGGCTGATGCAAACGGGGCAGGTACAGACGTATTTATTGTATATGGCGGTGGTACTGGTCCTTTTGTTGATATGGAAGTTGTAGACGGATGAAACCGACGCTTCTCATGTTCATTGCCTCCCTCCTGTTCGCCCCGTTCCTGTCCGGGGTGATCAACCGCGTCAAGGCGTTTTTCGCCGGGCGCAAGGGCCCGCCGCTGCTGCAGCGCTACTACGACATCGCCAAGCTGCTCAGGAAAGACTACAAATACCCGGAACGGGCGAGCTGGGTTTTCCGCGCCGGTCCCGTCGTGGTGCTGGCCGGTTCCGTAACCGCCGCACTGATGACGCCGTTCGGCTGCGCCGTCGGGGTCTTTTCCTTCCAGGGCGATTTTATCTTCTGGATCGGTGCATTCACCCTGGCTCGGTTGTTCATGATTGTGGCGGCGGTGGATTCCGGTTCGGCCTTCGAAGGCATGGGAGCGAGCAGGGAAGCCTGGTTCGGCGCATTGGCCGAACCGGCCATTCTCCTTTCGATGGCGGCATTGGCGGTGGCGACAGGGAAGGACCGCCTTGGCGGCTTTCTTGGGTTTTTCAGCCCCGAAACATGGAGCCAACATTTTGTCTCCCTGACTTTCGCCGCGATCGCCCTGGTTCTGACCATCTTGGTCGAGAATGCCAGGATTCCCATCGACGACCCCAACACCCATCTTGAACTTACCATGATCCACGAGGCAATGCTTCTCGACCATGGTGGCCCCGACCTGGCGCTGCTGGAATATGCCGCCAGCCTGAAATTGTGGGTGATGGGAGCGCTGGTGATAGGCTTTATCGTCCCGTTTGAAAATTCGTTCCTGCCCGACGCGTTGCGTTTTGTCGGCGGGATGCTGTTGTTCGCCATTGTCATTGGGTATATAGAGTCCCGGATGGCGCGGCTGAGGATGTTGAAAGTCGGGCAATTTTTAGTCGGCGCTGTTGTTATCGCGGCATTGTCGCTGCTGATGGCGGCGAGGAACCTATAAATGATTGTCGAATATTTATCCGTATTCCTCATTGTGCTGAACCTGATCCTCCTGTCGTCAAGCAGGCTCGGGGTATGCATACGCGCGGTGACGGCGCAGGGGATCATCCTCGGCATCCTGCCGCTCGTGGAGGAGTGGGGCAACCTCCATACCTCCACGATCGCCGTCGCCATCGTCACCCTGCTGTTGAAGGGCGGCGTATTCCCCTATCTTCTCGGCAGTGCGGCGGGCCGGGCCGGGGTCAAGCGCGAAATCGAGCCGCTGGTCAGCTATACCCTCTCCCTCATAGTCGGCGTCGCCATGCTTATTTTCTCCTTCTGGCTGCAATCGCGGTTGCCGGTGCGGGCGGGCGTTTCCACCCCGCTTCTTTTGCCTGCCGCCTTCTTCAGCATCATGGCCGGATTCTTCATGACCATCGCCAGACGAAAGGCCCTGACGCAGGTCCTCGGCTACCTTGCCCTGGAAAACGGCATCTACGCCTTTGGCGCATCCATGCTGTCCGGGCATCCCTGGCTTTTCGAACTCGGTATTCTGCTGGACGTCTTTGTCGCCGTGTTTGTCATGGGCATCGCCGTCTTCCATATCAGCCGTGAATTCTCCCACACGGACGCCTACCAGCTGTCAAGCCTCAGGGACATCTCCGAGGAGGGCGCGTCATGAAGACAAGCCTTCTTCTCCTGGTGCCGCTCGTCGCGGCCATTGCCATCCTGGTGATTCCGCGCAGCCTGTATCTGTGGCGGCGCAGGCTGCTGCCGCTCGCCGCGGCGATCCATCTTGCGGTCCTCGTCCTGACGGTCCTGACGGGGGCAGACGAAATACCGTTTTGCGGCGAATGGCTGGGAGCCGATTCGGCGGGACTGCTGTTCACCGGATTCACCAGCGTGCTGTTTTTCATGGTCTCCCTCTATGTGCCGGGAGACTTGCGGCGCTATTCCCCGCAGGATGGGGCGGAAAGCGGCTCCGAACGCGTGTATCTCGCCTGCTACCTGTTCTTCCTGTTTACAATGAGCCTTGTCTGCCTCAGCCGCGACATCGGCATTGTCTGGGTGGCGGTGGAAGCGACCACATTGGCGACGGCCCCCCTCATTTATTTCCGCCGCAACAAGGGTTCCCTGGAAGCGACGTGGAAATATCTCCTCATCTGTTCCGTAGGCATCGCCCTCGCCCTGCTCGGCACATTTCTCCTGGCCTTTGCCGCCGGCGAAACGCCTGACGGCGGGGTGACCCTGAATATCGCCGCCCTGACCTCGATGGCCCCGGAGATGAGCGTGCCGTGGCTGCGGGCGGCCTTTATTTTCGTCCTGGTCGGCTATGGTGCGAAAACGGGCCTTGCGCCGATGCATACCTGGCTCCCCGACGCCCACTCCGAAGCGCCGTCGCCGGTTTCGTCGCTGTTGTCGGGCGCTCTCCTGAACGGCGCGTTCCTCGCCATTATCCGGGTCATGGGCATCATGTACGCGGCCGGGCAGGAGGAGTTTACGAGCGACTTGCTGCGGCTCCTCGGCTTGTTCTCCATGGCGCTTGCCGGTGCCTTTATCCTTGGGCAAAGCGATTTCAAGCGGCTTCTCGCCTATTCCTCGGTCGAGCATATGGGCTTGATGGCGTTCGCGTCGGGCATGGGGCCGGTTGGGTTGTGGGTCGCGTTTCTCCACGCCGCCAACCATACCCTCACTAAGGGCAGCCTGTACCTGACTGCCGGGAACATCTACTACCATATGCACAGCAAGTCCGTTTTCACCATCAAGGGGTTGCGCGCCAAGATCCCGTATTCCGGACTGTTGTGGCTGGCGGGATTCATGGCCATCTGCGGACTGCCGCCGTTCGGGCTGTTTTTGTCCGAATTTTCTGCTTTGAAGGTGGCGTTTGAGCAGGACCGCATCGTCAACGCGGTTCTCTACCTGGTTTTCCTTGCTGTCGTCTTTATCGGCGCGATGAAAGCGGTCCTCTCCATGTTGCGCGGCCCCGGTGATCCCGATGTCGACTCCGGCGATGGGGAGGAAAGCGCAGCGAAGGGGGAATCCCTGTGGATGGCTGTTCCGCCTTTGCTTCTGGTCATCCTGACCCTGATCCTCGGCCTCGGCCTGCCTGACCAATTCGGCAGCCTGATTACCGGTGCGGTGCGGGATATCTATGCGGGCTTCGGCGTCATTCCTGGAGTCAAACCATGAACAACGACCAATGCGTACTCCTGGACAATGCCACCGCCGTGCCGCTGACTGACATTCCCGTCATCGACTATGGGACGCTCAGGTCGTTTATCCTTGGTCGCGTCGCGGGCGGGGCGCATGTCGCATCGATGTTTGCCGTGCCGGGAAAAGACGGCGCGTTTACCCTGTATGCGGTCCTGGTGCTGTCGCAACGCGGGAAAATAGCCGTTGCCGCCGCCACCCTGGACAACCCGTTTTATTCGCTGGTCGGCGAATGCCCGGCTGTCCACGCCTTTGAGCGGGAAATGGCGGAGCAATGGCACCTGGTGCCGCTCGGCCATCCCTGGCTGAAGCCGCTGCGTTTTCAAAAGCCGTTTCCCGGCGCTGTCGACAAGGATCCGGGTTTTAACGCTGCGGGGCAATTGCCGTCGGTGATGGATTTCTACCGTACGGAAGGCGAGGAAGTCCACGAAGTCGCTGTCGGCCCGGTACATGCCGGCGTCATTGAACCGGGGCATTTCCGCTTCCAGTGCACGGGTGAGCGGGTGGGACATCTGGAAATATCCCTCGGTTATCAGCATCGCGGCCTGGAAACGCGGCTGTGGGGCGGACCTGACGCCGCGACGCCGCATATCATGGAAACGCTCGCCGGGGACACCACCTGCGGCCATAGCTTAGCCTATACTATGAACATCGAGGCGCTCGCCGGGATTTCGTCGAGCACACAGGCGCATCGTGTTCGCGCCGTCGCGCTCGAACTGGAACGTTTGGCCAACCACACCGGCGACCTTGGCGCTCTGGCCGGGGATGTCGGTTTTTTGCCTACCTCCAGTTTTTGCGGCAGGCTCAGGGGCGACTTCCTGAACCTGACGGCCAAACTCTGCGGCAACCGTTTCGGACGCGGCCTGGCGCGGCCCGGCGGGATTGGCGTGCCGGTGGACGCGGCCTTGGCAAAGGCGTTGTTGGACGGCATCCAAAAGACGATGAAGGATGTGCGGGGGGCGGTGCGGCTTCTGTTCGAGTCGCCGTCCGCCACGGCGCGCTTCGAGGATGTCGGCACACTTTCACCCGATACGGCGAGAATGCTTGGCCTCGTTGGCCCGGCCGCGAGGGCCAGCGGGTTGCTCCGGGACATCCGCCTCGAATTGCCGGTTGGCGTCTACAGCCGCGACCTTTTTGAATTGCCTGCCGAAACGGACGGCGATGTCCTGGCTCGCGCTGCGATACGGCACAAGGAAATGGAGATTTCTGCAACGTTGTTGGAATCGTGGCTGACGGACGATTGCGATGTCGGCGCATCGGACGGACAATTCTACGGCGCGCCGTCCCTGCGTCCGGACAGCTTGTCCGTTTCCTTCGTCGAAGGCTGGCGCGGGGAAATCTGCCATACGGCCATTACGGACGCCAAGGGCCGTTTCGCCATGTACAAGGTGGTCGACCCGTCGTTCCACAACTGGCAGGGACTGGCGCTGGCCATGCGCGACCAGCAGATTTCCGACTTCCCCATCTGCAACAAAAGCTTCAATCTTTCCTATTGCGGGCATGATTTGTAGGAGCGTCCCCGGTTTGGCCGATGGCGTCTCGATGAAGTGACGTTAAGGGTCTCGGGATCAATTATAATTCCTGCATGTCACGCCAGCTTCTCGTATTCGGCCGTGACGGCCTCGATCAATGCCGCATCCCTGGTTTTGTCCAGGCCGCACAGGCTGGTCAATACCGCCGCAGGCCCCCGGCTTTTCGCCAGGTCGGCAACTTCCACATCGCCGGCGAGCGGTTGCCCGTTCTCGTCCGCCGCCCTGAACAGCAACCCGGCCGCGACGGCGCGGGCGCTGAAATCGTGGGGAATTCCCGTTTCCACCAACAGCCTCAATGAACCGATGCACCGGTCCGCAGGGGCAAGCTTGCGTTTCAGATCCCTGCCGACGCGGAACACGGGGTCGGTGAGGGCTTGATTGTGGAAGCGGCGGATCAAGTCATCCGAGGTGGCGCGGTTTTCGTCGAACGTAAAGACGTCGGCATGGCGGATGGCGAGCCCGCGGGACGTTTCCAGCATGCAACCGATGGCTTGGTTCCTGATTTCCGCGTCGGCCATGCATTCCCATATATAGGTCTTGCCCTTGAGGTAGCCGTGGAAGGCGGTCGCGGCGTGGCCGAAGTTGTGGATCAGCAGTTTTCTGTCCACATAGGCCTCGAAGCGGCCGCGCCAGGCCACGCCGGGCACGATGGGGGGCGTGCCGCAATAAGCGTCGGCGTCGAGGTAAAGGGTGTTATAGGCTTCAGCCCACACGGCAAGCGGGTCGGCGGCCCGTATTTCGGGGGGGGTATTGGGCACCATTTTGCCGATTGCGGCTTCCACGAGGCCGACTTTCTCCTCGAGGGGAAACGAAGAGGGGAGGGCTTCCCGGAGGTAGTCCTTCGCCAGCTTGGCTGCATCGTGGAGGTTTTCGCAGAGGAGGATCGACAGGGGTTCGGAGCGCTTCACAAGCGCTTCCGCAACAAGTCCGCAGGTGGATTTGAGGTTCGCCGCGCCCACGGATGTCCCGACCAGGGTGGCTTTCGCCAAAGCGTCGACCGCCTTGTCGCGATCCTTGAGGTTGATTCCGGAAACGTTTTTGACGTCGACGTATTCTGGCTGGCCGCTGATGATCTCATCCTTGACCGTGATGCGGTAGCCGCGTTTTTTGTTCAGTTCGTCGACGACCGCGTCGACAACGTCGAGGAAAACCACCTCCCATCCGGCGTTTGCGAAAAGCTGGCCGACAAGCGAGCGGCCGATGTTTCCGGCACCGAACTGCACGAGGGTGTTTTTATCGGGCATGGGGCAATCACTCCATCTGCTAAAAAAGGAACAGCCAGGTAAACACTGCCAGCGCCGCGAGGACGATCAGGACGGCAAGCCCGATGATGGCGGCAAGCCAGGGCCGTTTCTCCCTGCGGATCGGTTCTTCACCGCTGTCGGGGATGGCTCCGGGATAATGGCGGTTGATGGCTTTTGCCAGGGCGTTTTGCAGGGCCTGCGCGCTGGGGAAGCGTTTGGCCGGGTCTTTTTCCAGGCAGCGGTCCACGATGTGGGCAAGATCCTCCGGAATGTCGGGGGCGAGGTTCGCGAGCGGCGTCGGGCGCTCCCTGACATGTTTGATCATGATCTGTTCGGGCGTGGAGCCGTCAAAGAGCGGAGCGCCGGAAAGGACATGGTAAAAGGTCGCGCCGAGGGAATAGATGTCGGTGAGGCTGGTTATGGGTTTTCCCGAGGCTTGTTCTGGGGACATGTAATGCGGCGTCCCAAGCACGCGGGAGCCGGTCTGGGCCATGTCCTGCGCGTCGAGGACGGCGATCCCCAGGTCGGTCAGTTTTGGCTCCCCGTCCTGGCCGATGAGGATATTGTCCGGTTTTATGTCCCTGTGGATAATGCCGCGGCTATGGGCGTAATCAAGGGCGTCGGCTATTTCCATGAAAATGAGGAATGCCGCTTCCCCGGACAGGGTCGGGATGCGCTGGGTGAGGGCGGGGCCGTTCACCAGCTCCATGGTGAAGTAATACCTGCCGTTGGCGGTTTTCCCGACATTGAAGACCTTGACGATATTCGGGTGCGAGAGGCGGCCGGAGGCGCGGGCTTCCTGGATGAAGCGGTTGACGAACTCCTCGTGTTCGGCGTAGTTGGCGTGGAGGATCTTGATGGCGACGACCTGATTCGTGTCGACCTGGCGCGCCTTGCAGATGGAGCCCATGCCGCCTTCGGCGAGCAGGTCCTCCAGGACGAAGCCGGGTATTTCCACATCGGGGATGCGCGCGTCCCCGGAGAAAAAACGATAGGTGTTCTGCCCCATGCGGATTTCGTCGCCGCCGGAGAGGAGGCGCGGAATGCGTGGCGGCAGCGGGATGCCGTTGACGGCGGTGCCGTTGGCGCTCTCGAGGTCCATGACGCTGTATTGGCCGCTCAAGTCGGGGATGAATTCCGCATGGTTGCGGCTGACCCTGGGATCGGGGATGGGTATGGCGCAGTCGACGTGCCTGCCGGCGACGGCGGGTTCGTTGGCCAGCGTGAACTCCGTGCCGGTCAACGGACCATCGACTACCCTGAGTTTTGCCATTCCAGACTCTCCTCGTACCGACCGGGGTTGATCGGGTGTGGCGATTGCGGGACCCATATATCCTTAAATATGCCATTTTGCGCTATAAAGCGCAAGGCTGTAGAACACATAAGCCTACCGGCGGCCAACAATTTTTCGAGACTGGCTTGACTCGGGAGATGGTTACGAATATGCTATACCATTCACTTGGCAATACGGCTTCCCCTGTCGTATTGCGAATTTATTTATCGACGCGGAGAGATGCCGGAGCGGTCGAACGGGCTGGTTTCGAAAACCAGTGAGGGGGCAACTCCTCCCAGGGTTCGAATCCCTGTCTCTCCGCCAATTATTAGTTCGCGATAACCCGCTATAGACTGAAAAGTCATAGCGGGTTTAGCTTTATATGGACCGGTGGTTCAGGTGGTTCCGGGTAAAACCCTTGACATCCGCGTCTTTTATGG
>DAIOFH010000041.1:0-28455 GCA_036745875.1 Planctomycetota bacterium | reverse complement strand
ACAAAAAAAACACCGGATGCGCGCCATTTCATTTTCGCGACAGCGCTGCGAAAAAGAGGGACGCGTATCCGGTGTTTTTGCTGGGGCGACGCTGACCGAACCGGCGAACCTCCCTTTTTCGACAACCATATCGAAAAAATGAAATCCGCTTATCCGGTATCACATTGACCTACAATACCTCCGCGTTAAGGCCTGTTATAGCAAAAGGCGGAAGCAAATGTCAAGGACAATCATCATTGTTACGACAGATCATTGGCGACAAGTTCCACTGAACCCATCATTTTGTACACTGGCGGCAGGCTGAACGTTTTGCTGTTGTTTCTGGAAATGCTTTTTTGCGCGAATTGATCAAGAGTCATGGAAAAAGAATTGGCCGACCCACCTACTCCCCCGAGTTTGGCGGCGGATCGGCCCGTTTCCCCCATGGAATACCCGACCATCAGCGGTCGTATAACCATATTACCCCCCTTGGCGCGTTTTCGGAAATGACAGACCTCCCTGTTGCGTTTTACGGCACAACTGTGCCAAGTCAAACGCGCAAAGAGAGGGCCGGCATTTCAGAAAACACCATAATATCGGCAAGGCGGCCCCCCGGCCGGATTGCCATCCCCATTTGGTCGCCGTCCAGCTGAAGGACTGGCGGTTGGCGGCCTTTTCTTCGTGTCGACAGAAAACGCCAGCCCGTTCCCCGTGTTGGTCCCGAGCGTTTTTCCCTTATTCCGCTGACTGGATTCCCCCGAACCCGGCCGGCGATTGTACAACAACAACAACTGCCAAAAATCCAATTCAAATGCCGAATATCTTTCGTGCCGCCTTCTTGCGCGTTTCCTCGTAGTGCTGGCTGGCGGCGGACCCGCGCTCGTAGACATCCGGATCCCAGATCTCGATACGGTCGTCCATGCCGATAAAAAGAATAGACGGCCCTTTAATGCCGACTTCCTTCATCAATACCTGGGGCAAAACAAATCGCCCCTGCGTATCGAGCTCGACCGACTGGATCTCTTTCATGAACGTGCGATAAAAACCGTCGTCGTCGGTTTCATCGGCAATGTGTTTTACATTGTCTTTGACGCCGGCGAAGCGCTGATGGGTATACATATAAATGCATTGCCCTTCGCCGCGTACCAGGACATAGTTTTTTCGTTCGCCTTCTTCGGTGGAAGTTGGACGAAAACGGGCGGGTATGGCTACCTGACCTTTTGAGTTCAGCTTGTTCTCAGCGCTGCCGTAATAATATGGCTCGTTGACAAGCATGAAGTATGTCCTATTGCGTTTTATATGATAGTTGACCTCTCCTTGACGCCTTTTGGGGTTTGTCCCGGTTTAACCGTAAAACGCAACAAGGAACGAGCTATTAGGCAAAAAACGCTAGGAATCGTCCTATCGTAACCTGATTATTTTTTGGAAAAACAGTGGTGAGAGAGTGGCGATTTTGGATAATAGTCGCTACTTCAAGCTATTCTCAACTGTTCCTCACTACTTATATAAGATCCACAGATCTTTGTCAATGCTCTTTTATCGGATTATACGGAGATGGTTTTCCTTAATCTTTTATCGGACACTATGACTAGACCAAAATAATCTCGTCACCCCAATTCCTAGTGCCTGGCGGCATATGAAATTTATTTTGATTTCGACAAAATTGGTTATTACGTCATATCAGTATATTCGTATAAATCATCATCAATTATGGGAAATTAAAAAGTCTCCCCGCGATTTTCCCGGGGAGACTGGAAGAAAATTCGAGATATATGAAAGTCAAACAGGTGGAGAAATAGCGATTTCAGTTGAAAAACTTCGTTTAGCGGTCTAGTAGTTCACCATGTAACATGCGCAACAGTAAAGAGACAGCATACTGAAAATCGCAAAGCAGGGACGGAAAATCCCAACTGGAAACGGTATTACTTGCCCCAGCCGTTTTGCGCGGCATACCACATCATGGCAACGGCGATAAGAATGCCTTTTTCGATCAGGCCGCGTACAAGCATCACCGCCTGCCCCGCCCAATCAACCCGCCCGACTGTTTTGAGCCGCTGTAGTTCGGCTTCCATGCGGGTTTTGAACTCACTATGGTCTTTTTCGCGCTGATCGATGAGCAACAGCAGTTTTTCATTCAGGATCGCCCCTTTGGTCAACTGCTCGGTGATCCGGGAAAATCCCGCGTCGACCTTGCCGCCAAGCGATTCGACGGTGTTATAGACGCGCTCAAAACATTTGTCGTGGGACTCGCATTTATTGGTCATTCGGTGATCCTTATAGCATTTTAAGAAATTCTGTGATAATTGAAGTTGGGCGCTGGAAGGAGCGTTGTGATTTTTCGCCGGTGGTTTGGCGAAATATCACGCAAGCGACTGGAGACGACTAACTTCTTATTATCACGAAAATTCTTAAAATGCTTTAAATGGTGCGGTTCGGCAATGCCGCCTTTACGGCGTCTTTGACCGGACCTTCAGGCAGGGTAATGTTGGAGACGACCGTTTCGAGGGCAAAGCGTTTGATTTCATTGTCGCGGTTGGCGTAGTCGCGCTGCTGGCGGACTGCCGCGATTTCCTGTTCGTAGATATCGACGACGGGACGTACCGCCAGGGCGAAATACTCCCCGTCTCCATCCATGGCCGCGCGGGCGAGGGTGCCGCAGCCGTTGTTGCCGGACAGGATGTTCCGTACTGCCGTGTCGATGCGTTCCTGTGCGTTCATGATAGTGGTCCTTGTTTAAAAATGTTTGGAAAACCAAAAGCCGAAGAGCGGTTCCCGAAGCGCCTCCCGGCCGGCCCGGGCATTGCCGCGCAGATACAACTCCTGCGCCAGTTCAGCGCCAACGAGGCCAAGCCTTGCGCGGGTACCGGTTTCACGATCGTCGATCCACAACCCCCGCCGGTCGGTCCCGGCCTGGCCAAGGTGGGCCCGGAGCCAGGTCAGGGCTCCAAATCGGGCAAAGGGGCGACCACCGCCTTGGCCTTCGATTCGCCGACATATTTTTCAATCAACCTGAGTACGGTGTCTTTGGCAAACACCTTCAGGAGGTCGAACCCGTCGGTACGGGCGAAGTCAATAGCTTTTTGATAGGCCATGCGTAGGGCATTGTTCTTTTCTTCGATAGTGAGCTTGCCGTCTTCCGAGGCCATTTTGATTTCTCTGACATACTCGTGATAGCAGGACGTGACAGCGTTTTTAATGACTGTGATCGCCTTGAAATATTTCGTCTCTTCACAACGATTCTGGATATAGCAATACACCCAACCGCCGATGACGGCGATGATTTCGCTGGCCAGCAACTTCCAGATCCAGTGGGCCTCTTGGACGACTCCCAATGCCGCGCCCGGATCGAAATCCAGCGGCGTGATCGCCGGAACGCCGGCATGTGTCGCCGAAGCAAGTAGAATTATTACCAATAATACAAAGCTAATGATGAAACAGAAATTTCGCATATCTTTTCCTTTGTCATTTGTCACAAATACTGGGCGCGGTACGGACCGCGCCCGGACGATGAAACTACCATTCGATAATGATCAATCCTGGTAATCCGGCCCCCCCATCCGTCGATCTTTCAACCGTGATGCCCGGATAGTATTCGGAGTATCCCCCACTCCCGCCACGGGAGTACAATTTTCCATTTCTCGAAAATGCACCTACACAAGCTCCACCATATGCATGGTTATTCATCCCTGGGTTCACTACAAGGCTATTGCCATTAATGCCGGCAGAAACACCTTGGGCGGTACCTCACCACTGACTGTAGCGGAACCACCGCCGCCCCCGCCCCCGCCAACGCACGTAATGCGGTAATAGCCGGTTTTCGGTGCGGTGAATGTGGCAGATTCCTCATAGGTTCGTTCAGAAATGGGCATGGTGGATTCGCACTCGCACTTAGCTGCGGGTCTCCACATAGGTTTGTTATCCTGATCTTTCGTTAGAACATCATTCGGTTCGCCTCCGTCAGGAAGGAGGGCGTCAGGATTGCATTCACACTCCTCGATCGGTTTCCAGACAGTGTTGTTATCCTCGTCCTTCGTGATGACTTCACCCGGATTGCCTCCTTCCGGAATGCCCTCCACCGGTTCACAGTCGCAATCTTTTGATGGCTTCCATACGGGCTTGTTATCATCGTCCTTGACGAGATGATCACCCGGTTCACCGCCCCACGGGAGCGAACCACCCGCATGGCAACCACAGACGGGCACGACTACACAGCCGTGGTCATGCGGTCGGCACTTGTCCTTTTTCTTGTCGTCTTCACCACAGTTGCCGGAAATCTTGATGTTGAGATTGATATCTTTCGCGCAGTTATCAGACATATTTATTTCCTTTAAATAGCATTCGCATTTACTCGAAAAGGCGTGGAATGTCTCCGACATTTGACGCCGACGGGAGTTCGAACTCTCACTTCGGTATAGCACGAAAATTCCCGATTTCAAAGGCTATTTGAGTACTTTTGGCGTTTTGAAACAATGCATACCGCATATGGTATGGCCACTTTTCACCGCGATTCACGGGTGTTTTTTGCCATCAAAGAAATTGCCGGTTTCTTCTGTCCCCACGACCGTACACGACTATTTTTCGAAGTCGCGATTGTAACCTGCCATATTTCGGACAAAGACATTGCCACCACATCGGCTTATTCGCGGTCATCGACAATCGCCTCCACTTCCCCGACCGCTTCGGCGGCTGCGACCAATTCCTTCAAGGCCCGGCCGCTGCCGAGTGGTTCGTCCGGGTTCGCCTGGTACATGAGGTAAGCGCCGAGGAATGCTTTTAGCTCGTTGGCGCTCTTGAGCATATGAGAGGCTTCATCGACCGTGGAAACAGGCATCGGAAACGAGATCATGTCATTCGCCAAACCAGCAGCCAGCGCCGTCCAGTTGCGCTGTGCCGCGTCGGACATGGAGAATCGCTTTTCCGCGTACTCGAAACCGCGTTTGATCAGTTCGGACGTCCTGCTATCGATGGCGGCGACTTTCTCCGCTTTCGCTAAATCCAACGCGTCTTCCGACAAAACCCATCCCGGCAACTCCGCGTCGAAGCGATCGCCATAAACCGGGCGCGGATAAATCGTATCGTCGCAAAAACCGTCGCCGATCTTGGCCTCATCCGGCAACGGGATGAATATCTTGACGGGTAATCCCACTTCCTCCGGGTCGCGGGCGGAAATTTCGGCAATCACACTGTCATGCAAACGACCCCATTTTTTTATTTCCATCTTTTTTCCCCTTATAGCATTTTAAGCGAATAAGCCTTGCTTGACAGCCAGTTACGGCGGCGCTTAAAAGGCTAGAGTAAAAACAACGCATCTTTGCCAAGACCTAAAGCATTTTAAGAAATCCTGATATCCAGGAAAATTCTCAAAATGCCTTAGAAGCCGACCCAATTGACGAGGCAGCAGCCGTGCCCGCCAGAATGCCCAGCGATGCTTTGACCATGTATAAAAGCCGCCCCGCCGCCGCCTGCATACCCGGCGAAGCCGCCGTCGGCGCCAGTGTTTACCGTGTAGCGGCCGAGGGGAATGCCTTCGCCATCCTGGCCCCCCGAACCGCCCCCGCTTGCACCGCCAGGTGCAAACCCGCTGGCATTCTGCACATGGGAGCCGTTGCCGCCATTTCCCGTGCCTGCGCCGCCGCCGCCGCTTAACGTCCTCCACACATCCGGCCCGGACACGCCCCAGCCGCCTGTCGTATTGCTTTGTCCGCCGTAGCCCTGCCCCGGTGTGGAGCCGGTCCCGCCTGTGGCGTATACAATTCCATGGAATGAGGTGGTGCCGCCCGCCGCGCCGACAGTTACGTTATACGATTCGCCGGCGGTGAGGCGCACGGCATTATGGATGGCGCAGCCGCCGCCGCCGCCCGACTCGGCGTGGGTGCCGGCCTTCCTGCCGTCCGCGCCTCCGCCGCCGGTGATGATCTGGTAGCATCCGCTCGCCGGCGCAGTGAAAACGTAATTGCCCGCATTGATGTAAGACACCGATATTGGCTGAACGATCACCACCGACGCCACAGTCGGCGCAGCCTCCGCGCCCGAAGCGCTCTTGGCGACGATCTGGAACGACGCCGTATATACCTGCGACCCCGCGGACGCGCCAATGACAATGTTTTCATTGGCGGCGATTCCGCTCGTCTTGGAGAAGCTGAGCCCATAGCTGATCGAACGTATATCGTAGGAAACGGCGGTTCCATCTGTCGACGTCGCACCCCAAATCGCGGCATTCACCTGCATTCCGTGGTTCATCCCGCCCGGGAACGAGTGTTGCAATCCCGAAACATCGGGCGCTTTGGCGGCCATTGTCGTGAAAACGCTTGCATTGCCGTCGTCCGGATCGCTGATTTTCGGCGATTCGAGACAGGCGTCGGGATTGCTGTCGGGTGCGGCTAACGCGCGATGCTGTACTGCCGCCCAGTATGTTTTCCCCGGAACCAGCAATCCCGCCGGGAGCGACATTACCTTGCAATAATTTACCCACCCGGAATTGAAGAGGACCGAATCATCGTCCTTGCGGTATACGACAAGCTGTGTTTGCGATCCGAAGTAAGGCGAACCGTCGGACCATTTGCCGGCGGAAAAGGAAAGGGTCAATTCGGAGAACGCTATGTTCTGCGCATTCCGCGCGGGATAGGTCATGCTTGGCGCTCGCTGCAGGACTTCCGCCATCCGGACCGGCTTTTTGTCAGACCAGCTCGACCATCCCTCCGTTTCGTCCTTGTGGCGGACAACGACGAACACGGACTCCCCAACCATATTTTCCGGAACGGCGATCGACGGGGTTGTGGTGTATGAAAGAAGCGCGTTGGCGACGATGTCCGTCCCATTCGGACCAATGATGCGTATCTGCGTCCCCACGGGCGACGGCGATCCGCCGCCGCCAAGCCGGATTTCGCTCACCTCCACCCCGATGGAAAAGGTCTGAAAAACGTAGTTGTCGACTGGCGACAAAATTGTCGGCCGTATAATTCCCGACAAATCGCCGCCAAAGGTGTTGAGTACCCAGCGCTTGTTCGCCGCGTCCTTGTCCTCGACCGGATCTTCGACCTGGGTGCGGCCGGATTCGTTGCGGAGCGCGCCGGTATCAGGGATTGGCAAATAAGCCATAGCTTCGCCGCCACCGCCGGAATCGCCGTAAGGCTGCCAGACGGAACTGTCGGTGCCCGGCATGACCGGCCCCTTGACCATGCCGGGCCCGTTGGCGAGAAGGGCTTTGTAGGTTTTCTTGTCTTCCCCGGTCACGATAAACCCTGCCGGGTACACCTTCCAGTCCATATACCACGGCAAACCGTTTGCCGGCCGCCAGTACGGTCCTATCGCCGCCGTATCGGCATTGAAATTCGCGGTGTTGTTGGGGACCACGCTTTCATAGACATATGGATCGGTTTCATCGTCCGGTTGGAGGACAGCTCCCCTCCCGTACCCGCCGGCTTCGGCGACGACATCGCTGAAGCCATAGCCGCTGCCGCGCTGAAGGTACATTTGGTTCAGGGTGATGTCGTTCAACAAGGCATTGAACTGCCTTCCCCTGGGCGGGACGCCCCCCGCCCCCTTGGCGATCATGGTCTGGCTCGGAAAGCCGTCCTTGTAGGTTGCCGCGCCGTATGCGGTGTCCGCCGTGGTCTCGTCCTGGACCGGGTCGATAAGCGGGGATGAAGCTGCGAAAGCGTATTTGTAATACTTGGGGGTCATGCTCATGGGTTCTTTCCTTATGGAAGGGACTGCAAAATGCCGACTCGATACGATGGGTGTTTTGTTTTCCGGTCAAACCGCCACTACAGGCTCGTATGCCCCGGGCCAGAAAACGCCGTGGTCAAAGGTCTGGTAGTCCTCGGCCTCGGCGAAACCGAAGGTGTCCACGGGAAGGAAGTGCCACTCCATCCACACTCCGGTCGGCCGCAAAAGCCCGCCGTAGTTTTTGAAAATCGCGATCTCGACGGGTGTCACATCGAAACCGATCATGACGCGCATATGCATGGGCGGACCGATGTCCTGGGCGAAAATATCGCCTTGCGCCTTCATGGAAAACAATGCGGCCAGCATGCGGTCGATTTCGGGAATGGTCTCGTTCCCGATATTGCAGGCAGCCTTGTAATAGATCAGTTTTCGGTACGCCTCGTTGTCCAGGCGGTAGACGTTTGTGACGGACCGGCCGGGATGGAACGGCGCTTCGTCAAACGGCTGGTAATCGGATCCGTAAAATCCGAACCAGTCGTCGTCGTCGACATTTATCAGACGTGGCGCGCCGACGATGACGCCCCAGACGTCAAGGCCGTGCGTACCGCAGGTATCGAGGTCGAGCTCCTCCCGGATGAACCGCTCCAGGTCCTTTTCGGGATCGACGGCGTCATTGAAATTGCGGAGCAGTTTGACCAGTTTGTCCGAATTGGCGTACTGCGAAATAACGGTCTTCTCGAACTCTTCGTTCCTCATGGCTGTATCTCCACGAGCACATTTTCGAGTTGCAGCGCCGGGTATTCGTCCAGGGTGCACGAGAAGCTTTCCGCCCACGGGGTATCGGTCCCATTCTCCCGGTCCGGGCGCGAGAGCTGGATCGAGACAAGGTCAAACACGGCGGGGATCTTGTTGACCGGACAATACAAGGCCGAAGCGAACACCGTATCAGCCACCTCCACGCGCGGCAATTCCAGTTGCCCGTTCCAGGCGGCGAAAACGGTTTGCTGCACCAGTTCCACGATGTTCCCGACCGTTTTATTGTGATCGACCTTGATGACCGCCTTGACGCGGCAGGCGATAAACTCCGGACGGTTGAACCTCACCTCCGCCTGTTGCCGGGAACGGCCGGTGACGGAATCGAAATTCACCAGGACGCTGGTATTGCCGACAAGACCGCACCCGCCGCTTTTCTTGCGCCGTATGACCTCGGCGACATCCGAGTCCGGACCACCGACAACAGAAATGAACATGCTATGCGGCGGTACAGTGACCCCCTTCAGGGTCTGTGCAACGTCTGTGTAGTTTTCCGCAAGATCGGCACTGACCACATCAGGGATATTGAAGATTTCTCCGAGAACAGATTCAAAGTTGCCACGGCTGTTCTTGGCGACCGATTTTTTGCGGCGCTTTTCAAGGGTGATCCGGGATTCCTCGAAATTGCCGACTACTCCGGGTTCGGGATTTAACACGGTATCCCACCCGGAGACGCGGGTAACGATTTTATTGACAGATTTGGCGGGACATTGTACCGGGCCTTCCGTCAAACAGGTAAACTTAATCCTTTCCGCTGTGCCGCCGGCCGGAATAACGACATCCTCATACGATTGATACCGGTTACCCGCGTTGTCCTCCACCTGGGAGCCTGCCGGTATTTTCACCATGCCGAGTCCCATGCAATCCGCATACACAAGCGTCGGCTGCGCCGCCTTGCGGCTGACGAAATAAATTTTGCAGATATTGTCCTGGTATATACCCTCGGCCTGTTCGGGGTTCCACTGGTTGACGACAAACATCAATTGCGTGTTTTTGTCCTGGATGACAGCCACCTCGCTGTCGAGTATCTGGCCCTGTGGCTTGCTGGAGGAAAGGTCGAGATCCACGCCCCATATCTCGCGAAATTGCTCCGCCCTCAGTGAGCGGATATCCGATGCATCGGGGGAAGTTGGCCCATGGTCCGTGAACACCAGGCCGCCGCGCCGGTCAGAAGCTGACATCGTATTGCCCTCCGCCCTCCGTCCAGATGGCGATTGAGCCATGTATGGTCCGGTCTTTAAAGTCAAAGTCCCTTATGTCGCAGCGAACGACCTGCGGCACAGCCAGCGCCTCCCGCTTGATATATGCTTCGACAAGCGGCCTGGACGGGCGGTCGCCGAGAATGTCCCATTTATAGGGGATGCCTTCCTCGGGAAAAAAATAGGCATCGTCCGTGGACAGGAGGCAGGCGTTCGCCACCGACTGGCTGGCGACAAACGCCTCGTCCTTGCGGGCGGTCCAGTCGCCCGCCTTGTCCAGGACCAAATCCCATGTGTCGGGGTCAAGAGGAAGTGTCGCCGTCATTAGCCGTATGCCTCCGCGGAAAGGGGGACGTCCGTACTGCCGCCGC
This sequence comes from Planctomycetota bacterium, assembly GCA_036745875.1. GTDB lineage: Bacteria > Planctomycetota > SZUA-567 > SZUA-567 > SZUA-567 > DAIOFH01. The sequence continues at coordinate 18,425 of DAIOFH010000041.1, read as the reverse complement.
CCGGCTCGACGCCCGAGTGCTGGTGGTTGTCGAGGCTGATGTTCCTGGAACCCGCGCGACAAACGATGTCGTCGCGGCATTTGAGGCCGCAGTGGCAGGAAAGTTCGGTTTTTTCGCTTTCCTCCAACGGAAGTATGTCGCCGCCAATATAGAGGTCGTTCACCACGTCGACGCGGGGAGTGTCGCAACGGACGCGTTCCCGGGCATTGACGACAGCCTTGGCGCAGTTGACCGTCAGGTCCTGGTCGTCGCATTCGATGACGACTCCGCCGTCTTCGCGGACCTGGATATAGAGGCGGGGTTGAACATTGAGAATGCCGCCAAGATAAATGCCGTCCGCCTGGCTGTGCATCCGCAGGCTGTCCGGGAGGCTGCGCCGGCGGGTGCGCTTGAATTTGGAAATGTCCCGTTCGCAAAATATCGCCCAGCCGACATCCCCCGGCTTCGGGTCGATCACCAGGGCGCACTCCCCGCCCTGGATGCGCGAGTACGGCAGGTTGTAGGCGGGTTGCGTTTTTATGGCCTTGTCCTCGTTGTCCACCTGGTCGATTTCCAGGGTGACGTTGACGAAGCCCGTGCCGTACGGCCCCCGCTTCTCGGGCCCCGGATTCTGCGGAAAAACTTCAAGGACGCGCACCGGCAGCGCGGTATGCAGGTTTTTGAGCCGCTGCTCGAAAAAGAAGGCGACGGCGTTGGTGTCGTTGTTCGACGTGTCGTAATGTTGTCCGCTACGTGCCATTTGGGTATACTCCTTCCATTTCCGTTTCCCAGGCATCGCCTGCGCCGAAGCACTGAAGGCGATGTTCCAGCCGGACGATTTTCCATCTGCCGTTGGCGCGTTCCACCATGGAACCGGAGATTTCCACCTCCCCGCCCTGGCGAAAACGCGAATCATACACACACCGGAAACGCACGCCGCTGGGATGAAATTCGGGATAGCCCAATAGGCCGTTTCGCGGCGTGACGGACACCGGCGTTCCGAACGGTTTGTTCCAGGGGGAAAGAATGATCTCTTCGTCGTCGCAGAGGATCTGCGCGCCGATCTCCCTGGCGACCTGCTGGATCTTTTCCAGCGGGCTGCCGTTGATGACCGGGTCGAAAATCGGTTTGTCTTCGAAGCCATTGTTCCGGTAGGAATAGCCGGCCTCTTTCGCGTATTTTTCGATAATCGAGAGGGCGGACACTTCCCCGTTGAAAGTATAGGGTTCGGAAATGACCAGGGACGGATAGATCCCGGTCATTGCCGCTATATGCACCCCGAGGTCGGCTGTCGGATAAATCCCGTGCGCCAGGACGATCTCCCCGGTGAAGACGGAATCCATCCGCCCGCCGATCACCCCCGCCTTGACTGTTATCATGTTTTTCCTGACATCCAGGTTATGCGGCGACGTAGTGGAAATACGCTGGATATCCTCCTGCTTCAGGTTGTAGATATCGATGGTGCAGGTGTTTTTGCTCGGGAGGCCGTGCTTGACGATATGGGCGGAACACGCCAGACCCTGGATGTTCTTGGCGTTTCCGCCGCCCGCGAAGGAGTTGACTGTCAACTCCAGGTCAACCTCGATGACTTTTTGGCTGAAGGTGTCGGCGCTCATACTTCCGTTCCCCGTATCTGAAAGTCCTCGGGCAGAGCCACGTCGTCGGTGATGTAGAACATGCGATGGCGGCTGCCCAGGCCGGAATAATGCGGATCGTCCGCGCCTTCGTAATCGACAAGGATGAAATTGCCGCTGAACCGGGTGACGCGGAAATTCTTCAGCGGCGTCCGGTCGTGGACGATTTGGCCTTGCCAGACATAGGCGTTGTCGACCATAAGGTCGCAGAACAGCTTTCCATTCCGCCATAACAGGCGAAGCGAGCACGCCTGCCCGTTCAGGACGGTTTGAAAACTGTATGCGGGGATTGCTCTGACGGGTATTTCGACGATCATGGCAATACGCCCTCCGCCATTCCCTTGATGAACGACCGCGCGACCCCCTGGATATTGCCGCCGGTCCTGGTGCTGGCGCTGCCGGCGTTCTTCGGGTTGGCAAATGAGGCGCCCACGGTCGTCATGCTCGATTGGGCCGTCCGCACCTCGCGGATGCTTATTTTGGGTATGACCATCCGGGGGCCGTACTCGTCCATCGACCAGGTATAGGAGATGCGGTATATGTTCGCGCCCAGGAACACCCTTGACGGGGTGACGATGTCGACAAGTTCAACCGATTCGCGCCAGCGTTCAAGTTCCTCGAGGAACTGTTGTATCTCGGGCGCGGTGCCGTGTTTCGCTATCTCCACTTCCACTTCATAGGGGTTGGCCCATTTGTTGGCGGAAATGAACGCCCCCTGCTCGACCGGCTTCGTCGGTATGGTGGATTCGTTCTTGTACTGATAGCCGATGAAGGACGAATACTCGACGATGCTCGATCCGCCCCCGGAACTGGCGATATACCATTTTTCCTGTTCCATGCCGTTTACCTCCCTACCGATCCGTCGCCCATATAGGCCTGCTGCGTTTTGGCGGCCAGGCTGTTTGCTATGCCGTTGGCGACCGCTTCGCCGTCGTTGCCGTTCACGGTGATGCTGATTCCGCTCATGGTGACGTTGGTCGCCCGGTTCGAGGAGGGATCGCCGCCATGCTCATACAGGATCGCCGACTGCGGGAGCATGGCGGCTGCCGGGGGCGCGACGGTGTTGAACATCATGTTTTCGGCTGTCGCGGAATGGTCCGACGTCGACCACGCGCCACGCTGTTCCCGCCGTGATTCCACGCCAAGCGCGGTGGCGAGCGTTTCATGTATTTCATTCAAGGAGGCCAATGACTCGATGTCCCCCCCGTTCGCCCGGAAATCCGCACTTGACGAAGCCTCGGCAAACAGCTGCTCCATCGTACTGGACACTGGCGAAGAAGCGCCGGCTTCCAATCCCAATGCCTTGGCGAGCGGTTCACTCACGCGAGAGGCCGTTTCCCTGGCATTGGCGACGCTCTCGGACGCCGTCCTGGCAATCTCCCTTACGACGGACTGTTTTTCGGAATGGCTGGCCGTGCTTTCGGAAGAGTCACGCACCTCTTTTCCGCCAATTGCTTCCGTCGCGGACGACAGGATTTCCTCCAGCGTCAGCAATCCATTTTCCGCTCCGTCCGCCGGTGCGGCGGGGCGTTCCGTCGCCCCGGCCTGTAATTCGCCGAATAGGTTCTCTACGACGGAAAGGCTTCCAGCCGCGACATCCGGCAATCGCGTTGCCGCCTGCGTTTTTGAACCGCCATCGGCCAGCCGGTTCCACAGCATCGCCATTTCCTTGAAGGAAGAGGACCCGCTATCGGCGCCGTCGGCAATTTCCGGCACGTATCCCGGTTTGTCGGACGCGGTTGTTTCTTTCCAGAACGCGGAAATCCTTTGCCTTATTTCGTTGATGTAGGAAATGGATGCGGGATCGATGCGCTCCGCCAGTTCGTCCACCCTGATCATCGCCTTCCTTTCCTTTTGCGTGATTCCTCGGCCGCCGATTCAAGGGCTTTCCTCTGGTTGTCGTCGGCGACAAGGACGATTTCCAGCAGGTCCAGGGCATCCTCAAGGCTGTACACTGTGCGCAGTTCCTCCAGGGTGGCGACGCGCCTGGCTACGAGTATCCCTACGAGCGGGTAGACGTTCCGGTGCCTGGTGAGCTGGAAAGGGGTTCCGCGTTCCTTGACATCAAGTCCCTGACGCGTCCGAAAAAACCCAGGGACGCCCCCAGCACCTCGCTGAACAGGCGAAGCAGCGCTCCCGGCTCCTCGAACTGGCCGGCAAGGTTGTGGACGGTCAGTTCCACCAGTTCAGGCCCCTTGCCGTCCCTTTGCTTGCCGATGACGAAGGCGAACGGCAGGAGGTCGGACCATAATTCCTGGATCGCGCCGACGGTCAGGCCGGGCATACGGAAGACGTTCCCTTCCGAGGCGAATTTCGCGAGCATTGCACCGAGCTCCTTCACCGAGGTCGCCACATGCTTCGGCAGCGGAACGCCCGCGTTGGCGAGGACGACGCACAGCTTCGTCATCCAGTTCAGGGCCGACACGCTGTCCATCTTGAACACCCTCACCCGGATCTCGCGCGCGCCGTCCTTTATCGTCACGTCCTTGTAGTTCCTGTTCATGCGTACGCTCCGTCGATTGTCGAGGTGTCGACATAGCCGAAATGGAAGGTGACCGCCTTGTTGGCGAGCGTTTCCTGCGCGCCGGTGAGTTCGGGGTAACTGACCAGGATGCCTTCATAGAAGGTCTGCACTTCTCCGATTGAGGGATAGGTGATCTCGATCTCCCAGGGCAGCCCTTCCAGGCGCGATTTCTGCAGGCCGACGCACTGGTTCACGACGCGCAGGAACGGGGAGGTCGGCAGCAGGTTCATGGTCAATTCGTTCGGCCTCGCCACCAGGCCATAGACGAAGCGGCCGTCGACGCCGGTCTTGGTGACCGCGTGCTCCTTGTCCGCCTGGGTGATGCCGTCGCCGTCGGCGAAATCGGTGACGCGCGTCGCGACCGGGGATATTTCCGCGCATTTCGCATAGACGATGAGGTTGGTCGATGTTATGTTGCCGATCTGGCGGGGGCCGAGGATATTGCTTTCTGACATTGCTTTCGCTCCTTATAGGGTCAGGTGATCGAGGTTGCCGACAGGTCGAGGCGATGGACGCTTCCGGCGTAGGTGTACCAGAGCTTGTTCAGGGTTGATTCGCGGTTGGCCCGGACTTCCGGCCCCGGGATGTCGACAAGGAGGTAATAGCCGTTCCGGGCGAGGAGGCCGGCGATGTCGAACCCCGCTTCCTGGATGATCTGGGTCTTCTGCATTTCGGAAAGGTCGAGGCCTTTGTCGATGGCGCCGTTCCTGACTGCGGCATTGATGGCATCCTGGTAGAACGAGCGGACGAGCGCCTTGCCCGGTTCGTTGTAGGGGACCCGGTTGCAGTAGCGCAGGCCGAACGCCGCCCCCGTCTCCAGCGCCGAAAAGAACCAGATGGAATTGACGTAATGGTCGATCCATTTGTATTCCCCCAGGGTCATGCCGGGGAAGGCGAACTGGAACTTGTCGTTTCTCAGGGCGTAATTGCCGTAGAAATTGACCCGCTTGTCTTCAAGCGCCCGCGCGGCGGCCGTGTCGTTGACATTGTAGGCCAGCCCGGTCTGGAAGCGGTGCGCGAAGGTGACGACGGAGTTCCTCCCCTGGTAGTTGACGGAAGCGATCGAACCCATGAAAAACGCGGCATAGATGGACTCGCCGTAGACGAACGCCACGTCGACGTTGAGGTTGCGGAGCAGTACGGCGTCGTTGTCCGTGTTGTTGGCGATGGCCAGTTTGGGATCGGTGTCCCACGGGACATAGAGGAACGAGTTCGGGTACAGCGCCTGCCACTTGGCGAGGGCGACTTTCGTATCGGATTCCGCGGGGAAGGAAGTCGTGAAGCTCGCCCAGTTCTGGGTGGTCGCCTTGACCCTTTCCATGATATCGGCGGGATTCTTGGCGTCCGAACCGTTGCTGGTCACTGGATTGGCGAAATTCATCAGCTGGGCGACTGTGCCGCCGACGTCGCCTATGGTCTCGCCGTCTCCTCCCCCGGAACCGGAAGTCAGGACGAAGGCGGAAAAATCGCTGTTGTATTCGACCGTGGCGAGGCCGGCTTCCTTGTTGTCCGCCGGTGCGGCGGCGCGGATCGCGTTTTGCACGATCAGGGCCGCTTCCGAATAGCTGGCAATGGTGGACAGGTTGACCGGGGTGATCTCCACCGCCGTCCCCGAGAAGGAAGCGGTAAAAGTGCCGGATTCAACCGACCTGAACGCCGACAGCGGCACGGCGACCGCGTCGCCGCGCACCCAGGCGGGGCGCGGTGAATCGGGGTAGGCCGCGAGGAGGAGGAGCCGCGGCCTGCGCTCGGCCGTGTCGAACCCGGGAAAGTAATGGTTGGCGAACTCGTATTCCGGCGAGCCGGTGCCGAAATATTCCCCGACATCGGCGGCGGACGGGAACTGCAGCATGTCGCCGTAGTCCGGGGACAGCGGTATGTACCTGCTGCGGGACAGGAGAAGCCCGTGCATTTCCAGCCCCTGCGCGCCGGGCGGCAAGGTCCGGGGATACACGTTTACGATGTATCTGATGTCTATAGCCATTGATGTTACTCCTTGGGATGCAACGAGATTGTAAGGCGGTCGGTCCAGTCCTGCGCCATGGACGCCGTGAAGCGGACGGCGACGGTGAGTTCCAGGGACTGGGCCAGGGCGTATTCGGAAGTGCCGTCGGGCCGGGTTGCGTTCGCGGCGTCGGCGACGCCGACGAGGCCGATGCCGCCGAGGCTGTCCCGGTAGCGGCCGAAAAACTCCCCGGCAAGCCCGCTCCTGAAGGCCGCTTTCAGGCAGTCGAGGTGGGCGTCCGAGCGCGGGCCGTAGATATCGACCCTGTAGGTGACGAAGTTGAGTTCGGCCGTCGTCCACACGCCGGGGGAAGTGGAATCCGGTTCGGTGGTGAAAAAGTCCGTCCCGACGCTCTTGGGAACCGACTTGGCGACCGAGAATACAATGTAGGTCCGTTTTTTCGGCAGGCTTGCGGCATTGGGAAAACCTTTTATGATGTCCCGTTCCTCGACGCCGGGGCAAAAGGCGGCCAGAAATCCCCGCAGGGCCTTGTTCAATTCAGTCGTCGTCAAGGATAGCCTCCCCCAGCACGCACACCCAACCCTGCTTGACGAAATCGTCCGGGCGGGCGGTAATGCGCCAACGCGTCCCCTCGTAAAGGACGAGGTCGCCTCCGTGTTCTGAAAAGCGGTCCACCGGCCGGACGTCCGTGTTGAGCCAAAACAGTTTTTGCCTGGCATTGTCGTTTATTTTTCGCACATGCATCAGGGCTGACCGGCCTGCATCCTGTACCTGGGCGGCCGCTGTTTCGGGTTCGGCGTAGGTGGGGACGACGGAACCGTCGTCGTCGGTGGCCCAGCCGGTGTTCCGCAGAAGTGTTACCTGTTCGATTTTATGGAGGAAATCCAAAGCCACGCTCGCGGCCGCGTTCAGGTTGATTCCTCCGGGAGCGGTTTCCTGCATGTCGTTTCCTCCGTTGGCGGGGCGGGGACGTAAAACATCGTCCGGTACTTTTCGGTGGCGAGCCAATACTGTTTGCCGTAATCGGAGGTCAGCCAGGGATCGGCGAATTTGCCCTGCGCCAGGCTGGCCATGGTCATGCTGACCGAGCCCTGGGCGGCGGACGCCACCTGGCCGGTCAGTCCGGCCCCCCGCCCTTCGACGAAGGACTGATGGGCGACGACGAGCTTGTACAAAAACATCCGTTCGCCCGGCGGCACGATGGAACGGGGCGAATTATCGACGATCCGTATGGCGAACTCGAACCGCCGCGCAAGAACGGCCTCGTCGACGGCCGTGAACTCCGGGAACTCAGTTTTGAAATCCGCCGCCGAATTTCCGTCCCAAATGACAACTCCGTTTTCCAAGCGCATCCCGCGTTCCTTTATTGGTCTATGGCATTTTAAGAAATTCTGTGAAAATAGGATGATAGACGCCGGAAGGAGCGTTGTGATCTTTCGCCAGCGGTTTGGTGAAATGTCACGCAAGCGACTGGAAGCGGCCATCTCCTAATTTTCACGAAAATTCTCAAGAGGGCTTTAGCTGCCGCACTCCGGTGGCGATCTTGCCTGCCTCGAGTTTTTCCAGGCCGGTCTGCTCGGCCGCGAGTTCCCGCGCCTTGCCGTCGCCGTAGCCTGCATCGTCCGTTTCCGTCGCATAGACGAAGTGGTTGCGGAACATGTTCGTCTTGCCGTAAATCCCGACGATCCAGTTCCAGCACTCGACGGGAATCGCCGAGGTGGCGTAGGGCGCGACTACCGGGCTCGACGCCAGTCCCTTTATTTCGACGATCCCGTAGGCTGTTTCATAGCGCAGGTCGTGCTGCCATTTGCTGTAGACCCGCACTTCCTTCCCCGAGGTCGGGAGATAGTCGCTTTCGCTCCCGCCGTCGGGTCCGGTTTTTTCGTAGTCCACCGTTTTGAGCTCCGGGGGTGCGTCCTGCTTTTTGCTTTTACGTGCCATGTTTTCCTCTTTCAGGTTAAATGCCGATCATGGTCGCGATGGCGAAAGGATGGTAGATAATGGCTCCCCAGTTGCCGGCCGACTTCTTTTCCTGGGTGGCGGAAAGGCCGCGGACGATGCCGTGCGAACGCATCAGTTCGGTATAGCCGAGTTCGCCGGTGCGGTGGCCTTCCACCGAGACGGCGACAAGCTGGGCGAGTTCGCCCGCCGGGGTGGAATATTCCGGAACGTCGATGACCTCGATGTTCGGGAAGGCTTTTTTCAGCCGGTCGATGACGGTGATGCCGAATTCGTTGGTCTTCAACAGGGATTCGGCGCGGTTGGTGCTGATGACCAGCTTCATTTCAGCGTCGTCGGGGATGTGGCCGCCGCTTTGGCGGTGCAGCGCGCCGCGCAGTTTTTTGATGTCGTTGAAGACGCCGAGGGCGGACTTGCCGGGTTCCCACATGGTCGGGTTGCCGCTGACGGCGGGGTCTGGGTCGGGGTTGATGGTCGCCGGAAGGTTCGGGTTGTTGGTCAGCCCGTAGTTCCGGAGCCCGTTCACGCCGAAAAACCAGATCTTGTTATGGGTGCGTTTGATTGTATCGGCTGCTGCAAGCTCCTTTTCCGCGAGGAGGTTGACCTTGGCCTCGCTCCACTCGGCCGCCTCGACGTCGCCGACGGTCATGGTCGTTTCGAAGGCGTAGCTGTCGAAGCCGGGGAAGTTATGGTTGACGTCGACGGAGCCGCCATGGCTGATATCGCCGTAGGTGTCCACCGCTCCGCCGATTTCCGACTGGATGAAGGTGGTGATCTTGGTGTGGAGCGAGCCTTTCTTCACCGTGCCGAAAATCCGTTCCGCCTTCATCGGCGCGAGAAGGACGCGGATTATCTCCGGGTTCATGAGGTTGAGAAGGTATTGCGGAATTGCGTTGTTCGGGGCGGTGACCGGGGCGGCGTCCGTGGCCATCCTGGCCAGGACCTGTTTCCTGGCGCGGTCGGTCAGGACGCCGGTGGTGCCGGGGCGCGGTACGATGCCGAAGCGGACGGCATTGACAAGCATTTCGTTCATAATAAATGACTCCTTGGAGGTATGGATTGTTTTAGAGCATCTTAAACGGTGCGCACGGTCGACGCCTTGACCAGGCCGGAACCCGCATCCGCGACCGAGACGACATGCCAGGCCGATTCGACAAAGTCGGCAATCGCCGCCCCCTTAGCCGCGGCGCGGACGCTGCCGGCGTCCCCGCTGCCTTCGGAAGACTCGCTGACGCGGTAGAACAGCATTTGGCCGGCCAGGACGCTGTCGGGATTGTCGACAACCGCATAGAGGTCGCCGGAGACGGTGATTTCCAGCGGCATGTTCCTGTTTATGATGTTCGACGCCTCCTGGGTGATATCGGTGATTGCGCCGGGACGGATGCGGCTGGCTATGCCGACGGCATTGCCGCCCGCGAATGCGCGGGCCGGGGCCGCCGCGCCGTTTATGCCGGAAGAACCGCCGACCGAGACGAACCTGCCGACGGGAATGTCTTCCCCGGCGAGGACCGCGCCTGCGTACATCGTGTTGGCCGAAGCCGGGCCGCCGGCGAAGCCTTCGGCGGGATACATATTCACTTGTTTCTGAAATGGCATTTTTTCCCCTTTTAGCGCGTTTTCGAAAAATATAGGCCCCCTCGTTGCGTTTTCGAGCTCAAGTAGAATCAACCAAAACGCGCAAGGTCTGAGGGTCAGCTATTTGCGAAAACGCAATTGTGGATGATCGTTTTCAAAGAACCCTGACCTTCGCCGCGCGGAAAATTTCGTCGGCCTCGGCGGAAATGCCGCTGTCCAAGGCCAGGCCGCACTCCCTTTCCGGCGGCGAGACGGCGAGAAGCGCGTCGACCATGCCCCGGAGGCCGATAAGGTTGATGCCCTCGGGGACGGTGATGTTCTTTGCCGACAGCGCGTAGCGGTACACCGTTTCCGCACTGTCCATGGCGCTTATGCGCAGTTCGCCGACGAGCGGCCGCACCGCGTCCAGGGCGTCGTCCCTGGCCGCGTATTTCCTGGCGAGGCGCTTTTCGACGGCCGCGAACAGGGACGCGGAATCCATCGCCTTGCCGGGAAGGTCCCCCGGGCCCGCGTCCAGGTCGCCGGCGGCAGCCGCGGCCTTCCTTTCCCTGAGCAGGCGCAGCTTTTCTTCGAGAACGGCGATTTGGGCGTCAAGCGATTCGCCCTCGTCGCCGGCGGCCGGGTCAGTATCCGGTATGCCGTCGTCAAGGATGGCGACGGGTTCCTCTTCTGTTTCCTGGTTGGGCATGAATTCTCCTTTGGTCGGTTTTGTCAATTCTTCTTTCGAGTCCGCCACTTTCGCCTCGGGTCCGACACGGCCTTCCTTGACGAGCGCCACATGGTTGAAGCGGATATCGGTCATTTTCAAGTCATAGCCGACGCCGTCGTGCATGCCGCCTTCTACGACGGGCCGGTAGGCATAGCCGCACGACAAGCCGACCCGTTCGCCGGCCTCTATTTCGGCGATGACGTCGCTGTCGTACACGGCGAGGCTGGCGACAAGGTACGGGTCATCGAAGCGGGCGTCGGTGCCGATCGCGCCGATGACGTTGGCCGCGTCGTAATTGACCGCGTCGAAATTGCCGTCGTGGCAATTGAGGAGCGGTATGCCGTTTGCGGTTGCGGCCGCCTTCGCCAGCTCCTCCGCCGGGCGGTAGAGCAGGTAACGCTTGTCCGGATCGAGACGGAGGGCCTCGGCGCCGCTGATTTCACGGCCGAGATACGGGTCCACCGCGCTTTTGGTCAGCACGCAGCCTCTGACGTGGAGATAGCCGTTGGCAGGGTCTTTCCAGCGCTTCGAACCTGCCGCATCCAAGGCGAGTTTTTCCATTGTTTTCCTTTTTTATTTGCTATCGATGAATCCATAACCCGCCTCGGCGTCGGCGGACAGGCGCGTCCTCACTTCTGCCGCGCTGAGAACCGGAGCGGACGTCCCGGCATAACGCATGTCCACGTCGGCGCGTTTCGCCAGCAGGTCGGACTTTTCCGCTGACGAGAGTTTGAACGTATCCCTCCAGCGTACCCGGCAGCCTTCGACCGGCTCCCACCCGGCATGAAGCTGGAACAGCCGCAAGCACCGGGCAAGGTTTCGCTGCAAAATGTTTTTCTGCATGGCGTGGACGCGTTCGGCATGGAGGAAACGTTCGTGTTCGCCGGTCGCATTGAATCCCCTCGGCGGGGTGCCGAAAATGCGGCTTATGGGGCGTCGCACGACCATGGCGATAAGTTCCATGTTGAGGGTGACGATGTCTGCGAGGTCGGCGAGGCTGGTGGTGATCTGGGCGAAATCCTCCTCCTCCTTGTCGACGACGGCGATGCCGTTGTTCGAGCGCGTCAGTTGCATCAGTTTTATGCGGTTCCTCAGGCTTGCCCGGTCGTCCGCACCCGCCTGCAGGGCCGTGGTCAAGTTGGTCTTGAAATAGAGAAGCGCATGGTTGTCGATGGAATCCAGTGAAGAAAGCCGCGCGCGTTCGAAGCCGTCGACAAAGGGTTTGATCATCTGGCAAAGCGGCAACCCCATGAAGTTGTACGCAGGCAACAACAATGACGGCAGCCTGTTTTGGGTAAAATGCAGGAAGCGGCTGCGGTGGACTTTTCTTCCCAGGACCGACCAGTGCAGAGGGTTGTAATAATCCGGATGCAGCGGGTTGTCGTAGTTGGCCTCGAGGGGTTGGCAATTCATCGCCTCGATTTTCCGGAGCGCCCGCAATCGCCCTTTCCCGATGGTTGCGCTGTCAAGGCGCAGTTCCGACTGCAGCGTCGCATCCGAGTCATGCCCCTTGATGTCTATGAAGACGAGCCCCCCGCCGTCCCAGCCGAAGGCGGATTGCCACCAGTCGCGGAACAGGCCCATGATATCCCATTCTTCGCAGGCGACGCCGGACAGCTCTTTCAGCCTGGCCTTGTCCACGTCCCCGTTGGCTGCTTCGAGGTCGAAGCCTTCCGTGGTCATGTCTTCGGCGTCCCCGGTGATGATGTTGTCGTAAATGATGCCGGACCGTGACGTCCGCAAAGCGGCGATGGCGGGATATCCCATGAACGGCACGGCGCCGGGGTCGGCCAGCCCTGATCCCATCGCGCCGGCGATCAGGTTGTGGATGTCCGGGGGAAGCCCGGAGTCCAAAGCCATTTTGGCGTCGGTCCGCACCGCCGCTGGACTGAACAGCTCGTCCATGGCGTAGCGGCGCGTACGGAAAGGTTCGTCGTCATGGTCCGCCAGGCCGGCGGGACCGGGGTATGCCGTCATCAGCTTAGGCTCCTTGTGCTGTTTTGAAATAGGATTCCGTGTTTTTCCCGTAGCGGAGGCAAGGCGACCTGGCCGCGCTTGAACCGCCCGCCCGCCTCGTAATCCTCGATCAACTCATCCGGCACGACAATGTCGGCTTTTCCGTTGATTTCAGCGTCAAAGGCATAGCGGAGCGCGTCCATGCAGTGGTTGTTCTTGTCCTCCGGCTTCCTGACGACCTGTTCGAGGCTCCTGTCGACCAGATAGCGGTAGAGGCGGAATTCCCGCGCCGTGTTTTCACAGCGTGGATGGACAACGATCTGCCTGAACGACTGCAAATAGCTGATCCCGTCCTCGATTGAGCCTTTTTTCTTGGTGCAGGCTTTCACCGGGATGGCGCGCCGGGAAAGGTATTCTATGGTCTCCGGGCGGGAACTGTCCCCGTAGGCGCGGCACGAATCGATGCCGGGCAGTGCGCCACGGATGTACTCAGCCAGTTCGTCGAGGCCGATGTCGAACCCGTATGCCTCGTGGTCTATGTGGATTTTGCCGTCGTGGACAAAAGCCCTGACCCCGGCGAAGGGATCGACGGCAAACCCCCAGTCCAGCCCGTAGAAGAAGCGGGTGTCGTCCCCTTTTGCAAAGCCGTCTTCGGGGGCGGCGAACGGTTCCACGATGACATTGCGGTAAATGAGGTTTTCGGAAAATTTCCGGCACTCCCCTTCCCAGACCCACGCATACGCCTCCGGGTCCTGTTGGAGAAGCCACCGGCGCTCCCTTTCAAGAACGCCGGGGAACCAGGGATTGTCCCGCCAGCCGACCTTTTTGACTATGGAACCGTCGGGCGGCGGGTTTTTGACAAAGCGGTCGTACACTGCGTCGGTGTCCCGCTCGGGATTGAAGGAAATCCAAATCTCCGAATCCGGCTTCCTGATCGTCGGGACAAGTATGTCGAAGCTTTCCCTGGACATCGCGCCCGCTTCCTCGATCCAGCAGATATCGACGCCTTCCGTCGACTTTATCTCCTGGGCATTGTGCCGCACTCCCTTGAAAATGAACCGCGATCCCGACAGCTTGTGGGCGATCTCCGTTTTGTGTACCAGGAACTCGTGATCGAGGCTCAAGTCGCTGATCTTCCGTTCCAGCAGGCAATGCACGGAGTCGGCGATGGAATTCTGGAATTCCCTGGCGCAGAGGATGAGGATGTTGCGCGAGCGTGAGAGTATCACGAGTGCGCTGGCGAACTGGTGCGACTTCCCGCCGCCGCGTCCGCCGTAAAAGACCTTGTAGCGGTGTGGGCGGTAGAGTCCGACATAGGCCCTCGGCACGTCCACGGTGAGTTCCCTTTTGTCAGTCATCGGCCGCATCCTCGGCGCTGTCGATCACCTTGACGGTGACGTTGGGCAGGCTGGCGATTTTGAAAGCCGCGGAGTTTGCATCCTGCTGCGCCCTGAATTCCGGATAGCGCGCCCGCAGGAGGAAGATGAGCATCTGGTTCGAGTATTGCCTGATCTCGCCGCATTTCTCGCCTTTGTAGAAAACCGCCCGGGGGACCCCCTCGACGGCGCGGCGCAGTGCTTCGTCCCGCAGCGCAATTCCTGCGATTTCCTCCGCTTCGAGGAATTGCCTGCGGAATTCGGGGTTTTTCTTGGCGTAACGGTAGGCGGTCGAAATGCCTATTCCCGCTTCGAAGGCGGCCCTGGAGAAATTGCCGTGCAGGCTGAAGCGCTCCAGGAACTTCTCCAGGCCGGGGTGAAACCATTTGCGCCAGTCCACGCCCTTCGGAGGGGGGCTGTTCCTTTTGCGTTTTTTGACATCCGGCATAGGCTGTTCCGTTCGATAAAATAAGCAGGCGGCAGGGAACGCCGAAACAAAAAAAGACACGCCGCCCGAGGTTCGCGCTCGCGACAGCGTGTCTTGCATTCGTCCGGACTTGGGAAATGGGAGCTACCCTTTTCTTGTGTCCCGGCCGCCAAAGAAGATTGTCGATCACATTGCATTGCGGGGAGTTTATTTCTACTCTTGAAAACTCCCGCGTTCGCAATTTCTATTTTTGGTATACCTGAAAAATTTTGGAATTCAAGAACTATCCGGGAAAAAACCGGCGATTGCTTTCATGCATACTGCATATAGTGTTTTTCGGCAAAAAATCGATGCATTTTCGGCAATCGAGGGAAACTCTCGAACTGCGGAACGCTTTTCATGGAGCGTAATTAATAGAAATGGAAATAACGGGTGGAAGGGTCGCTGTACACGATTATCTTTTGGAAAAAAGGGGTATGCTTTTCCCCGTAGCGAAGGCAAGGCGACCTGGATCCCGGCAGCTGCGAACAAAACACGGAATCTTCTTTCAAAATTCGCTTTTGGGCAGAAAAAGCATAAGCACAAACGGGACCAACAACATCAGCGCATTTGCCGCCATCGCCGCGTCAAGGTTGAACGCCCCTTCGAGAAGCCCCATCAACCAGGGAAAAACAACGCCACCGATCGAAACGCCGAGGTACAACAGCATCGACACCTTGCCCCGCGCCCCGGGATGCCAGCCGTACACGATGGTCAACACCATAGGGATTGTCGCCCCGGAAAGGAAGCCGCAAAACAGTACAGCGCCAAACAACACATATTCGTTCCCGATCAACACCCCCGCCAGCAGCGCGAGGCCGCCCAGGCCGAGTCCGATTATCACCAGCGTGCGCTCCGGCCTTATCTTGGTCAGGAACGAACAGGCCAACCGGCCCAGGATCAAGCCAAGCCAGAACATCGACACCCCCGCCCCGGCGGCAAGGGCGTCCAAGCCGAATGTTTCGCTCATGTATGTCGGCAGCCAGTTGTTGATGCCGATCTGGTGACCGCAGTAGAAAAACAGCACCAGCCACAACAGGCACAGCCTGCCGTCGATGACCGAGCCGAAGCTCGCGGGCGCGGCTTTTTCAACACCCGTCTTTTCGCCGACGCGCAGCCTGCTCCATACGCACCAAAGGTAAAACACGAGCACGGCGAGCGCAATAACGCCGAGCGCCAGGTACGAGTAGCTCCAGGCCATCCCCTTCTCCAGCACGCCGCCGGCGAGGATCGGGCCGAAAAAACAGCCGATGCCGAAGCAGGCATGGAGCAGGTTCATGTAAAAGCCCCGGTTCTCCGTGTGCAGGTCGGCGATGCCGGAGTTCAGCAGCACGTCCAGGATCTTCACCACAAACCCGCCGAAAAAGAGGAGCACGACGAACGGCCAAAAGCCGCTCCACAGGTGGATGGCGAAAAGGGACAGGACAAACACCCCCACCACCGCCACGATCTGCACGCGCTTGCTGTAGCGGTCGATGATAAACCCGGACAGGATGATGCCGACAAAGGAGCCGCCGTTCAGCACCGCATTAAAAAAACCGCCCTTGGTGAGCGGCATGGAATATTCCGACAGCAAATTGAGAAGTATCGCGCCAAGGACGGTGGTGAACAGGGCGTAAGGAAACATCAGGAGGTACATCGCGACCGTTTCCTTGAGAACGCCGCGCTTTTCCGTAGTATTCGCCATCGGAGGTCTTTCTGAAAATGGTTTGGTGGTTTTTCTGAAATACGACACAGCCTTTCACTATAGCGCGTCCGATTCCGGCGACAATGAAATTATTCATGTTTTATCCTTGGCGACAGGGGAAACGCATCTAAATTAATGATTTTGGAGCATACCCCTTTTTTCAAAAAATAGTCGTGTACAGCGCCTTTGCGACCGTAAACAGCCCGTTGCAAAATGACCGTTACGGCGGGGAGCACACAAAATGCCCTCTCCCCCCAAAAGGGGGAGAGGGTCAGGGTGAGGGGGAAAACGACAAAAGGTAACCAGCGCTCATCAACTACGGCACCCTACAAATACTCCTCCCGCGACGTACACCTATGCCCGCACAAAAGGCACAGCCTGCGCCGCCTGATGGCGTTGCCGCTTGTCGAGCGGGTGTCGGTGACCTTGGTCTTGCCGCCGCATTTCGGACACGACAGTTTGCCAGGCGCGTTTTTTTCCGCCACCTTGACTTCATCTTCCCGAGGATCATTCATTGGATTCACCTCCTTTCTGAAGCATTTTAAGAAACTCCATGACCATCTTACATTTAAGCGGCCGGAGGCGATTAAAAGTTGGGTGGTCAGGATATTTCTTGAAATGCTCTACTGGTTCAAAAAACACGCTGCGGCATCGCGTCAGTAGAAACAGGCGCGGCCGTCCCGGTCCTCGGCTCGGTCATGATACCGCCCGTCTTCGTCGGGACCGCCCTGCCCGGCCAGCCGCGATGGACTTCATGAAGGTATTCCTCAATACGCGTATACTCTTCCGGCACAAGGCGGACCTCCTCCCCGTCGTCGCCAAGGGCAAACACTTCGCCCACCTCGCATTCGGAAAGGAGATCGGCGCAAAGAGTCAACCATGCCGTCCCGCCGCCCGCCAAGGCTACCCGCCTGTTGAAAATAAAGTCATACCTGTCCTCATAGTCGACAGACATTGCCGCTCACGATTTGCCCTGGCCCTGGCGCGGCTCCGCGGCCGCACTGCTCGTTTGCTTGCCCTCCCCGCCGGTTTTGTCGAAATCGCCGCGAAGGTAGGCGTCGAGGTTTTCCCTGGAAATGCGGTATGGGCCGTGCGTGGCCGCACGCACCAGATATCCCTGGCTTACCAGCCATTGCAGGCGATTCACGGTGAGGCCCGAATAGTCGGAGGCCTCGCGATAGGAAATCGACGGGAAAGTGCGGTAATCCTCGCGGAAAACCTTGTACGACGCGTTCTTGTGGTTGCGGGTTATCCGCTGTTCAGTTCTGTCTTTCATAATTTGCACCTTTCTGGTATTAATATGGACGTACGGACTAGTGGATCACTGATATGGACTTTTCCCCCTCCCGGATACGGAGCATCCTTCCGGTCGCGGCCGGAATTCCGGCTTCGACATCCAGGAAAGGGGAATGCGAAAATTCTGATTTTTTTGCTTCGGTGAGCGGCGTTCCGGCTTGTTTTTTACCTTTCTCCCGCGCTCATATTTGTACAATACGCGCTTTTATGAGAAAGTCAATATCTATTTTCGCAGATTTTTGCGAACTGGACACTGTAAAATGGCTAAGTATATTTCAAAAAAGGATTTAGCAATGGGAAAAAGATTCGCAAATATTTGCGAATCTTTATTTCCGGGTAGATCCAGGCAGTTTGTTGCCGACAGTTTGGGGGTTGTCCACGAGTCGCGGATCCGTTTGTACGAGGGCGGGAGCATTCCGGAGACGGCGGTATTGAAGATACTCGACGACTACGGGTATTCTATTGAGTGGTTGTTGCTTAATCGCGGGGAAATGAAAAAAAGCGGCGACCATGCCGCCGCCCCCGCGTTTGCCGATACCGGTGCGGCGGCTTTGGCTGGCGCGACGTCCGCCCTTCCCGCGCCAAATGCCGTCATCCAGCAGGGCAGCCTTGACCTGACCCGGAAGCCCCAGGCTTTCCATGTCGTCGGCCAGGCGGCCGCCGACGAAAGCCACGGCAACAAGGCGGGGATTTTTCCCCAGGATGCGGGGCAGATTTGGGACGATGTGGAGATACCGGCGACAACGCATTTTGTCAAAATCATTGGCGATTCGATGGCGCCGGTGCTGCTGGACGGACAATATGCGATGGTCGGCCCGGAGTATGTCCCCTCCTACAGCCAACCCGCCGAGCGCGAGATAGTGGTCGCCGAGGTTACGGTGAAGGACGAGTATCAGGCCGGCGCGGACAGCCATTTCGAGGGCGTATACTGTAAGCGCGTCCGCGACCTGGACACGGCCTGGCTTTTCGAATCCATTAATTTCACCGGCGCCCCGTTCACCATCGCCAAGGCCAATTGCCGCATCTGGCCGGTCGTCGGCGTCTATTTCGCCGGCAAAGGCAGGCCGCCAAAAGAGGACTAAAAAACATCATTGACACGGGGTTGTAAAAACCATATGATCTCTCGTCTACTCGTCAGCCCGACGGCATGACGACTGTTCCATACTCACTGCCCCAACACCCAACTGCGGAAGTGGCGGAATGGCAGACGCGCTAGCTTCAGGAGCTAGTTGTAGCAATACAGTGGAGGTTCAAGTCCTCTCTTCCGCACCATATTTTTTTCATGATAACCCTCGGCC
>DAIOFH010000040.1:0-29067 GCA_036745875.1 Planctomycetota bacterium | reverse complement strand
TTTCTTGACAGTCTTTAATGCTATGCAGCGTTAATGCTTGTACTGCGTTACAGAATCCGCAAGCACGAAGCAATTATTACTTGACATGCGATAAATAGGATGATATTTTTATCTTTGGTTGGAAAACGGCTGTTGTTGCGGTTCTCAGGGCAATCACTCCCAATACCAACTGAAAAATAAGGTGAGTTTATTTCACGGATTAGACACAATTTGGCCAATACCGTGGTATTATTAATAATATGAATCAAAACGTTTACATTTTGATTCTTTTCGTATTTGTTGGAGCTGATCATGAGTGGGAATGAGCGAATCGTTGGTGCGCAATTGGCTATCAGGGATAGCAAATTGTCACGGTTCACCATCGGAGACATATTCGACAAAATCAAGGCGGCACGGGAGTTGGCCGGGATTTCCCTGATCACCATTTGGCCGCATTTCGATAGGGAAGTGAATATTGAAGTTATAGATTTCTGTCGAAAATTGGGAATAAAAGTCTATCTTTGGTATCCGGTGCTAGCTGACAACGACATTGTTCCCGAAACGGACGAAATGACGGAGAACGCTTGGGGTCACATCGGTAGGGGCGACCAGGGCGTGTGGAAAGGGTTCGGCGACTCTGACGATACCTATATTTTTGCGTGTCCCCGCTACCATTCTCGTTACAACCGACTTCTCCTCAACAAATTCAAAAAATTACTCGCCGATTACGATGGCGCCGTCATAGAAAACATCCGCTATCCCACTCCTGCCAGCGGTATTGAAGCGGTTATGTCCTGCTTTTGCCCTATTTGTTCGCGGGAGGAACCGCGAACGGCGGAATGGCGTCGACTCATCCTGGATATGCGGCGTCAGTTCGAATCCGCCACCGACCGAGATTTGGAAAAATGGGATACGGTGGAGGGAATGTTTACGCATTTCGGCCTGTCGGATTTCTGGCGATCCAAAGAGGATGTCATTGTTGAACTCGCCACCCAATACGCCAACGTTGCAAAAGACAACGGGAAAGAGTTTGCCTTGGCGCTTTTGAGTCCGGCTTTAACCTTCCTTGCAGCGCAGGTATATGAACGGCTTACGCCTCTCGCTGACTGGGTTCGTCCCCTGGTGCTGTGCCGTGCCCGTTGTCCCTCCGGGCTGCGCGTTGAGATCACTTCCATGCTCAAAGGCATGGTTGCCTGGAGTCAAAGCCTTACCGTCCCGGCAATCATGGACTTTTTCTCCCGTTCGACCGGACTCATCCTCCCCCGCGATTTTTACGCTGTCGAAGAATATGGCTTATCAGCCTCCCTGGCCTTTGGCGAAGTCGCCAGGGCGATCAAGCTGTCAAAGTGCCAGGTCTATCCCGAGTTCGAATTTATGCGTGAGAACTCGGACTATCGCATGGATACGCGCGACAAGGACGTCGACACTTACTGCGAAGCAATAAAAGCCAACAAGGTTGGTGGATTCTTCATGGGATGGAATTTGATGTTTGTTCCCGACGACTACTTGCGCCTCGCCGGAAGAGTGTAAACGAAAATGGATAGTGGGGAATGTCGGAAATCCTTACATTATCCACTAATAATTATTCGTTGTCGGCGATAATCACCCATGCCTTATCTGGAAGCGCGGTGAAAATCTCTTCCATATGCGGCGCTTCAAGTGCGAAGCCGCCGTCCGTCGCGTCCACCCACTGCCTTAGGCCGGTCAGGCCGACCCCGCCGCCAGCGGCGGTGTTTTGCGGCGGCAAGTCTCTACGCTCCCACGCTTTTTCGATTTCAACGCTAGGAGCCTGCTCAAGACCGATGCGTTTGGCGTCGTCAGGCGACGGCCAGCTGAGGAACAGTTTGGGTCCGTCCGTGTCCGAGTGTCTGTCAGCGATATAATATCTGCCATAGGGGATGCGTCCGTCGTCGGCGCGTTGCTTTTCACCGACCAATTCGCGGGGAACGGCGACCTGGTTGTATTTTCTGATATATCCCTGGTCTGGTACGCATAACCCGACAAAATTCAGCTTGGGATAGATGATGAGATACGCCCCTTTGATGGCGTGGGTAATTTCTCGGTTTTTCCAGTCGATTTCTTCTGTTACCGCCGAGCCGTCTATTGCGTCGCTCAATTTCGGCAAGCCGGCATTCGCCAGGTTCTGCTCGGATGATTGGGGCGTGGCAGATTCAGCCGGGTTGGTCGCGGTCTGTGGGGACAACAGGTTGGCAGCGTCTCCTGCATTGCCGGATCCTGTCGACGATAGGGGAGGCAGGGCGGGAAGGCTGGCGAGAATGGTGTTTTCCCCATTCGCGTCCAGGCTCGGCAGGACGGAAATGATATTGCCGGAAACGCCGTTGCCTGGTGTTGAAAGAAGCGGTTGTTCCCTGACGGGTTCCGCCAGTTTCGGCCACGCGTCGATATCGCCGACACGGAAGGCGGTCATGCTTTTTTGCGGCGGCACCGCAAGTGCCAGAATGTTTTTGTTTCGCGCCGCGGCATCGTCATGCCATGACCAGGCGTTTTGCGAAGTCCGTTTCCAGAGGTCGGCGTTGGTACGGCTGCTGCTGGCGGCATACACAGCCGTGGAGGATTTTCCGATGTTGCTAGAAGTGGAATGGTTGGGCCCAAGACGCCACTCCGGGGTCGGAGGCAGTCCGTGGATAGGTTCCGGGAGTATTACCGGATCATCAACAGCGCGCCATTCCAATCGTTCGCCGGGCCGGGGACCGATAAAGGACAGGACAAGGTTCAGTTTGCCGAGGCCAGGACGCCAGGTAAGCCAGAGGAGAAGGGATAGCATCAACAGGATAAACAGGCAGCGCAATCCGGCTTCCCAATTCACGCTGAACTCCCGACCGACAGTGCCGGCCTCCAACTCTTCCTGTTCGGCAAAGTGCATGTCATTGGCGGATTTGACGTAATCGGCCGCGAGGTTGTTGTGATTTTCCACCTGTATGACATCTTCCATTCTAATCCCCCGGCGATGAAAAGCCTAGAAATCCGTATTGATGATCTGTGCGTAAAAAAGACATATATTAATTATCGGTACAAACAACCTTTCCCTTCAGTGCAACGGAATACAAAATTTTCAAAAGGCATATATATTAATGGGAATATGTAAAGGGTGGGTTTTTGATGTTAGAGAATTTCAAGCCACGGATAACATGGAGGTCACAGGGAACCGCTTTTTTATCTTCGAAAAATCTCCATGTTCCCAGTGTGCTCTGTGGTAAATGACCATGCAGCTATTTTTTCCAGGTTCCTTCAAGCATCGGCGACGAATGGCCGATATAAATGATGGAACCGTATTCCTCCGGCCTCTGCGCAATCGCGGAAGCGGTTGTTTAACGGTTGAACCATTTGGTATGATGAAGCTGTCCAGCTGTGGGGACGGATTTGAATCGACGCAAGGGACCAGTATGAAAGCATTTACAAAAGGAATTGCTTTGAATCGACTGATAATTGCCTTATCGCTCGCGCTGATGTCGGTTTTTTGCGGCACTGGCTATTTGCATGCCGGCGAATCGCCGTCTGAAAAGCTGGACCTCATCCGGCGTGTCATCAGCGAACGCGGTGAATACGATCTTGCCGAACGTCAACTCCGGACATTTGTCGAAGAATACAAAACAAAACCTATCGCCGCCGAGGCGCTTGTTTTGATGGGCTATTGCCAGGATAAACAACGGAAAAACCAGGAGGCGGCATCCTCTTACGCAAAAGTCGTGTCCGAATATCCGGAAGCGCCTGCGGCGCTGCGGGCCGACGCCAGCCTTGGCGCTGCCGATGCCTTTTATCGCCTTGGCCGCTACGAGGACGCGGCGAAAAATTACGAACAGGTCCTGCAATTGAGCGAAAAAGCGGATCAACTTGAGGCCGCCATGCTGTGGCGCGGCGAAGCGCGGTACCGCAAGGGCATGGAAGAAACAGAAGCAGGCCGGAACGGGTCCGCCTGGCTTTCCAGCGCATCCGATGATTTCATTAACTTTATCGGCAAATATCCCGAATCAAAAAATCTGCCTTCCGCCTACTATGGCGCGGCATTCTCCGCCTTTGACAATGAAGATTACGAAAAGGCGCTCGTCTTTTTCAACAGGTTCAATGATAATTTCGACGACGACCGCCGCATTGACGAAGCACGTTACTATGCGGGCGAGTCGTTGTACCGGCTTAAACGCTATGAAGAGGCCAAACACTCTTTTAACCAAATCCTGACCGAAAACACCGACAGCCGGTTCGGGCCGGACGCCAGGGCCGGGGTCGCCTGGGCCGACCTGGACCTTGGCAACAAGGCTGAAGCAGCCGCTGGTTTCGAGGAAGCGGCCAAGCTCGCCGCGGACGACCAGGATCTCGCCTTATCCTATCTTTACGATGCAGGCTGCGCCTGGCGCGAGGCGGGCGATGCCCAAAAGGCGGCCGGGCCGCTGATGGAAGTCGCCAAGGCACCCAACCACGAGCTGAACGGCCTTGCCTGGTTCAGGCTCGGCACACTGTGGCAGGAACGCGCCAAAGAAGCGCGCGAGCGTGAGGAAGCGGCCAAGACCGAGGAAGAAAAAGCGCGCTATGTCGAACTGCGCCGCAAAATGGGTTCGGATGCGGTAGGCTATTTCCGCAAGGCTATCGACAGCGGCAAGCTGGCAGCCGAAGAAATAGAGGCCTTATCCATCATGGGCGAGGTCCTTCTCGATTCGGAACAATACGAGGAAGCGGCCAAGGTTTTTGCCGATATCGCCACTCGTTGGCCAAAAAGCGAACGCGCGCCGTGGGCATTGTACCACGAAGCGCTTTCCTTCCGTGAACTCGGCATGAAGGAAACGGACAAACAGGCCCGCCAGGAAAGCCTTATCAAGGCTGCGGCAAGCCTGCGCAGCTGTCTCGAATACCCCAACGCCAAGGTTCGCCTACAGGCTGCCTGGGCGCTTGCCGATTATCTCACCGAGCTTGGGGAAAATACCGAGTCAAGTGCATGGCGCAAATGGCTGGCCAATGAGGGAATGGAATGGGCGAGAGCCTGGCGCGGCCCGGACGGCAAAGGCGATCCTACGCTGGAACTCAGGGCAAAGCAGTATGCGGCCGACAGTCTTTTTCAGCTTGGCGAAGGGTTTTATTTCGCTACCGATCTGCCGCGCGCGTCAGGTTATTACCAGGACGTGGTCAGCTCCCACGCCGATACCCCGCAGGCGGCGATGTCCCTTCTGCGTCTTGGGGAAATTTCCGAGCATGGCGGCGATCCCGCCGGTGCGGCCAAGCGCTATGCCGAAGCAATTTCCATCAGCGAGAGTATGAACCCGCTTCAGGTCAAGGCGGCGCGGGGTTTTTCCATGTTGCGCCTTGGAATTCTCCGTTTGCGTGAAGGCCAGCGCCTGGCCGACCAGGTGGAAAAGCGCGCCAAACTTCAGGAGGCGTTGCGCTACCTCAACTCGGCGGAAGCGAACGCCCCGGACGGCCTCGGTCTCGACCGGTTGTATTATTATCTTGCCGAAGCGAAGTATGGCCTTGGACTCAAGCAGGAATCGACATCAGATTACGAAAAAAGCATCTCCGAAAGTCCCGATGGATCGCTTGCCGATGCGGCATGGTTTGGTCTCGCCTGGGCGCTTCGGGATTTGAAACAATACGACCGTGCCCTTAGTGCCTGCACCAAGGTCATCGAAGCGTTCGCCAACAGCAAGCTCAGGCCGGATGCGTATGTGCTGGCTGCCGCGATTAACAGGGAAAAAGGCGACTCCAGGGAATCGTTGTCCATGCTGGAGGCGTTCCTCCTTGAATATCCGCATCATGAGCTTGCGCCGAAAGCAGAGCTGGAACGCGCATCCGCCCTTGACGAGGTCGGCCGCCACCAGGAGGCTGCCGCCGCCTTCCAGCAATATCTGGCTAATTATCCCGAAAGCCCCGATACGCCACAGGCGTTGTATCAGCTGTCGTGGGCGCTGTGGAATCAGATCAAGCCGAAGGTTGCGGAAGCGCGGGATAAGGAACGCGAATGGAAGGCGTTGACAGGCGGTCTCGACATCGGCGAATTGCCGGAGGAAGACCGTGAACACGCAGCCGAGGCGCAACTTGCCATGCAGGACTCGGCTGCCGCCGTCAAGAAGGCGGAAGATGAAATCCTTTCGTCGCTTCGGGAACTTACCGCCAGGTATCCGGATTATCCCGTGGTGGATGCCGCCTGGCTTCGCATCGGTGAAATCCTTTATGATCGAGACGACTACCAGCAGGCCCATAACGCCTATGGCAAGGCGCTTTCTCTTGCGGAAGCGAAAAAGTCCGATCTTGCCGACAAGGCGCAATACCGCCTTGCCTGGAGCTTGCAACGCCTCGCGGAAGCGGCGGAAAAGAAGGTTGCCGCCACCACGGACAGCGAGGGCCAGGACGCGGCCCGTAAGGAAATGTGGGACAAGCGCCTCGCCGCCATCGAAGCCTTCCAGGCTATACGCAGCAATTATCCCCAGAGCGAATTGTTCGGCGAGGCGTGTTTCCGCGCCGCCGAACTGCGCCGCCGTTCCGGTCAGGATAATGTAGATGAAAGCAAGCGTTCGGCATGGTATCAGACTGCTATCCAACTTTACCGCCAGGCAATAGAGAAGGGCGGAAAAGACGCGCCGTATCTGCGCGCCGCCGAATACGGCCTTGCCTTCAGCCTTCTTCTGGACAAGAAGTACACCGAGGCGCGAGAACGTTTCCAAAAATTCCTTTCAGATTACCTGGACGGGCCGTTCACCCAGGAAGCGTACTGGGGGCTTGGTCAATCCAATCTAGAATTGGGGGCTTATGCCGAGGCGGCGGTGGCGTTCGAGCGCGCGCTTGCCTTGGATAAGGCCACGGAAACGGCCGCAAAATCCCGCTATGGCTTGGGTCTTACCGCAGTCCAGGCGGGGGACCGTGAAAAGGCGCGTCTGGAGTTCCTCGCCGTCGATTCACTGTATCCGAATTATCCCGAGTGGGCTGCCATCGCGTTGGTCCGCGCGGCGAGAACGGCATTGCAGGACGGTTACCGTGACAAGGCCATAGGCGATATCGAGCGGGTTCTCGCCCGTTATCCCGAAACGGCAGCTGCCGAAGAAGCGAGGAATCTGCAAGTGGAACTTTCAACTAACAATGAGTAATTGATGATTATCAATTGTTCATTCTAGACATGGGGGATAGGTACATGGCGATCCGGTTTTTATTTGTATTGGCCTTGGCGAGCGCTGTTTCGGGGCAGGCTTTTGCCGACGAGCTGAGTTCCAACGCCGTCATTGTCTCGTTTGAGCGCGGCGGCAAGGTCATGTGGGCGATTCTCGCCTGTTCGGTCATCGGCCTTGCTTTTGTCATCGAGCGCTTTTTGGCGCTGCGACGCTCCGTACAGATCCCGAAGACGCTGATGGAGGATCTCAGGGAGGCGATGGTGTCAGGCGGCGTCGCGTCGGGCCGAAAGGTCACAGCCGGAGGAAAAAGCGCGCTAGCCCGCGTCATGCATGCCTTGCTGTCCCGCAGCGGCGCCACCCGAAGGGAACTTGAAGGCGTCCTGGACGACGAGGCGACCAGGGTGCTTTTCGATCAACGCCACAACCTGCGCCCAATCGGCGTCATTGCCAGCGTGTCGCCGCTCCTCGGCCTGCTCGGTACGGTCTTTGGCCTTATCGCCGCCTTCCGTACCGCTGCCGAACTTGGCATGGACGATCCCCGGAACTTTGCCGCAGGCATTTATGAAGCGCTGTACACCACCGCGTTCGGCCTGGTCGTGGCGATTCCACTCCTGCTGTTTTACCATATTCTCCGCGCCAGGAGCGACAGGCTGATGCGGGAAGTCGAGGAGAGGGCCTTGGCTTTCATTGCAGCAGCTTCCGCCCGGTCCGAGCAGTCGCGCGGCACTTCCCCCTTGCGGCAAATGCAGCAGCCGGCTCCACAGCAAAAGCCAGAGTCCGCCCGGCATGCTCAAAAGGAGGAGGAAAAGGATTCCTTCACCGCGCGGCATGACGAAGAACCGGAGCCATCCGGCGATGTCCTCGCCGGATCGGAGGAAACAAGCGTCGAAGAAGTTGTTTGAATTGCGGGTAGGCTAAGTGATACGATATTTGTAAGGCAGCAAACGGAGGGAAACGATGCGCGCCCTTGGCGACGAAGACAATTTTGAGATTCCCATGACGTCGTTGATCGACGTGGTGTTTCTTCTCCTTATATTTTTCCTGGTCGCCACTAATTTCACGCGGCGGGAATATGATCATGCCGTCACTCTCCCGGAGAGCGAGGCAGGGGTCAAAGCGGCCAATGTGCCTGACCGTTTGATAATCAATATCCGGGACAATTCCAACCTGATCGTGAACGGCAGGGTCACCACGGAAACGGAACTGCGCTCCATGGTCGCCGATTTCGCCACAGTACATCCGGAAAGACCCGCCGTGATACGCGCCGACGGCAGGGTGGAATACCAGGCCGTGATGCGCGTGTTCGGCTTGTGTCGCGCCGGCGGCATCAAGAATGTCGATCTGCCCGTTATGGAACCAAAGGGTCAATAACGTTGAGAACGAACTGCAAACGTCCAGTTGAATGCACCGTTAATGCAAAGCAGACCGTATGCGCGTGGTTCGCGCGGTTGGCGTTTGCCGTTATTGCCGCTGTTGCCGCCTCCTCTGGTCCCGCCTCCGCACTGGACCTGGACCGGCTTGACGCCGTTCTCCTTACGAGTGATTTCGGCGATCCCAACAACCCAAAGAGCGCCAAACTTGTCCTTACCCTGCCGGAATCTCTTGAAGACAGAATCAGTTCCGCCAAAGCGGGAGACTTCATTATCCATGTCTATCCCTCCGGCCTTGACGAAGCAGAAGGTATGGATCCGCGCTACGAAGCGGAGGGTATGTATCTCTGGCGCTTCCGCTCAAAAATATTCATTGATATCCGCTCACTTCCCAAGCAGGACGAGTCCGGCCCCGTCAAGGTGAAGGTTACCTATGCCCCTGATGGCATGGCCAAAGCTTCGGGGTTTGCCCATGGGGATGCCAAATACTCATCCGACGCTGTCGATGTCGTTCTTGCCATTGACGTCAGTCGAAGCATGAACTACAACGATCCGAGAAAACGCCGCGTCGTCGCGGCGCGGGCTTTCATTGAGATGGCCCGCGAAGGCGGCGGCATCGGCAGGGTGGGGCTTGTCACCTTTAATTCCGGCGCGAACACACGGACTCCCCTTATTCCCCTGAGCCAGGGCGAGAGGATCCTTACCGAACTGAACAAGGTCGGCGCAGACGGCATGACCAGTCTTGATGCGCCATTGCAGGCAGCCTTGAACATGTTCAACCAGACGCCATCGGTGCGGCCTGTCGTCATTCTGATGACCGACGGCCATAACGAAGGCTCGTTCTATAAAAATACCCACATGCGCTGCGCCGAGGCGGGCGTCAAGGTATATACTGTCGGCCTTTCCGAAAGCGCCGACCATCGTCTTTTGCAACAAATGGCCCAGGCCACGGGCGGCATCTATTTCCGCTCGGCCAGTGACAAGGAACTTCCTGAAATATACGCCCGTATCGCAGCCGAACTCGGCAAGCGCTACCTGATGCATGCGGATATCCTTCCTGTCTCAAGCGGCCAGATGAATCTACCGATCGACTCCAC
This sequence comes from Planctomycetota bacterium, assembly GCA_036745875.1. Lineage (GTDB taxonomy): Bacteria > Planctomycetota > SZUA-567 > SZUA-567 > SZUA-567 > DAIOFH01. Next base: position 19,512 of record DAIOFH010000040.1, on the reverse strand, counting down.
TGTGCACCGCATCGTCGCCATGGTCGACGGCGGTACGCGCATGAGCGTTGTCGCGCCGGACGGCAGGCAGATGAGTTCCGGCAGTGCCTATGACGATATCGGCGGTGTATATGTCGGCAGACCCAAGGCGGGCGACTGGAGCTTCAATTGGACCGGGGCAACGCCCGGGTCGTCGGCCTTCGCTTTGTTTGGCGATACCCCCATGTTTTTGGATGTCTTCCCGCCGCAACTCCAGGGGGAATCCTTTGCCGTGGGCGCGACCCTGGCGCAGGGGGATAGACCGCTTCCCGGTGCCGAAATATGGCTTGAGCCCGTTTCCGACATCTTGCCGCAACGCATTCGTCTGTATGACGATGGCCAACACGCTGACGGCGCCGCCAATGACGGCGTTTATGGTGCGGTCGTCAATTTCCCCAACAAGGAAGTCCAGCGTTTTGACGTGATCCTGCGCTCGTTCGGCCGAACCTGGGACAGCGAGGCTTTTATCCGCCAGACGACCGGCTTGACCCTGCGCACTCCGGAAGAAATCGAACCCGCTCCCCCGGGGGCGACGATCGAAAGCGATCTGGATTTCGGCGTCCTTTTCCCCGGAGAAACGGGCAAAGCCAGGATCAAAACGAACTTCGCCGGCGTCGCTCCCGAAGATTTCACCTTCGAACTGTCATGGCCAGATCCACGCCTCGGTATTCCGATGCAGTCCGCGCTTGTTACAGTGAATCCTGGCCGCCACGAGTTCGAAATTGAAATCACCATCCCGGAAAACACGCCTCCCGGTGACTATCGCGGCATATTGTCGGTAAAACGCGATGATGCGGTTCTTGATGAAAAAGGCACCAAGGTCAGAGTTGGCACAATCACCTTTGGCTATCCGGGAGAGATCGATTTAGGTGTTATCCCGCCCGGCACCACCAACTTCCAACGGGTCACGTTGCCGTATCACGCGGACAAGGAAGCCATTCTGTCCCTTGACGTCAATGGCCCCGACGGCTTGTCCGCTAAGGCAAACACGCAGTTGCTTGAGGAAGGGGACGGTACTCTCATTCTTGAAGTGACGGCGTCCAGCCCCATCGGCTCGCCCAACAATGATTTCTCCGGCACTATAACCCTCATGGCAGGTCCAAGTTACCTGGACATCCCCGTGCGCTGGTCTGTCCGTGCGCTTACCGTCATGCCTCTTCCCGAAGTCAGTGAACCTGAAGGCGTCCCCATAGCGCCTGAACTGACGCTGGACACCAGGCCGTTGGAGCTTGCCGCAGGCGATTCGCTGGATACGGTTCTGCCGTATCCCGAGATGCCGGATATCGATGTTATCGCCGAATCGCCGTGGGAACGTATATCCAGGGCCAACCGCGATTCAATGTTTGACATTATGCCGGATTTGGCGGAACCGACATTCAGTCCGTTTGTGCCGACGTCTCCCGCGCACTATCAGACCAAAGAGACCGACTCAGGCGACAGTTTCTGGAACGCCTGGTGGATTTATATCCTTGCCGCATTGCTGCTTCTTCTGCTTCTTCTATTGTTACTGTGCTATATTCTCTATCGCCTCGGACGCAGCGCCATGGCCAGGTTTATCCTGGCGTCGATCATCGCCAACCTGATTTTGCTGGCGGTTTTTGTCGCTCTTCTCGGCACTTCCGACAATGTGGAATTCCCCGAAAAGGAAACGATCGCCGTTACCCTCACCGAGGACGAAGCTCCAGACCGCATTGTGATGACAAGCGCCGAGGAAGACCTGATGGCGCAAAGCGGCTCGTCCTCTTCCGGCGCTTCCGCTGCCGGCAGTTCCGCAGCCGAAGGCGGCTCAGCCGGCGGATCGCTCGCGCCTGGCGGGGAGAGCGTCCTGCCGGCCGAACGCAGCGTCGAGACCGCCAGTTCGGACGCCCAAGCAGCCGCTCTGAAGGCAGATAGGCAAATGGAAATGGCTGCCGGCGAATCGGCGTCGGGACTGCCGAACCGTCGTCGCGGCAGACTGCCCGACCGGGAACGGCAGGATACTCCCTCGCCGCAGATCCCGGAGGTGCGGGACCCGCTTGCCCAGGAAATGCAAGAGACGGTCGCCGACAGCAACTATGACGGCGGCCGCGAAGCTGTCACCGAACCGGTGATGACGGAAATCGTTACCCCGCCCGTACAGCAGACCGCCATGGCCGATGCCGTTCGCCGGGAAGCGTCTGTGGATAGCGAAGCCTTGAAGCTGGCGGAAGTGACAGAGCCGTCCGAGATGGAATTCGTGGAAATGGCACAACTGCCGACTGCCATCAATGTGCGCGACAACAGGCGGCGCTCCGCCAGAACGCCCGATGTCATTCCTGAGCCAAGGGTCGAGATCGAAGATCCGGTCCGTGATGCGTCTGAAAACGCCTACGCCCAATCCGGTACCGAAACGGTGGAGGAAGCGAGCGTCGCGGAAGCGCGAATCGACGCGCACGCGGTGACGACATCCATGCCCGCGTCGAGACCGCCGATGGTGAGTCAGGTGGATGAGCGGGTCGAGCTCGCTGGCAATGCGTCGGGGACGTCCGAGGTCTTTGAAGACGGGCTGCCGTCCATGTCCATGGCGGGCAGGCGGGATTTGCGTTCCGGCAGAAGGTCGGGACAGGCCGACGGCATGACGCCAGGCGGGCACGGCGTGTCCGCGCTTGAGGCAGGCGACGGCGGCGGTAATGAAAGAAGCAGATCGAACCGGGGTCGCGGCTCAGCAGCCGGATCGTCCGCAACCGGTAGCGAAGCGCGCTTCGATGGCGGCGGTTCCGCTGCCGACGGCGATGGCGGTTCGGGTCTTTTCGCCTCGCTAGATCGTAGCGGCTCCGGTAATCCCGGCGGAACAGGCACAGGCCCCGCAAACTCCGGCGCTTTGCGCTCAACCGGTAATGGCCAGGGCCAGGAGAGAGCGTCCATGGGTGGCGGCGGCCAGTCCAACCTTTCCAACCCGGGACGGGGCGGCGGTGATTCTCGCCGCGGCGAGCAACAAGGCGGCGACGAGCCGTCCATCGGTTCCGTGCCCGGCTCGGGCGATGAGTCAAGCGGCAGCCAGCCGGGAGTCGGCAACGGCCCAAGTGGTACCTACCCCGGAGCTGGCGGCGCGGCGCAGCCCGGTTCCGGTGGCGGCGACCCAGGCAAGGGCGGCGCCGGAACCACCGACACAGGCAATGGCGAACCTGGCCGAGGCGACGAGGGATGGGACGGGCTTGGCGATGCACTTGCCGGACTTAATAATGAAACGCGCATTAATGGCCTTGCCAACTGGGGCGAAGGGCTGGCTGCGCGGCCGAATATCGGAATTGGTTCGGATCTGCCTTCGGCTAATCTTGGCGTCGGTGGCGCGGAACTTGGCACCTCAAGACCCGGATCCGCTTCCGAATCCGGTATGAACAGGAGCTTCCGCCGGAGATTGCGCCGCGGCGTCATCGAAGCCACGAGTTCCCTGGATGCGAACAGCCTGATAATCGTTGTAGGTGATTTTGCGCGGATGCCGGATACGGCGGTGGACAACCTGTTTGGCGCATTGACTTCCAAACGCCTGCCGCGCGTCACTATTGAAGAACGGAAGCTGAATCCGGACGACGCTAATCTCGGCGACACGCTCCTTGCCCTTGCTTCGGCCGCCGATGCTTCGAGATGGACTAATGATTCTCTGAACAGGATCGCCCAATACCTCAAAGACGGCGGACATATTTGGATAGATAATGAACGACCGGGTGAATCCAACGCCGTGATGGAGCGTTTGGCTGAAAAAGCCGGCGGCGAGTTCGAACACCTGCCGCCAAGTCACCAACTTGCTGAAGGCGGCGACTTGTCCGGCCTGTATATTGGAGAAAACCTCGCCGCCGTCGTCACCGATTGGGACTGGCGCAGGAATTGGCGCTACGGCAATGAATCGAACGGCAAGGTGTTGCGTTTCCTCGCGCGCAACCTGAACTTCTTCCTGTCGGGTAATGCCGACCAGGGTATTGAAATCGATGACCTGGTGCCGCAGGCCGGTTTGCTGGTCGAGGCGGAAGAGGTCAACATGCCTTCTCGGGTCGCATCGGACATGGAACAGGACAGTAGGGTCCGCACCTGGCAGTCTTTCAACCCGTCGACAACCACCGCATGGCGCAGTGCGCCCTGGGGCGACAAACTGAACCTTTCATCCGCTTCGGACGGCAGCGGCGGCCAGGTGGCGAAACTTGATTTCGACGCATCGGAAAAGGGCAGAATGGCTTTGTACCGCAGCGTCAACCCGATCGAGGATTTCTCGGTGGTGGAATCAGTTGCGGTGCCGGTCTATTACGACGGCGAAGGAGCGGCTGCAGTGTCCCTCATCATGACGACGCCGGTTGGCGGCGCTTGGGTCGATCACGAATCAGCCCCGGTGAACTTGATTAAGGGCTGGAACAGTGTTATGATACCGGTGCGGGACGGCGATTTCCGGCAACTATCAGGATCGCGACAGGGCTATGGCAAGGGTCTTGATGGGGCGAACAGCCTCGGCCGCTTCGGATTTATCGTCTATCGCCAAGGAACGAACCCTGGAGTTATCCTGTTGGGGGATATCAAACTCAATGGCCAGTAACGCTTGGATTCGTCTATGCCGCACTGCCGCTTCGGCCATTGTTCTGGTTGGCGCGCTCTTGAACGTTTCGGTCGTGGCGGAAGACGTTCAGAACAGGGCCGAACGCATCGGCGGCCTTGTCGAATCCTTGAACACCGGTTCGATCAAGCGTGAAAGCATCGTCTCCGATATTTATAACGAGCTTCGCGGCGAAAATGCCATTCAGATGAAGCAGGCATTGAAAGCCGGTCTTTACCAGGGCGGTTTGCTGGTCAAGCTGGGAGTGGTTGAATCCCTTGCCATGCTCGGCGACCCCAGAGACCTGGACGACCTGGAAAAGACCCTTGAGGTGTCGGGAAATTTCGTTGTCCGCACGACAATAATTCGCCTTCTCCCCGCATTTCTCCTGCATAACACCGAACGCGCGCGAATCGCCTTTGTCCGCTATATTTATGAAGGTCGCGATACTCCGGATCCCGCGGTTCTCACGCCCTTGAGGCGTCCTCCCTTGACCCGACGCGGCCGCTACGACAAGCGCCAGGACGAACTGGCATTGCGAATTTCCGCCATCATACTGAAGCAGTTCGATCCCATCGGCGCGGCGTTGGGACATATCAACGATCCCCTCTATGGGGAACAAGCCCGTAATACCGCTCTTTCCTACACCGGGAGCGCCCTCGGCAACAATCCCCGCGAATGGAACGATATTTGGCAAAGCATTGCGATTCACATCACGCCCAAGCATCCGGAGGAGATCGAGGAAATTCGCCTTGCCGCCCTTTCAGCCATGTCCGACATGGCTATGGAAGGAACCACGGACGCTATTGATGCCATGAATTTTATCCTCTCCATCCGGAATCCGGTAATTGAACTTGGTGTTTTGGAATCGCTCGTCACCATCTGCCGCTCGTCCTACGACCGCGCGGCCATGGTGATGTCCCCGGAATATGGCATGGAGGACGGCAACGAGGAAATGGCCTGGGAACGGCGTTTTCTCGATTCAACATTGCGTATTGGGGAATTCGCGGTCAACACCGCGGCCGCGCGCCTGGGCAGCCGGGAGGAATCGATCGTTCTTGCCGCCATCAACGCGATCGGAGCTGCCGGATCGATTCCGCAAAGCCTGCCCGGCTCCGAAGTGATCCTCAACGACCTCCTCCCTGCATTGATCCGCAGCCTTGCCCAGGTTTCCATGGCCCCCGATATCAACTCCACCAAGCGAAAGGCAGCCTTGCGTTCCCTCGGTGAAATCGGGACGTCGAGTTCTGTCGCGGTTATCCGCGAGATACTCAATTCCCCCTATGCTTCGCCCGAGAATGGGCCAGACGGTCAGGCCATCGCCGAAGCGTCGGTAGGCGCGCTGTTTGACATCGTGTCCTCCGGGCGGGAAGGCGAGGGCGACGCGAGACGGCTGCTGTTGGCATTGTTGCAGGACGACAGGAAGTTCATGTCGCCGAAACCGAACGTCGAGCCGACGCTTATGGGGCACATTGTGATGTGGCGCATGCAGCGGCTGGCCAAGAGCGGAGAATTGTCTTTTGATCCGGCGTATTGGGCTCCGAGGTTGGGTTGGAATTAACAATCTTATAGCGTTTTCTGGAAAGTTGACCCCTCTGTTGTGCATAGCGGCAGGGGTCAATCATTTTCGAAAACGCGTTAAAGAAAGGCTGCTACGATGTTCGACCAAAACCATGACATAGGTGAACAGGGCGGTTCGCTGCCGGAAGGGCGGTCGACTGACAAGGACGCCGTGAAGGTCGGCGAGTTCACCATCGATCGCGGCGGCCCTATTCCCCTGGGGCCGCTTCTCACCGCGCGCGGAGTCAACTTCGCCGTTTTTTCGCGCAATGCCCAGGAGATGCGCCTGGAACTGTTCCATGGCGACGACGATTCCGCCGCCGCCGTTATTGACCTTGACCCTAAATTGAACCGCACCGGCGAAATTTGGCATGTCAGGATTAGACATGAAGACCCGAGCGTCTATCGTTCCCTCAGGTATGTCTGGAAGGCAGGCGGCGTCAGGGACATGGGAAAGGGGCTGTATTTCGACAGCAACCGGCCGCTTCTCGATCCTTATGCCAAGGCCCTCTCGGGCGGCGAAAAATGGGGTACGCCTGACCTTCCCCACGAGGAAAATCCCAATACGCCGAAAATCAGCCGCCGACGCGGCCGGATAGCCTCCCCCGTCAGGTTCGACTGGGAAGGGGATGTCCCGCTCCAGACGCCGATTGAAAATACCATTATCTATGAACTGCACGTCCGAGGCTTTACCGTGCATCCGTCCTCTACCGTCACGAAGCCCGGCACCTTCCTGGGGCTTACTGAAAAGATTCCCTATCTTAAGGAACTCGGTGTCACCGCAGTCGAACTGATGCCTGTTTTCGAGTTTGACGAAAACGAAAACATGCGCCGCCATCCGACGACCGGTGAGCCGCTCCTGAATTATTGGGGTTATTCGCCTATCGGGTTTTTCTGCCCGAACGCGTCGTTCGCCGCCAATCCGATGGACGCGGGCGCGGTCGACGAGTTCAAGGAAATGGTCAAGCGCTTCCATCTGGCCGGCATTGAAGTTTATCTCGACGTGGTTTTCAACCATACTGCCGAAGGCGACGAGCGCGGACCGACCATATCCTTCCGTGGGCTGGACAATCCCGTCTACTACATGATTGACGAGCACGGCAAGTACCGCAATTTCTCCGGTTGCGGCAATACCGTCAATTGCAACCATCCTGTGGTGCGCAGCTTTATACTGGACGTGCTGCATTATTGGGCCGCGTTCATGCATATAGACGGCTTCAGATTTGATCTGGCGTCAATCCTCGGACGCGATGTCGACGGTAAGGTGCTGGATAACCCGCCGATCCTGGAAATGATCGCCATGGACCCGATCCTCGCCAAGACCAAGCTTATCGCCGAGGCTTGGGATGCGGACGGCCTGAATCAGGTAGGTAAATTTCCCTCATACGGCCGCTGGGCGGAATGGAACGGTTATTATCGCGACGACCTCCGGATGTTCTGGCGCGGCGACAACGGTATGGTCAGCAGAGTCGCCAGCCGTCTCTGCGGTTCGGACGACCTGTATGAAAAATCCGGCCGCACTCCCAGTCACTCCATCAATTTCGTCACCGCACATGATGGGTTTACCCTAAACGACCTGGTAAGTTACAATGAAAAACACAACCAGGACAACGGCGAAAACAATCATGATGGTGAAAACCACAACCACTCCATGAATTTCGGCGTCGAAGGACCGACCAATGACAACAACATCATGGCCAAGCGCCGCCGTCAGATGAAAAATTTCTTTGCCTCGCTTCTGCTGTCCCAGGGAGTGCCAATGCTTTTAGCAGGGGACGAGTTCGCCCGGACGCAAAAAGGGAACAACAACGCCTATTGTCAGGACAACGATATCAGTTGGGTCAATTGGCAACTGGTCGGAGAGAACACTGATTTGGTCCGTTTCGTGAGAATGATGATAAAATTCAGGCAAAGCCATCCGGTCTTAAAGAGGAATCGCTTCTTTATTCACGGCGGCGGCATTACCTGGCACGGCGAGCGCGAAAATGAACCTGACTGGTCTGATGAAGCGAAATGGCTTGGCTTTCTCCTTGACGGCGGGCAGGTGCGCCGAGAGGACGGCAAGCATGATGACGATCTCTACATTATACTCAATGCTTCGGAAAACTGGCAGCATTTCGCCGTACCGGGCAGGGGGCGCGACTGGATCAAGATGATCGACACGTCGCAGGGGTCGCCCGGCGATATCTATGAAAACCCAGACTCCGCGCCGCGCGTTGGCCAACGTATCGAGCGTTTTGCCGTCGAGCCCAGAAGCCTTGTCGTGCTTATCAATCAGCGCTGACGGGCGTGTTATTCGACAATCATACCGGTTTTTTCAAGCTTGACCATACGCCAGTCATAGCCGATCTGGTCGCCAAGGAGTGAGGCGATTTCGTCGAGGCGGGCGCTTCCCGTATTGTCGTGGCTGAATACGGCGAATACCGTCATGGAATTTCTCTCCAGCGACAGCGATTTGATAAAGGGACGGATATCTACCTGCCGCTCTGAACCCGGCGCGCCGCGTTGCTTGACAATGCTGGCAGCTGCGAGCAGTTCGGCTATTTTTGCCGCAATTGCATCTGCGGCATCAACAGGCCAGCCGGAAAGGCGGTAGGAGCTTTCCTTGATAATGCGTCCTTTTTTCACCGGTGGGAGACTGGTGGCGGAAAGGATGTCGAGCACACCTTCACAGGCGGCGGAAAGCCGTCCTACAAGCTCGTCAAGCTCGACCTCTTCGTAGAATTCAAGCTCAAGCTCTTCATGGCGCGTTTCCACACCAAGGCCGAGCGCGTGGGGAAACACCAAGCGCGGACGAGGGTTGAAACCTTGGGTAAGCCTGATGGGCAAGTTGGCACGCTTGACTGCCCGTTCCCAAAAACGAATCATGTCATGATGGGAGTGGTAGATTGCCGGTCCTGTTTTCGCAAACAGGACCGACGCTTTTTGTTTAATCGTGGTTTTGTCGGAATCGACGGGTGCCGGAGGACGAGGCTTCATATTTCGTCCAACCAGTGCATAGGATGATCTGCCTCTTCGGAGGCATCGAAGGTGTGCAGAAGACGGACCGAATCGCTTGTCGCTGCGGTTTTTTCAGTGGGTTTCTTCCCTTTTTTAACTTTGGCGCTGGACGACTTGGCCTTGGCCGGTTTTTTGGGCTGCATATAAAAAGACGCGGCAGTGAGCGGCTTCGGCGGGATGCCGTCTTCCGTTTGCGCGCTTTCCTCAACTACCGGTTCCGGGACCTTGACCTGGGTTTTTCCCCTGGTTTTCTTTGCCTGGTCGGTTTTTGCTTCTGCCGTTTTGGAGGGAGCGCGTTTTCTGCTTGCTGTTGCCTTGGAGGCGGCTTTGCGGGATGGCTTCGCCGTCGTCCTGGGTTCGGTTTTTTCGGTTGTTTCTGCGGTTCCCGCTTCATCTTCCCGTTTATGCCACGAGGAAGGTTTCTTTTCGGCAGTTTGTTCCTTTGGCTCGTCTTGGGCGGCAGGTAGAGGTTTACTTTCCTTTGCGGGCCGGGTTACTGCTGCAACATTCGGCGATTTCGTAACTGCGGTCGTCGGCTGTGCCTGATTGTCATCATTCACCTGCTCCTGCTGCTGGCCGCCAGGGCGTGTGAGCTGTTCCTGTATTTTACGCTCACGATTTTTCTGGCGGTTGCGACGGCGACGGGCCGATCTGCTCTGACCCTGGCCGGGAGCGGGCAGCGGCTTGTTCTCCGCAGGTTCAGCACGCTGGTGCTCCAGGGCATTTTCCGGTAGATCGACGGTTTTAGCGGTATGGTGGGTTGTGCTGCCGTTGTGGTTTCCGTTATTGCCATTATTACCGTTGTTGTTCAAATCGAATTTATGTTTTTTTCCTTGGTGACGGGGATCGTCATCGTTACAGCGACAGATTTTCTCAGCATATTTCTCATGCCACGGATTCAACGAGGTAAGGGGCTTGCCGTCCACAATCGCTTCCATTTCCGCAAATGCCAAGGCTTCCGGGAACCATTCCTGGTTGACAAGCGTTTCGGTCGCGCGTTTGCGTCCCGGGTTGGTGAAGCGCGATTGCGAGGTAAGAACGCGGATTATCCTGTCCTTCATTTTGCGCGGCACCTGCAGCCTGGACGACAACGAGCCAAGGACGCCGCGAATCTTTTCCGTGCGCTGGCGGGGGTCGAATATCCCCTTGATGGCTTGGCGCATGGGTTCGGCGATAATGGCAGCGAGGATCAGGGACGGGGTCGCTTCCGCCAGGACCGTGTCCCCGTGGTCGAGGGCGGCAAGCCTCCGCCAGAAGGGGCTGGCATCGGCAGTACTTTTCAGGTACTGGGAAATTTCCGGCAGGATCACTTCCAGGACGCCGGTGGATTCCAGAAGTCCGACTGCTTTCTCTCCGGCCGAAAAGGCGAAAAGCCTGAATATTTCTTCCAACAGACGGGCGGGGGAGGCTTTCGCCAACTCGTCCTTGTGCTTGCCGATAGCGTCGAGGTCGACGGGATCGATTTCGAAATCAAGGCGGCTGGCAAAACGGATGGCCCTGATCATACGCACCGGATCTTCCCTGAAGCGAATGCAAGGATCGCCGATGGAGCGGATGCGTTTTTGTTTCAAATCGTCGATGCCGCCGACATAGTCAATGACCGTGAAGTTCTCGATATCATAGAACAGGCCGTTGACGGTGAAGTCACGGCGGAGGGCATCCTCCTCCGGAGTGCCGAACTGGTTGTCGTCTCTTTGGAAGAGGTCTGCTTCAGGGTCGTTCGGGTCGACGGTATTGTCGGGAGTTCGGCGAAAGGTGGATGTTTCAATAATCTTGTTGCCGAATTTGATGTGGGCAAGTCGGAAGCGCCTGCCGATGAGAAAACATTTCTTAAACAGCTTCCTGACCTGCTCCGGACGGGCGCTTGTCGAGATGTCGAAGTCCTTGGGTTTTCTCCCTAACAGCAGGTCGCGGACCCCGCCACCGACAAGATAGGCAGTAAAATCGTTGTTGCAGAGGGTGTAGATTACCCTCTTTGCGTCCGGGTCTATATCCCTGCGGGATATGCCGTGCTCTCCATAGGAGCGAATGATTGGGGCGTGATTCGCTACGACCGCTTCCGCCAGGGCGACGGAAGACTCCACTGTGTTGTCGTTAACCATATAGTTCTTTCCATTAATGCCCGTTTCATTCTTCCCGGCGCTGATGCCTTTTGGGAAAAGCGCTTGGGGAGCGGGGTAAACGGGATACCCGCCGGGCGGGAGCGAACACGGGGCAGCTGTCGTTGGCAAAACACGGGAGTTCTGGAGCAGCGGACCGGCAGCGCTGCTTTCCAGGTCACGGAATCAACAACAAAAGACGCTTAGTCAATGCGCTCGATCCTGGCACCCAACATTCTCAATCGTTCATCGATCTTTTCATAGCCCCTGTCGATCTGGACGATATTGCCGATGACGGATTCGCCATGGGCGGCGAAGGCCGCCGCCAAAAGCGCCATGCCGGCACGGATATCGGGGCTATGCATACGCGCGCCTTGCAGGGGGGATGGCCCCACAACGACGGCGCGATGCGGATCGCACAATACCAATTGCGCACCCATATCAAGCAATTGGTCGACAAAAAACAGGCGGCTTTCGAACATTTTTTCATGAATCATGACGCAGCCTGTGCATTGCGTCGCCGCCACGAGCGCAATGGAGGTGAGGTCCGCCGGGAAAGCGGGCCATGGGGAACTGGCGATCGTCGGCACCGAACCGCGAAAGTCCGGTTGAACCGCCAGTTTTTGCTTCGGCGCAACGTAGAGGTCATCCCCCCTGATTTCCCCTTCGATGCCGAGACGCCTGAACTGGAAAATGATCATCCTGAGGTGCCGGGGGCTTACCTTCTGGATGGTCATTTCTCCGCCGGTTATGGCCGCAAGGGCCATGAGGGAGGCTACTTCCAGGTAATCCGCTCCAAGTTCGACTTCGCTATTGGAGAGTGAGAGGGATTCGACCCCCTCCACCCTTATTTCGTTGGTGCCGATGCCTTCGATGTTTGCACCCAAGCTGTTGAGAAAAAGGCACAGTTCCTGGACGTGCGGTTCACAGGCGGCATTACGGATGACAGTAAGGCCGTCGGCGCGTGATGCCGCCATTACGGCGTTTTCCGTGGCGGTCACGGATGCCTCGTCAAGCAGGATGTCAGCGCCATGCAGCCCACCGGGGCAGTCGAGTATGACGCTATCAGGTCCGGATTTGATTTTGGCTCCCATTTCCTCCAGGACGAGGAGGTGGGTATCGAGGCGGCGGCGGCCGATCTTGTCTCCGCCCGGAAGGGGGAGCTCGACCCGGCCGAAGCGGTGGAGAAGCGGTGCGGCGAGAAGGATGCTGCCTCGAACCTTGCGGCAGAGTTCCGGGTTCAGCGGCTTGTCCTTGAGGGTGGCGGCTGAAGTGCGGACGTCGTAGCGTCCCTGCCAGGCAAAGCGCATGCCCATGCTTTCAAGTAGGTTTAGGAGGGTATCCACGTCGCCGATGCGGGGTATGTTTCTGATCCAGACGCCATCGTCGGCGAGGATGCTGGCGGAGAGTATCGGAAGTGCCGCGTTTTTATTGCCGGAAGCTCGAATAGTTCCGTTAAGAGGAATACCGCCTTGTATGTGAAATTCTGCCATAAAACAAACGCTTTACTTGTAAAATAAAACAGATCATCACAGATCAGTGCGATCTGCACGACCTAAACCAGACCATACTGTATCCAAAAAACGTTCGCTGGTCAAGGTGTTACAGGCCGAGGAAGTAGAAATCGTTAAACCTTGGTCTGCGCAGAACGTCGAATACAACTTTAATCGGAAAATATCCTTTCGGCAAGGAGGATTTTTTAAACTTTTATAAGATTGCCAACGCGAACTGGTTTCGGCAAAATAAAGAGGATAGCCTCTGCGTTCGCTCTGGGTCACTCTGCCGACCCCAATTTCTCGTGGATGTAGTTCAAATTATGACATTTCCCTGAGTCGTGCGGCTGCCGCTCCCTGACCATGGCTGGCGGCAAGGGAGTACCATTTTTTTGCTTCTTTTGGATTTGGTTTACTACCGATGCCGTTCTCATAACAGCGTCCAACTTCGTATTCAGCGTCCTCGTCGCCACGACGGGCCGACTCTTTATACCACTTGAGGGCAAGATCGGGGTTTTTCTGCGTGCCGAAGCCATTGGCGTTGCACATTCCAAGATGATACATGCCCTGGGGACAGCCGCCGTTGGCGGCGCGGGTAAACCATTTGAAGGCGGTGTCGTAATTCTGCTCTACCGTAATGCCGTAGAGATGGCTATGAGCGATGGAATGCATGGCGTCGACCCGACCAAGCTTGGCGAGTTTAAGGAACAGAGGCATTGCTTTTTCACCGTCCCCAGCATCGAGATAGTGGTTTGCGAGTTCGAAATCATCCATGGGTTAACCCCTTTGCGGAAAAATAAACGACAACATCACGATGGAGAACATAGTGAGAAATCGGAAGTTAGAATAAACTCTGCATCGAGTCTTTCTTAACTAAGAAGAAGATTATACAATTTCTACCGAAGGTGTAACTCTTTTTTGCTTCATTGGCGGTTTATGGTACACTTTCTGCGAATGCAACAATCCACGCATTCTGCTCGCCCTGATTGTGGCAGTGGTCTATAAAATTCCAGGATAAGGATATAGTGCCCATATTAGGCTGGGGCAAACTCAAGAATGGAGTCATTCCCATCAACTGCAAATTCATGGACTGCATATCAGCAGATTTTTCAAAAACAGTGAAAATAGTTTTGCCCATCCAGAGACATGGTGGAAGAAGCTGGAAATGAAATAATGGTATTGATGTAAACCAGTTGCAGCTAAAAAACAACCCCCTCCCTGTAAAGGGAGAGGGTCGGGTTTGAGTGGAGTTTATCCAGATGCTTCCATACATTACCGCTTGTACTGGCTTCTCGGAACGTAGTGGGTGTGGAAAAGCTTGTGGGCTTTTTCACTGAGCGGCTTGCCGATAAATTCGTCGTAAAGCTTCTTGACGTCCGGATTTTCGTGGCTGCGGCGGAACTCGGAGCCACGATCATCCTGTTTCAGGCCGACGCTGCGTTTCTTGCGGATCTCGTCCGTCACGCCCCAGAACTGGCCACCGCCGCCGATACAGCCGCCGGGGCAGGCCATGACTTCGATAAAGTGCCATGGCGGTTCTTCGCCAGCCTGGCGTGCTTCCCTGACCTTGCGCATGACGTCTTCGACATTTTTCAGGCCGTGCGCGACCGCGATTTTGAGATTCATGTCGCCAATCTGAATAGACGTTTCCTTGACGCCTTCGAGGGTGTGGATTTCCTCGAATTCGATCGCGTCAGTTTCTTCGCCAGTGATGAGCTTGTAGGCTGTGCGGAGCGCCGCTTCCATGACGCCGCCTGTTTCGCCGAAGATGGTGCCTGCGCCAGTATATTGGCCGAGCGGCGAATCGGCGTCTTCTTCCGGCAGCGCGGCGAATTCAATGCCTGCCTGCATCAACATCCTGGCAAGCTCGCGGGTGGTGATGGAAACGTCGATGTCCTGGTGGCCGGAGGCGAACATTTCCTTGGCCCTGACAATCTCGAACTTCTTCGCCGTGCAGGGCATGATGGAGACCATGTAGATCTTCTCGGCCGGAATGCCCATCTTTTCCGCATAGTAGCTCTTGGTGAGAGCGCCGACTATGGCCTGCGGCGATTTGCAGCTGGAGAAGTGGTCGATCATGTCGGATTCGAATTTTTCCATAAAATCGACCCAGGCCGGGCAGCAGGTGGTGATCAGCGGGATTGTGGAACTGCCTGCGTTCTGGAGGCGTTCAACAAGTTCGGAACCTTCTTCCATAATGGTGACGTCGGCGCCGAAATTGGTGTCAAAGACTTCCTTGAAGCCCATGCGCCTGAGGGCGGCGTACAGTTTGCCCGTGAGGTTGGTGCCGGGTTCGAAACCGAACGATTCACCAATGGATACGCGAACTGCGGGGGCGATCTGGACTATGCAGTGCTTGTCCGGATCCATAAGGGCGCTCCAGACTTCTTCCGTCTGGTTGTACTCGTAGATTGCGCCGACCGGGCAGTGCGCGGAGCATTGGCCGCAACGGACGCAGGGGCTTTCCGCCAGTTCGATGTCGCCTGCGGGAGCGATGACGGCGTCGAGGCCTCGATGTTTCATCGACAAAGCCCAGACGTTCTGCATGTTCTGGCAGACCTGGGTGCAGCGGCCGCAACGGATGCATTTCCTCGGGTCGAGGACGATGGATTTCGTCGACACGTCCTTGGCGATGTCCGGTACCAGCTTCGGCAGTTTGGATCGGAAAATACCGAAATCCTCGGCCAGCTTCTGCAGTTCGCATTCGCCGTTCCTGAGGCAGGTGAGGCATTCATTAGGATGGGCGGAAAGGATCATCTCAAGGATGGCTCTCCTGACCGAGACGATCTCCGCATCCTGGGTGGTGATCTCCATGCCTTCGGAGACCGGCATGGTGCAGGCGCGAACCATGTTGGCCGCTCCTTTGACTTTCACGACGCAGATGCCGCAAGCGGCAGTGGGGGGAAGGTCGGGGTGATAGCACAGGGTCGGGATTTTGACCTGCGCCAGGTGGGCGGCCTGGAGGATGCTTGTCCCCGGCTCGACCTGAACCTGAATTCCATTTATGGTTGCATTAATCATTATATCTTTCCTTGTCTGTTATTCGGTCTCTGGCGAACCGCCGGCTTGGAAGGGCCGGTTCGCCCAACGGTTCCGGGGTCGTTATTCCGATTCGCTTTCCGCTTCAGCCTTGACGAGCCTCTTCTGGTATTCGTCGGCGAAGAAGGTCAAGGTGGAAAGGACCGGATTCGGGGCTGTCTGGCCGAGGCCGCAGAGAGAGCCCTTCTTCATCGCAATGGCGAGACGCTTAAGGTCGTCGATGTCTTCCTCGCTGCCCCTGCCGTCCGCGATCTTTTCGAGGAGGAGGAGGAGCTGCTTGCCGCCGATGCGGCAGGGAGCGCACTTGCCGCAGCTTTCATCGACGGTGAAGCCGAGGTAGAACTTGGCGATATCGACCATGTCGTCGTCTTCGTCCATGACGATCATGCCGCCGGAACCCATGATGGAGCCGAGTTTCTTCAGTTGTTCATAACAGACCGGAAGGTCCAATTCGCCTTTCGGGATGACGCCTCCGGAGGGGCCGCCGGTTTGCACTGCTTTGACCTCCTTCGAGGTCGAGGTGCCGCCGCCGATGGAGTCAACAATACGTTTCAGTGAAATGCCCATGGGAACTTCGATGAGGCCGGAGTGGTTGACCTTGCCAGTGAGGGCGAACACCTTGGTGCCCTTGGAGGTGTCGGTGCCCATGGAAGCAAACCAGCTGCCGCCACGGCGAATAATCGTCGGGACATTGGCGAGCGTCTCGACATTGTTCACGCAGCTGGGCATTCCCCACAAGCCCTTCACGGACGGATAGGGGGGACGCGGAGTCGGGCTGCCGCGCTTGCCTTCGATGGAGGCGATAAGTGCCGTTTCCTCGCCGCAGACAAATGCGCCGGCGCCGAGGCGGATGTCGAGGTCAAGGTCGATGCCGGTACCGAGGATGTCCTTGCCGAGAAGGTTGTAGCGGCGGGCAGCCTTGATCGCCTTGTCCAGGCGCTCAACCGCAAGAGGATATTCGGCACGCACATAGAACCAACCGGAAGTCGCGCCGATGGCATAACCGGCGATGAGCATGCCTTCGATGACGGCATGGGGATTGCCTTCAAGGATGGAGCGGTCCATGTAAGCACCCGGGTCACCTTCGTCGCCGTTGCAAATCATAAACTTCTCGATATTCTTGACGTTGGCGGTAAGTTCCCACTTCTTGCCGGTAGGGAAACCGCCGCCGCCGCGGCCGCGCAGGCCGGAATCCATGATTTCCTTGATGACGTCCTGCGGGGTCATCTGGGTGAAGACACGTTCCAGCGCTTCGTAGCCGCCGTCTGCGATATAATCGTCAATTGATTCAGGGACGATGCGGCCGGAGTTTTCCAAAACCACCTTGACTTGGTCCGTAAAGAACGGAGTGTCGAGGCTGAGTGTGTGCTCCTTTAGGAACTCGGGAACGCCCGAGTAGTGTTCAGGGCGCTTGATAGCTGGTTCGAGGTGTTCTGCGACCATGAGGCGAGACAACATGGCGTCCATTTCGGTGTAGAGGACTGGGTCTTGTCCTTTGACTTCTGCGCGAATGAGGGGGCCGTGAGAACAGAGTCCCATGCAGCCGGTTGGGACGATTTCGACGTCTTTGTCAAGATCGTGGCCCTTGAGGCCGCTTAACACCGCCTCCATGACCGCCTTGCAGCCGGACGCGATACAACCGGTACTGGCACAGACGAAAAGGCGCGCCTTGAATGATTCCTGCTTGGCATGCACCTTTTCGCGGATTTCCTGTAAGTTGACTTTGGGCATTGTAGGGTGCTCCATTTAACATATGCGTGTTTAATAGAATAAGAGCTCATCCCGTAGGGGTAGCCACTGGCGAAGCCGGGAAAAGACATTTCCCCGCTCGCGGCCGCCGCCGGGCACCAACAGCAAAAGTATCAGGCGGTTTCCGCTTCGCCGGCTTCCTTTGCCATTTCGTCGGCAAAATGGTCGCGCCATTCGTGGACGATTTTCTTGATGTC
The DNA here is from genome assembly GCA_036745875.1 of Planctomycetota bacterium. Lineage (GTDB taxonomy): Bacteria > Planctomycetota > SZUA-567 > SZUA-567 > SZUA-567 > DAIOFH01. The sequence continues at coordinate 1,820 of DAIOFH010000040.1, read as the reverse complement.
GGGGGGGGTGAGCTTGCCGTAGGTTTTGCCGTTGACGATGACGACAGGCGCCAGGCCGCAACAGCCAACGCAACGCACGCATTGCAAATGGAACAGCTTGTCTTTTGTCGAGGTGCCGACTTGCGCACCAGTTTCCTTGACGAACTCGTCGACGAGGGCGGGAGCGCCCTTGAGGTAGCAGGCCGTACCGGTGCAGACGGAGATGACCGCTTTTCCAGGGGGTTCGAGCTTGAAATAGTGGTAGAATGTCAATGCTTCGTAAATGCGCGCCAGCGGAATGTTCAGTTCTTCCGCCAGGTACAGCGTGACGTCGCGGGGAACGTAGCCGCGCGCGTTCTGGATCTCATGGAGGACCATGATCAGCGATCCGCGTTTGTTTTTCCACTTCCGCACCGCAGCCACCACATCCGGTTCTTGCGAGGCTTTGGCAATGAGCGTTCTCACGCTGACTGTATTGCCCATGTACTTCTCCCTTTCTCGTACCAGTTTCCGGTCTTGACGTCTCAATCGTCACCGGGAATAACTGACCCTCTTGCATGCCGCCGCCGGATATCGAACCGGAAGCGAAAAAATCTTGTATGTAATTCAGATAAAATCAAATTCGGCGAAACGCTTTTGCGCCTGATTGAGAAGATGGGTCTTCTCAGCCAGGCGCTCGGTAAGAGGCACGTATTCCTTGCTATCGGCCAGTCCTTTCTCGGGCAATAACCACATTTCGTGGTGAGCGCGCGGAAGGAAGGGATCCGAAGCGATTCTGCCAAAACAAGTGGCCAGTCCCTGGGTCGCGTCAACGACGGCATTGCGGAATGCACGGTAGTTGTCGAACGCTTCCTTGTTAAGAGCCGACTTGTTGTAAACATATATCAATAATGTAGTTTTGCCGAATTTCCCGTTGAGACAGGGGAGTATTTCCCGCCATTCAGCAAGTATGTCGTATGGATCGACCATGTTTATGTCGGCGGCTCGTGGGATGACGCCGGAAAGCGCCTCCCAACCGCTGTCAACGTGAAAATATTTCACAGCCGGAACGTCTTGCCATTGCTCCATCCGGATGGGGTCTTTTTCATAAAGCGTTATGATCACATCACATAAAAGTCTAACCGTCGATGCCGACGATGGCCATTTCCTCTTATTAATATACGGCTCTTTGATGCAGTAAAATTCAGGAAAAGCGATCCGGGTAAATCGCAACCTGGTTTTTTCCGCCAGCGGGTACTGCGGTGCGCCGGCGAAAAAGTCGTTGTACCCTTCAAGCGGGCTGGGCGAATCTTCCCGCATCCAAGATACAAGTATCGTCAACCACAGGTTCTTCAGGATATCACCCCAATTGCCGGGTTCATACAGCAGTTTGCCACTGCTGCCATCCTTGCCTTTCCAAGTCCATTGGGAATGTGCCATCTGTTGCGATACCAAGATAGATAAAAAAATATTTAACGAAATAAATCCTTATTTAAAGCGGATAATATATCAACCAGATTTAAAATTCAAGAGAATAAAGGAAAAATTTCGCAAATTCAGGAAAAAAATAACGAAAATAGGTTGAAATGAATAGCTAAAATGTATATTACTATTATAGTTGACAATGAGAATTTGTCAACCAGAGTTTAGTATTCTCTGGTATTTGCTTTGGATAAAAAATGCCAACTTGGCTCAGGGGTAGAGCAGTGCTTTCGTAAAGCACAGGTCGTGGGTTCGAATCCCACAGTTGGCTCCACATATCGGTCCCTGTTTCCCTTTGGGAGACAGGGGCTTTTTCGTTTCCGGCGTGATTTGAGGAAGTGATTTTCCCCTCGAGTTATTGTCCGCGTAAGTCCTTATTT
>DAIOFH010000039.1:0-29920 GCA_036745875.1 Planctomycetota bacterium | reverse complement strand
AATGGTGCCGACGTTGATGTGCGGTTTCTTACGTACGAAATTTTCTTTGGCCATTGTGATCTCCTTTTAAAAGAATGGCGAAACAAGAGTTAAAAACTAAGAGTTAAGAGTGAAGAGCTATGGTATAACCTTGCGAATGTTACTGATAACTTTTCACTCTTAACTCTTCACTTTTTTAATTGTCCGGGTCGTAGCCGAGAATGTCCTTCATGCGCTGGCGCGGGACTTGCGAATAGGCGCAGGGTTCCATGGAATAGTTCGCCCGGCCGGTCGACAGGCCGCGCACGACTGTGGCGTAGCCGAACATTTCGGAGAGGGCGACCCTGGCTTTCACCAGACGCAGCGCGCCGCGCTGGCCGATCTCGGAAATTTCCGCCCTGCGGCCGTTCAGGTCGTGGATGATCGCGCCGAGGAATTCCTCCGGAGCCGTCACTTCCAAAGACATCATCGGCTCGAACAGCGCGACCTCCGCGTTCTGGAGGGCGTTTCTCAAGGCGATTTCCGACGCCGCCGCGCAGGCGAGGTCGGTGAGTTCGTTTTCGCGGGACTTGACGCTAAGCACCTTGGCGAAGGAGTTGATGACCGGATAACCGCCGAGGGGGCCCGAAAGGAACCCGCCCCTGACGCCTTCGGCTATGACCTGCCGCTGGATAGGGGTATAGAGGGCGTCGGAGATTTCCAGTTCGACCTTGGGTTCGAGTTCCGCCGCGTTCGGTTCCACGGAGACGGCGATTTCGGCGTAGTTGCCTTTGTTGGCGATGGTCTGTTCGAACGTCCCGGAGCCGTTGCCCTTCATCGTCGGGCCTTCGCGGTAGGAGACGCGCGGTGACCCTGTGTTCACGCCAACCTTGTAGTCGCGGATGATCCTGGTGGTGAGGACGTCGAGATGCAGTTCGCCCATGCCGCCCAGGACCAGCTGTCCCGTTTCCGGGTCGAGGTGATGGGTGAACGTGGGGTCTTCGCGCTCGAGGCGGTCGATGACTTCCATCAGTTTGTCACGGTCGTCGTTGGACTTGGGTTCGACGGCGACGGAGATGACGGTGGCGGGGAATTTCGGCGGTTCCAGTTCGACCAGGCGCGTTTCGTCGCAGAGGGTATCGCCGGTGGCGGCGAACTTGAGGCCGGATATGCCGATGATTTCGCCGGGGCCGACGGATTTGATGCGTTCGCGGTGGTTCGCGTGCATGAGCCAGAGGCGGGCGGCGCGTTCCTTACGGTTGTTCGATGCGATAACCAGCCGCATCCCTTCAGTAATCTCTCCGGAGTACACGCGGATAAAGGTCAGTGTGCCATGGGCGTCGTCAGTGATCTTGAAGGCGAGGGCAACCAGTTTTTCCTTGCGGGACGGATGGCACTCGATCTTTTCGTCCGGATGGCCGGGCTTGTGCCCGACGACGGGAGGGACGTCCTTGGGGCTCGGCAGGTAGCTGACCACGGCGTCCAGGAGCGGCTGAATGCCCTTGTTCCTGAGGCTGGAACCGCATAAAACAGGAACGATCTTCCGCGACAGGGTCAGTAGGCGCAGGCCGGCATGCACTTCCTCGTCCGAGAGGGTGCCGTTTTCAAGGAATTTTTCCGTCAGTTCCTCGGATGCATCGGCGGCTTTTTCGATCAATTCCTGGCGCAGGATTTCCGCTTCGTCCTTGAGGTCGTCCGGGATCGAATGGGCGGTGACGATTTCGCCCTGTTCGCCGTCGAAAGTGATGAACTGGCGGCTCAACAGGTTGATCACGCCCTGGAAGGTGTCCTCCCTGCCGACGGGGAGCTGGAGGGGCAGGGGGTTTGCCTGGAGACGTTCGCGAATCTCGCCGACGACATGCTCGAAATCGGCTCCGGCGCGGTCCATCTTGTTGATAAAGGCGATCCTGGGGACTTGGTAGTGGTCAGCCTGGTGCCAGACTGTCTCCGACTGGGCTTCGACGCCGGCGACGGCGCAGAAGACGGTGACCGCTCCGTCAAGAACGCGCAAACTGCGTTCGACCTCGGCGGTGAAATCAACGTGGCCGGGAGTGTCGATAAGGTTGACCTGATGGTCGAGCCAGGAAAACGTGGTGCAGGCGGAAGATATGGTGATGCCACGTTCCTGCTCGTCCTGCATGAAATCCATTGCGGCCGTGCCGTCATGGACCTCGCCCATACGGTGTTCTTTCCCGGAGTAAAATAGGATCCGCTCGGACGTGGTGGTCTTACCGGCATCGATGTGCGCGATAATACCGATGTTCCTGATACGTCCCAGCGGAGCGCCTTTGGGGTCGCTCATAGGTAACCGCTGCCTCTGTGTCAATAACTGGCTAACGTCCGCCAAATTATAGTATAATAAAAATAAAACCTTCCTCTCGTTGGGCGAGAGGAATTCATGTAAGAGGTGCTATTATATTGACATTTATTGAAACCGCAAGAACATTCTGGGCAGTTTGTCGTTTTTTGAAGAAAATACAACATAATAATGCTTTAAGCGCAAGTCATCATAGGCGCGGTTCCCTTCGCTATTGGCGTTTGCGCCGTGAGTGACTCCCGCCGGAAAGCAGGGCATCGGCGAAAGAATGCTTATAGCGTTTGGCCAGGACGCCTTCTAGCATCGGCCCCCCGGAGTAGCTCGCAGCGCGTGGTGGGCAAGAGATATTTTCCACGGATTTTGCTGTTTTGTCACGGCGATATTTCTCGAAAAAGCATATGGAACGGCACAAACGACATAATACCTTCAGTCCCATCTCGCGTCAAACAGGACGGCCTCCTAAGTCAAGTTTTTTTATGTAAATAATTCTTCACAATGTGTTGTTTTCATACTATACTCTGATAAAACTCTTTCTATATTGTTTAGTTGGTATCGCGTGGCGATGGAGCCTAAGGCATGGCCTTGTCGCTCGTCTTGGCTTCGTCGGGCCAGAGTTCGACCATCCGGGTGCATGCCTCGACAATCTGCGTAAGACACGCCTGTCAAAATATCACCGGCAGAAGGAAAAATTTAGGATTGAGGGAAAACGATGGCACATACCAGGGCGCTCACGGCTACTAACTTTCTGTTTCTCATCCTCATCCTCTTCGGCTTCGGCGGCGTCACTTTTTCCGGGGAATCCGATATCGTCTACACCCCCGACGGAAGGCCGATTTTCGAATTTGGCTATCGGGACGAAGACAATCAGGGTAACGTGATTTGGGACATTTCGGATGACGAATATTCCGACATCCGCCAGGCCCTGATCTACGGCGCGGACTATTGGGCCGAAGTTCTTGGTCCTGGCCTGAAAAACACCGAGCCCGCTCCCATCATCGTCTACGGCGACCACCGGTTGAACGCCAGCGCCGCCAGCCCCCAATCGGATGAGCCCGGCCTGACCAATTACACGGCTCTTGGCGCGATGCTGATCAAGGGCTGGCAGCCGGACGAGGACGAAGCGGTTGGGATAATCGAAATCGGCAACTGGTGGCCGTATTTCGGCGCTACCGGCAGGGACGATCCGTCGTTCTATTACAACGGGCCAATCACCCATCTCCCCGAGAACGGCGACCAGATGCACCTCGCATCCACCATGTTGCATGAACTCGCCCATGCCCTTGGCGTCGGTTCCACCGCTTACAACAATCAATTCGCGCCCGTTCTTACCCTCTGGGATCAAAACCTCCGCGACGCCAACGGCAACTCGGCCCAACCCGGCCAGCGGATATCGAACGTCAACACTCCCGGCAGTTTCTACGTTCCGGACGGAACCAACATAACCTTCGCGGGGAAGAACGTCATGGAAGTGCTTGACGGCGCGATGCCGGCGGGAATACCGATATGGGGTTGGGAGTCGGGCACGGCTGAATTCAGCCACATAGAACTCCGCAACAGCATGATGTCGCACGGACAGGCTTTCCAAAACTACGCAACCTTCATGGAGGCGGAACTCGCCGTCATGCAGGACCTCGGCTACCAGATCGACCGGAAAAAATACTACGGCCGGTCCATATATAACGACAATGTGACCATCCTGAATGAGATGGGCTTCAACTCCGACGGCATGGCCGGCGTGGGACTGCACGTCTACGGCACCGGCAATACCGTCACCCAGCTGGCGAACATCGACAGCCGGGGGGCAGGCGGCATCGGCATCCGGGTCGACGGCTGGGAAAACCGCATGGCCATCGCTTCAGGGGTGAGCATAAAAGCGACCGGCGCAGGCGGCATCGGCATCGCCTTCGCCTACGGCCGCAACCACACCCTCAACCATCGCGGTTCCATCACGGCGGCGGAGCGCGGCCTGAGCTTCGACTTCGGCTCCAACGCCATGGGGGATTATTTTTCCACGCGCGGTTCGTGGATTAATATGGAAGTGCAGAGTGCCAGGAGAGCCGCCGTCTCCGAAAACGCCGAATGGTCGCTGGGCGCTTCCGGCTACGACGAAACCAACGGCGCATTGGCAGACAAGGTCGACATCTCGGGATCGATAGATGCGCCGCAGGCGATCTATATCGCCGAAAACGCCTATGTAAAAGAGATCAATATTCTGAACGGCGCATCGCTGAACGGCAACATCGTTTCCGACTGGCGTCGCGACAAGACGGTTAAAGATCCCGATCCTTTTGACCAGACCTTTATGAAATACTTCCAGACGCCGGACGATCCCACCAGTGGCATGTACGGCGACTACGGGACGCGCTGGGACCTTTTCACCTCCTTGACATTCGGAAAGGCGATGGATGCTGCCGGGAATTCTCTCGCCGAGGCCGACCCCAACTTTTACTTGCGATATGACGGCGATATCGATGGTCGTTATAGTATGAAAATGGATATCGTGGGAGGAGAATTGGAGTACAACGGCACGGCTCGATTAATGAATGTCAAAAACAGTGGCATCCTGTCCGGGTCCGGCACGTACGAAATTGAATACGCACCGCTGATTCTGCCGTCATGGGACGCTTCGGGGGTCTTTAACGGGGATAGAGGAGTACAGGGTGGCGAGTTCAACAACTTCAACACTCTCATGCCGGGCGGAGGCGGGATTGGCGACATGACCATTCGTCTCGGCGGGCGGGAGGTGGAGTTCGCCGATGGTCACGTTTCCACATCACCGTTTGGGGCATTTTTCTACAGTACGGGTACTCTTGCCTTCAACTTCAATGCCGCCGGTGAACACTCCAGCCTGAAGATCGAAGGCAGCGGAGAGTTGAATACCGTCTCGATCTCAAACCAGCGCGTGCTGAAACCTCTCGCCGAATTCTACGAAAGCGGCAAATCCATCATTATCAGGGACGACGACCTGGTCGCCGTTTCCGATGTCGATGACTACAACGATACCTCGTCAATCAGCGTGGTGAATGACAGCCATACACTAAAATTCTCTCTATCCTCCGCCGCCCGAGTAAACACTATCACAACCTCGCGCGCCGCGAACGCCTACGACTCCCTCCTCGCGCCCACGACTCCTTCCGGCGTCGGCAACGAACTTGACCGCATTCTCGGGCTTGGAATCCCGTCGGACGATCTGCGCCGTGTTTATGCCGCTCTCGACTTCGGCGATGCTGCCACGGCGGAAGCGGCAGGGCGGTCCCTGACCCCCGTCTTCCAACAGTCGGTGGCCACCGCGCTCGCGCAGAATCAATTTTCTTTCAACAATGCGCTTTTCCAAAACCACGATAACCAGGGCGTCTGGATCGAAACGGCTGAATCCCGTTCCCACAGCGCCAACGCCAACCTTCCTGCATGCCAGGAGTATAAAAAAGAAGGCCTGTTCTTCTTTTTCGCTCCCTCCGGCGGCGGCGGCAGCCAGTCGTCGAAAGGGTGGGAGAACCCCGGCTATTCCTTCTGGCAGGCAGGCGGAGTCCTCGGCGTGGAGCGGCACAAGCAGGGCGGCATGTATGGTGCGCACCTCGTCGCCAACCATCTCCGACTTGACGGACGCGATTCCAGCGACAAGTTGAAAAGCACCGGCGTCTATCTTGGCGTGCACGGCCGCCTCGATCCGTCGTCGTGGAATGGCGGCTATCTCTTCGGCTCCGCCCGTGCGGGCGTCGACATCGCGAAGCAGGAGCGCGAGGTGCTCGTTGGCGGCTATCGCGGTATCAACAAATCGGACTGGAACGGCTTCGCAGCCTCGGCGCTTGCGGGCGCGGGATATGACTTCCACTACAACCGCGTTTCATTCGGTCCTGTGGCCTCGCTGGAATACGCCCTCAGCCATCGGCCGTCCTACACGGAAACGGAAGGACTCGGCAACCTCTCCTTCCAGGCCAAAACCTACAACTCCCTCAGGAGCAATCTTGGGGCGCGGGCGTCGTGGAAGCTGGCGGAAAAATGCTCGCTCTCCGCCTCCGCCGCCTGGACCCATGAACTTCTGGACAAGATGGCCACCGTCAATGCCGGTTTCGCCGGCTACGGCAATTCCGGCATCACCTACAAGGCCAAAACCGCCGGCCGCGACAGCCTCACCGCCGGCCTCGGCCTGACCTTCGCCGTCACCCATGACGTCAGCGTCACCGTCGAGGGCGGGGCGGAACTCTTCAAAAACGGATATAATTCAGGCTGGGGCGGTTTCACTCTAACAAAGGCATTTTAGCATTTAAAGCATACGAATGCTTCGTCGTCGACGCGTTTACCGGAGGGCTGTTCGGCGGCGACCCGGCGGTGGTGTGTCTACTGGACGAACCCTTGTCTGGATAAATGATACATAATGTCACTGTGGCAACAATCTCCCGGGACGACACATCAAAATACCCCCGTCAATGATCCTTTTCGCACATTCCTTTTGGCGTCACGGAAGGAAGACGGACGACGAGCCACCGGTGACACAAGTGACACGACTGGCACAGGCTACGACCGAAGTTGACTTTCAAAGGACAAAAACAAGGGCTAAATGTGTGTTAGCCCCTGTGCTAGGAAAAAATTCTCTATATCTCTGACAATATCTTTTTAGGTCTCGAAATGTCTAAATAGGGTGTATTGTTCCCTATAGACTAATATAGTGTGCGAGGCCGGTTTAAAAATAAGTTGCCGATTATAATGTTTTATACTTGCAGAGGAGGCAATTTATTGCTTAATAGTACTTGCTGTCCTGACGCTCTGTGGGGGTGCGAACCTGGACGGCGACCCCATAAGGTTGCTTTCACTGCATGCTCACTTGATGCCTATCCCGTCGTATAGAATATGAAGCGGAGGCTGGAGTGTGAGTTTGGGGCTGTATGTTTTCTTAACGGGATGCCGATGACTTTACGCCGCAAAGCCCTAATAGCCTGCATCATCCTGGCGATCGTCAATTCGCTGGTGGCGACCTTCTGGATAGAAGCTGTTTACCTGGTTGGCGGGGATTTCAATCCCCAAACCGACAGCGAGTTCCTGCCTCCCAACTTCTGGACGATGATCGGCGGCGCGTCCCTCCTCATCTGCCTCTCTTCCATCGTCGTCTACTGGCTGGCGATAAAAAACATCATCGCTCCACTCGACAATATCGCCGAATCGGCCGAAAGCATAGAATCCGGCAACAACGTCGTCATGCGCGGCATAAACCGCCAGGACGAGATCGGCCGCATCGCCGTCGCCTTCAACCTCCTGTCCAGCAAAACAGTGGCGGCGAGGGAAACATTGCAGCAAAAGGTCACCGAAGCCGTCACCGAAGCGGAAAACAACCAAAAGGTTTTTGCGATGGCCGAGCGTTACACCGCCACCGGCCGCCTCGCCGGGCGCATAGTGGAACAGCTTTCCTCCAACCTCGGTGAAGCGGCCGAAGCCGTCTCCAGGCTGAAAAACCGCGACATGACCCCGGAAATGAAAACCGAACAAATCACCATCCTCGACGACTGCATCCGAGACCTGCAAAATTCCATCCGCGACATATTCTATATTTCTCGCCGGAAAAAGGAGGTCGGCCCCGCCTCCGCCTCCGCCGCCCTGCGGGCGGCTGTCGGCATGTCGCGCCACCTCCTTGACAAGTACAGGATCGCCCTCATAGAGGAAATCGAGGAACCAGGCAGGAACGGCGAGGACAAACTGACCGTTTCCGCCGACACCGGCGACCTGATGCATGTGTTCATGAACCTGATCATCAACGCTATCGACGCCATGCCGCGCGGCGGCGTCCTTACTGTGCGCGCGTCACGGGTGTTGAAATGGGTCATTGTCGAAGTGGTTGACACCGGCATCGGCCTCACCATCGATGAAGTCTCCGCCAGCTTCGACTATTTCCATACAACCAAGCAAACCTCGGACAACCACGGACTCGGCCTGTCCGTCGCGCAGCACATAGTCACCGGCTATGGCGGCGCATTGACCTTGAACAGCCGCAAGGGTGAAGGGACCAAGGCCACGGTCGAACTGCCGGCCGCCAGCAAGACGGTATTCAGGACCAGCACCAGGACGGCCCGACGCGGCGGAACGCGCACTGTCCGCAACACCACGTCCCTGCGGCGAGCGGACAATATTTAAAATAACGGGGAGAAAAAAGATGTCCCGGAAATTCGTCGGTGTGGATTTGGGCGGCACCAACCTGCGCGCCGCCGTCGTGGACGAAGACCACAAGGTCTTGTCCAAGTTCGAATGCCCCACCCTTGCTGACGAGGGCCGGGACGCGGTCATTAAACGCCTTGTCGACGGCATCACCGAAGCAGTCGAACTTTCCGGCGAGAAGATGTCCTCGGTCGCCGCCATCGGCATGGGCGTGCCTGGCCCGCTGAACCAGGAGACCGGCCTCGTCTACCGCCTCACCAACATGCCGGGTTGGCTGAACGTGCCGCTTGCCGCGATCATCGGCGAACGCCTCAAGGTGAAGACGTTTCTGGAAAACGACGCCAACTGCGCCGGCTGGGGCGAATTCGTCGCCGGGGCGGGGCAGGGCGTCCGGCACATGATGATGGTCACCCTGGGCACGGGCGTCGGCGGTGCAATAATCATCGACGGCAAGCTTCATACCGGCCGGGACGGCGCGGCAGGGGAACTTGGCCACATCTGCATCATAGACGGCGGCCGCCTCTGTGGCTGCGGCGCGCGGGGCTGCGTCGAGGCGTACGCCTCGGCCAGATCGGTCGCGGGGGAGGTTCAAGGAACTACTCGACCAGGGCTGGAAGTCCCCCCTGGCGGCAAAACGCGACTACCTTACCAGTGCCGACGTCTACATGGCCGCCGCAAACGACGATCCCGTCGCCCTGCACATTGTCGAGGAAACGGGCCACTACCTGGGCGTCATGGCGTCCAGCATCGCCGAACTCCTGAACCCGGAGCGTTGCGTCGTCTCCGGCGGCATGATCCAGGCCGGCCCCATGCTCTTCGACTCCATGCGCACCACCTGCCTCAACCGCAATGACCATCCCGGCAGGACCATGGAGATCCTCCCCGCCGCCCTCGGCGGCAATGCCGGACTTGTCGGCGCGGCGAGCCATGCCAAGGTGCGGCTCGAGTCGGAATAATTTTTTAAAAGCAATTGTATTTGACATGCGGCTGAATAAGCGTATGCTCTCTACCTGTCGTTTGCCAAAATATCCACGGGGTTGCAGGCTTGGGCTTGCAACCCCGTTTTTTTATTGTCTCCATAAACAACGGCATTACCAAAGGAACAGAATGACTTTTAGTGAATTGAACCTGGCTGAACCGATCCTCCGCGCAATCGAAGCGGAAAAATACACGACCCCGTCGCCAATCCAGAAACAGGCCATCCCCCACCTTCTCGCGGGGCGGGATATACTTGGTTGCGCCCAGACGGGAACCGGGAAGACGGCGGCCTTCGCCCTCCCGATCATCCAGGCAGTATATAATCGTCCCAAAGCAGGCAAGAAGCGCGCCCCGACCGCATTGGTGCTTGCACCCACCCGCGAACTCGCGGCACAGGTCGCGGCAAGCTTTTCCTCATACGGCAGGTTCACCGGGCTCAAGACCGTCGCCATCTTCGGCGGCGTCAGCCAGAATCCACAGGCCACCGCCATCAGAAACGGCGTCGACGTGCTTGTCGCCACGCCGGGCCGACTCATGGACCTGATCAGGCAGCGCCTCTGCGACCTGCGCCACGTCGACACCCTGGTCCTGGACGAAGCGGATCACATGCTTGACCTCGGCTTTATCCACGACGTCAAGGCCATCGTCGCCATGCTTCCGAAAAAACGGCAGACCCTGCTGTTTTCCGCCACAATGCCCAAGGCGATCGCCTCCCTCGCCGAATCGGTTCTGGACAACCCGGTCAACGTCGCCGTCACGCCGGTATCCTCCGCCGTGGACACCGTGACCCAATCCATTTACCATGTCGCCAAGGCGGACAAGGTGCGCCTCCTGGTCAAACTGCTGAACACGGAAAACATGGAGTCGACCCTGGTATTCTCCCGCACCAAGCATGGCGCGGACCGGATATGCAAAATGCTCCACACCGCCGGCATCACCGCCAAGGCGATCCACGGCAACAAGTCCCAGACCGCACGCAAGGACGCGCTCGCCGCCTTCAAGAAGGGAAAACTGGGCGTGCTGGTCGCGACTGACATCGCCGCCCGGGGAATCGACATCAACGGCCTTTCGCATGTGGTCAATTTCGACCTGCCGGAGGTGCCGGAAACATATGTCCACCGCATCGGCAGGACCGGCCGCGCGGGAAGGCAGGGGGTCGCCTTCGCCTTCTGCGATCCGGCTGAGCGCCTGCTGCTCCGGGGCATAGAGCGCCTTATTTCGAAACGCATCACCACCGCCGATCCCGGCCTTCCCGTACCTGTAAAGGCACAGGCACCTGCCACGGAACAGGAGACCAAGCCACACACCGACGAACGCCGCCAAACAGCGAAGTCCGCCCGGCTTCAGGCGCGTCCGCAAAAGAACCGCCAACCGGAGTCGTGGAAGGCCAATCGCGCGCCAAGGCCCCATGCACCGGGAAAACCCTTTGCCAGGCGTGGCGGTAAAAAGAAGTTTGGAGGTTTCGCCAAGGCTTCGGCCTCGGAAAAACCACGCGGATAGGTAGAGTTTGGTGTTTATGGGATGAAAGCCGGAATCAGGCTATTTTTTACGGTAAATGGCACCTCTGTGACCCACATCCAATACCAGGACGCGGATTCGTGATTCCTGGACGTTGCAGATAATTCTATAGTCGCCGACGCGATACCTCCACTGGCCGGCATATCGGCCATGCAGAGGCTTTCCCGTGGAGCAGGGATCGTCCAACGATGCGACACGGTTACGCATGTAGTCGACAATTCTCTGTGCGACCTGCGGATCGAGGCGTTTTAGGCTCCGCATCGCGGCATCAGAGTATTCAATCGTCCAGGCCAAGTTCCGCCCTCACATCGCCGTCGGTGAAAGTCTTTTCCTCGCCGCGGTGTATGCGTTCAAGAATCTCGTCCGCTGTGGCGGAATCTTCCAGGTCTTCGATACCGCTTTCAATGAGCATGCGGAGCAGGGTTGCTTTATCATGGCCCGTTCTGGCCGCCAAAGCGTCAATACGCGCAGCTGTATTCTTGTCAAGTTCAATGGTCGTTGTCATGATTTATCCTCCATGGCACTGAGTACATATCATCAAATATATAACTTCATACTGTCGGACTTCAAGGGAAACTCCGCAGAACGAGCGCATCTATTTTATCTCGTTCTTAGGATTTACTTTTCAATCCCGACCTCGGGTCCAGCGCATCCCTCAGCGCCTCGCCGACGAGGTTGTAACTGAGCACGCTCAGGAACAATATCACGCCGGGGAAGATGGCGAGCCACCAGTTGGCGAGGGGGGATTCGCGCGTCTCACTGAGAAGCTGACCCCAAGTGGGAGTCGGCGGCGTGACGCCGAAGCCGATAAAGGACAAACTCGCCTCCGTCAGTATCGCGCCCGTGATGCCGAAGGATATCGACACCAGCACCGGAGCCATCGCGTTAGGGAGAATATGGCGGAAGATCGTCCGCGCATCGGATGCGCCAAGGGCGATGGAGGCGGAGACATAGTCCATGCGCTTGTGCTTGAGCATTTCGCCACGGATAAGGCGGGCAATGCCTGTCCAGCTGGTCAAACCGATAATGAGCATGATGTTGAGAATGGAACGCCGGTCCAGGACGGCGATGACCGCGAGGATCAGGAAGAATGAGGGAAAACACATCATTAATTCCATAAAGCGCGAGGTGACGATATCCACCCAGCCGCCGTAATACGCGGCCAAGGATCCCAATACCAAACCGATCAGCGTCGCCAGGGCAATGGAGACAAAGCCAACCGACAAGGATACCCTTGAACCATGGACTAGGCGGGTCAGGACGTCCCGGCCGCTTTCGTCCGTGCCGAGCCAGTGCCGTCCTTCCTGGTGGTGCGGTTTTTTCCAGCGGGTCGCCGGAACGGGATTGACCAGCCCGGGAAGAGAACGGTCGAGAAGCAGGCGGTTGAGGCGTCGCCGGTCAAGTTCGGCCAGCCCTTCCTCCGACAGATTCATCCGGCGCAAATACGGCGTGATGTTCGAGTCGCGCATCGCGTTCGGGAACATCTCGGGAGAATAAATCACGCCGGAGGCGATTATAGCGTTTAGTTCGCCCACAATCGCGTCTTTTTCCGCCTGGTCTGGAGTGGGGGAGAAGCGCAGCGTTTCCACACCCTGTTGTTTGCAGAGACGGTAGAGGACGCCCTCCGGATTATTCAGTTCCCGCGACAGGCCGGGCCAGGAGATAATGTCCGAAGGGGAAAATTCAGCTTTCGGGCTGGCCCAGTCGGGCGGCAGGCGGGGACCAAAACCCTGTTCGTTCGGTCCGTAAGGGATGAGGGGAAATATGCCGCTCCCTTGCCCGGACGCGGCCATCTCGCGGTACGGCGTCTGGTCGATCCTGCTTTGCCCCCCGAACAGCAGCGACAGCAGGGCGGCCAGAATGAGCAGAACCAGTATCCGGGGGCTAAGCGCGAACTGGTTCGCGCCGGTCATAAAGATGTAAGTCATACCTAACAGCACCAGCACGGTGCAGATGATCAGGAGAACAAAGGCGGAGCGGAACTCGATGAACGGCTTGAACAGGCCGGGGTAGGCGAGTTCGACAAGAAGGCGGTTCCAGCGCTGGCCGTTCAGACCAAAGGAAACGTTGTTGTCCGTGATGCCGCGGGAATCGAGGCCGTACTCGCGGCTGAACTTTTCGACATCCGCCAGGGGCCGGCCGTCGATTACGTTGGCGAAATTCCAGCGCAATATTTCGCGGTCGGCATCGGTCCAGTCGCGGGAGGGGCTGGCGAGAAGCTCCGCCATGTTGGGATCGGACTCGAGCAGCGGGGCGATGAGATTCCGTGCCGCCTCTTGTCCCTTGGACTGGTTTGCCGGTGTCGCCAGCAGAATACTGGTATCCAGTATGTCGTCCGTGTCCGGGATGGTGCGCGTTTCCCCGTACAGCCAGTTGTTCCCCGCACCCGCCATCAGCATTCCGCCGAGGGCCTGCCAGAGTACTACCGACAGCAACGCGCCGATGAGAAGCGACACTGCCCGCGATTCGATGCGTTTAAGTCCGGGCAGGAACCTGTTCATCAACTTCCATACGATGAGGGAGGCGGGGATGAAGAGGAAAAAGAAATTCAAGCCTTTTTCCAGAAGCGGCTCTGTCGTGTCCGAGGGGGCGAAAAACTCCCTGATCAGGGGATAACTGGTCTCGCCCGTCGCCGCGTCCCGCCAGACGAGGGGCAGCCTGTGCGCGATGAACGGGGCAAGAAAGGCGATCAGCACGAATATGACGATCATGCTGAGGCCTATTTGCGAGCCGCGGGCAAGGCGGTAACGCCGCCACAACCGCCGCATCGGCGATTCCCGGTCGAGAGGAACATTTACGACGCCACTAGCCATTGCCGTGCGCCTCCTCTTCCAGGGGGGAACGGTACAGGGCGGTATCCATGATGCGGGAGAAATCGGTCCAGTGCTTTTCCGGGTCCTGGATGCCGTCGATGAGACGGTTGGCGGTGACGACCTTGGCGTCGAGGTTGTCCAGGTGGTGGAGCGCAAACGCCTCCGGCGTCTTCGGCAGGACGGGGGAACCGTATTCGAAGCGGCCGTGGTGCGACAGGATGAGATGCTGGACAAGGTTCAGCTTGACCGAGGGGAAGTTGGCAATTCCTTCGGCGCGGATTGCCGCCATTTCGGCCCCGATGTAGAGGTGCCCCAGGAGTTTTCCCCGGTCGGTGTATTCTATCGACAGGCCGACCGCGAGTTCCTCGGTTTTCCCGATATCATGCAGGAGGGTGCCGAGGAGAAGCAGGTCGCGGTTGACCCGCGCCTGCGCGGAGAAATTCTCCGCCATCCGGGCCAGGCTCAGAGTGTGCTCGAGAAGCCCGCCGATCCAGGCGTGGTGGACGTCCCGCGCGGCGGGCGCATGGGAAAAGTCCTCAAGCATCTTCCGATCTTGGAAAAAGGCTTCCGCGAGCGCCTTGTAGTCCTGGTCGGCAAGGGAATCGACAAAGGCGAGAAGTTCATTCTGCATTTCGGCGATGTCGAATTTCGTATGGGGCAGGAAGCGTTCAAGGCTGTATTCCGACTCGTGGGCGTGCCGGAGCCGGGTAATCCTCAGCTGCTGGCGGCCCCTGTACATTTCGCTGATACCCTGCACCTTGATGACGCTCGAGGGCGGGCAGTCCTGGAAAATCTCCGGCGTCGCGTCCCACATGTTTGCGCCGATGCTGGCCGAGGAGTCGGCTATGGTGAGACGGATGTAGTATTTGCCGTTGACGGTGGTGTTGAGGCTGGATTCGCGGATAACGTAAAAGCCTTCGAAAGCGTCGCCCTCCCGCAGGTCGGCGAGGAAAGGGGACGACAGGCGTTCTTCGTGCATAAAGTAAAATACTCCTGTAAAAAGCGAGCCGCCATTCAATGAATGACGACTGATATGTGTCACACACCCGTATATTATTATAAGGAACATGCGGGCGCGACGCAACGCGGGACCGGGATGGAAAGATGATTCCATCATATCCCGTCAGGTTTGTGGATTGATTACTCCCTCTGACCCAAGTCCTCTCTCCCTTAGGGAGCGAGTGCACCAGATGCAGATTTCTTGTTACGTTCGGCCTGGTGGAGCTATGAATGATCCTCGCTAAAATGTCCGGGAGAAAAAGAAAAGCCCTCTCCCATGAGGAAGAGGGCTTGGAATGGAAAGGAATATTTTATTCCGCGCTTTCCTCGTCTTCATCGTCGAAGTTGAAGCTTTCTTCGTCCGTGTTGGCGTCGTATTGCTCGATCATGTGTTTCTGCCGGGCGGCTTCGAGTCCGCTGTAGAGGATGTTCATGTTGTAGTAGATGATATTGATGGTGTCCGACGGGATGATGCAGTGGTAGACCAGGTTGCCGTCTAGCGCGCCCATGCCGATTGCGACCTTCGAGTTAGCAGTACGCACCTTTGACCTGATTTCCTCGAACGCTTCGGGCAGGTATTTGTCGTCGGCGAAATCATTTTCGCCCGCCATGTTTTCCAGCGTCGCCAGGGCGAAGAAATTCATGAGGAAGGCGTAGTCGATAAAGCCGGTGAGGGTTTGCCTGGCAGGCATGTCGGCAAGGGTCCTTTTCACGAAGGCGTCGTCCACAAGGGGATTTTTCGCGCCGTTGCCGGTTTTGAGCGCTTCCTCAAGAAACTCTTCGCCGTCCCTGCCGGAGGCGAAGACGATATTCGCACCATCGGCTGCGAGGTAATAGGAGAAGCCGCCGAAATCGTCAATCAGCTTTTCGTTGATCTTTTCCTGGTCTTCGGGAGCGAGCGCCCTGGCGAATGACAGCATGAAATCCCTGGACAGTTCGATATTGCGGTATTCGACGCCGCCCGCCGTCTTGCCGGAATTGACACGGACAGGGAGGTTGTCCTTGTAGGCGGGTTCGATGGCGACGACCAGGTCGTTGAAGGCTTGATAGCTGTCTGTGTAGATGTCGAGCGCTTTTGCGGCGTCGTCGACGGTGATCCAGCCGACTTGTCCCAGAGCGCCATCCCTGACATACTGGCCGACGACGATATCGCCGATGAGGACATCCTTGGCCGCGTCGAGTTTTTTGATGGCGGTCTGCAGGTCGGCCGAACCGCTTTTTTCCGCAACCTTTTTGTAGAAATCGAGCGTTCCTTCGAGCAGGCCGGGCAGGGCTTTTTCAATCGGCGCGACGCTGATGAAGCTGATCGCGCTTTCGTCGATGTTTTTCGCCAGGGGGGATGTGCTGTTCCCGAGGCTTTCCGCCGCCGCCGCCAGCTTGCCGAGGTAACGGTCGGACGGGGATTTCACGAGGGTGAGGAAATCCACCTTGTCCGCGTCCAAGCCGACGTCGATGCCAACGGAGTCGATGGAGGCGATTTCGCTTTTCAGGGCGGGAATGTATTCCCCAACAACGTCAAGCGTCTGCATGACCAGGTCACGCAGGTGTGGCGGAAGATCGACTTCGTCGTTTTCCGGGTCGTTCAGATGGGCGCGGAGTTCTTCCAGGCCATCTTCCAGGACGGTGCTGTGCAAAATGTCCCTGGACCAATTTTTGCTGATGTCGCCCGCCATGGACAGCACCCCGCTGCCCCATGGTTTGGCCTGCCAGCCGTTCTCGAGCGCTTTATGGAGAAGGTCGACGGTGACCTGGTGGCTGCCGAGAAGGGTGTGCTTGCCGTCGTAATCGCGGGCGAAGAGGGGCGGCATCTTGGGCACCATGACCTGCATGACGCCGTCTTCCTCCTCGAAATCGATCATGTTGTCCGCCAGGATTTCCAGGAGCGAATCGAGGTTGGTGTTGGCGACGACTATCCCCAGGACGCCGTCGTCCTTCTGGTCGATGGGGGAGAGGGCGTGCAGCTCGAGGTCATTGTCCATGATCACGGAAATGCCGGGGATAAACATCTGTCCCATGGCCTTGACCATGCCTTCAGGCAGGGCATTCTGGGTCTTCCTGGTGCATGCGGCGATGAAGGAGTCGAGGTTGTCGACCAGGTTGGAGGTGGATGGAACCGACACGACATACATAAAACCGTCGGGAATGGAGGCTTTCCCGGTTTCCCCGGCACCGGCAAGGCCGGTGAGCAGGAATGAAACACTCAAGGCGATGGCGCATATTCTTTTGGTCAACATGTGATCTCCGTGCAATTGACAATGGACAATTGACAATTGACAATGAAGGAAAATTCCTACAGTAAAACGCACTCGCTTACGCTCGCTTTTCCGCCGTTGTTGCGCGTGGCGGTTAATTATGTTCCGGCATTGTCAATTATCAATTGTCAATGTAAATGAACCACGGCCGGAGACTTTCGCTCCGGCCGCGGCATAAGGTTCGATAATGCGGATTAGTCGAACTTGACCTTTTTCGACATGTCGAGAAGGCCGAGGGTGCTGAGTTCGCCGATGAGCGGTTTGCCGTAGGTGATGAAATCGGCGGTGACGTTGTTATGGGCGTCGTTGATGAAGTTGGCGGGCATGCGGCGGGTCTTGCCTGCGACGTTCTTCAGCGGGACGAGCTTGAAATCGGCTTTATACGGGTTGTCCGAAACGCGGATGATGGCGCAGGAGCCGTCGACATTGCCGGATTCGGCCATCTTGGCGGCGAACTGGCCGAGCAGGATTGCTTCTTCGCGGTCGACCGTGCTCTGTTCCGGGAAGGAGCGCTGGATATAGCCGAAGGTGTCACCGCGGGCGCGGAGCTTTTTGCTGATGCCGTTCTCTTCGAAGTATTTTTTGACGTAGTCGACGAGGCCGTCGGCGAGGGCGCCGTTGCCGGAAAGCTGGACGTTGCCGTGGCTGTCGCAATCGAGGGAGTCCTTGGCGAGAAGCTGGAGGATCGGGGTGTGGTTCGCGTCCTCGATGCCTTCGGAGACCGCGACGACGCAGCGGTTGTACTTCTTGTAGACTTCGGCGACGTCCTTGGCGAACGATTCAAGGTCGAAGGCGCATTCGGGGAGATAGACGAGGTGCGGTCCGTCTTCCTCGGTCTGGCGGCCAAGGGCGGCGGCGGCGGTGAGGAAGCCTGCGTGACGGCCCATGCAGATGCCGATGTAGAGGCCGCCGAAGCACTGGTTGTCGAGGTTCGCGCCGCGGAAGGCGTTGGCGACATAGCGGGCGGCCGAGCCGTAACCGGGGGTGTGGTCGTTTTCCATCAGGTCGTTGTCGACGGTCTTGGCGATATGGAAGACGCGCAGTTCGTATTCCTTGTCGCGGGCGGCGTCATTGATGATGTCGAGGGATTCGGAGGTGTCATTGCCGCCGATACCGAAAACGTAACGGATGTTGTGCTTCTGGAAGACATTGAGCATTTTGGCGTTGTCTTCGGCGTTCGGTTTGTGGCGGGTGGACCTGAGCTGCGTCGCCGGGGTGTAGCTGATCGCCTGGAGGTTGCCGGCCGTTTGCGCCTTGAGGTCGACGAAGTTTTCCGACATGACGCCGTCGATGCCGTTGATGGCGCCCCAGATGTTCTGGATGTCCTTGCTCTGCAGAAGGCCCTGGACCACCCCGACCCAGGAAGCGTTAATGACGGCGGTGGGTCCGCCCTGCGTAAAGATGACCGCATTTCCCTTGATGGTTGCTGACATTACTTCTCTCTCCTGATTTCTATTGACCCTTTGAACATGCGAAAGCGCAACGCCATTCTGCATTGCGCATAGGTAACCGATATACGGATGCTGAAACCTCGTAAAGAATACCAGAGATGCAACCGGTATGGCAAGTTTTTTTGAGCGATATTTCGAACGGTTATTACGACCCGCGTCAATCCCCCCTCACCAGGTCGACGACCACGATTTCCGGAGGGGCGAAAAGGCGGGCCGGCGGTCCCCAGAAACCGGTGCCTGTGGTGAGGTAAAGGCGGCTGTGCTTTTCGCCGCTTCGCCCGGCCGGCAACTCCGTCATGCCGGGGGAATGGCCATTGAAGCGTTTGGCGAAGAAATGGCCGGGGAAAATCTGCCCGCCATGGGTATGACCGGAAAGTTGCAGGTCGAAGCGTCCGAGCGCTTCTTCCGGGATTATGGGCCGGTGATTCAGCAGAAGGACGAATTTATTCTGGTCCGAATCGCGGAGGGCTTCGACAGGATCGAAACGGTAGCGGGTATACGGGTCGTCGACGCCAGCGACGACAATACCGCCCGCTTCGACCGCCTCTCCGCGCAGGAGGGTGAACCCGGATGCCCGCAGGAAGTCGGCCGAATGGTTGAGACCGGTAAAGACTTCATGGTTCCCGAGGACGGCGAACTTGCCCAGTTCCCCCTTGAGGCTTTGCAATAATTCCATTTCACGGTTTTTGTCCGTCATATCACTGTCGACGATGTCGCCGAGAAGGACGGTGATGTCCGGGTTTTGTGCATTGGCGAGGTCGACCATGCGCGCCAGGTGGGTGGCGTTCACCAGACTGGCGAAATGGATGTCCGAAAGGGCGACGATGCGCAGGCGATCACTCCCGGGAGGCAATAGCGGGGTTTTTATCTCGACTTTGGCTATGCCGATGGCGCGGGCTTCGTGGAGCGACCAGCCGTACAGCAGGAGGCAGAAGAACAGGACGTATTTCCCCGTCCTGGCGGCGGTGAGCAGGTAATGTATTTTGTAGCCGCTTATGAGGTCGAAAATGTACGCAGCCACACGGACGAGGTCTGCGGCGAAAAAGCCGACCGTCGCCACAATGAGGAAGGCGAGCCAGTAATTGTAATAATCGAAGAGGAACAGCCATTCGCTTTGTGCCGCCATTCTCCGCCGGTAAAAGCTCAGTATCAACATAAAGGCGAATATGGCGAAAAAAGCCAGCTGCCAATAGCCGCCGCCAAGGATGCGGCGGAAATTCCAGTACAGATAGGCATGGGTGACGACAAGTACGGAGGTGACGATAAGGCTGAATATGTTCAAAGGCAATTCCCGTGTAAAACAGTAATTTCCGACCTAAAGTAATAAAGTATTTCAACTCCCCCTCTTTCCGCTATTATATATATGTATGCATTCAATTCAACCGCAGCCGAATTTTTATGAAAGGGTCATCATGGACCAGCAAGCAGACATTGCTCTTATCGGATTGTCGGTGATGGGATCGAACTTGGCCTTGAATATGGCGGACCACGGCTATACCGTGGCTGTCTACAACCGTACACAGACCGTGACCGCGAAATTCACGGCGTCCGAAGAGGCGGAGGGCAAAAGCCTTGTCGGCTGTTCCACCCTGGAAGAACTGGTCAAACAGGTCAAAAAACCCGCTCCTTTCGTCCTTATGGTCAAGGCAGGGTCGCCTGTCGACGACTTGATCGGCCAGCTGACGCCGTTGCTGGCCAAAGGCGACATCATCATCGACGCCGGGAATTCGTTTTTCCGCGACACCATCAGAAGAACCGAACAGTGTGCCGAGGCGGGTCTCGAATTCATGGGCATCGGCGTTTCCGGGGGCGAAGAAGGCGCGCGCCACGGTCCGTCCATCATGCCCGGCGGCTCTCCCGAATCGTACAAACGGGTCGAGGCGATTCTCACCTCCATCGCGGCGAAGGTCGGGAGCGATTCCTGCTGCAGCTACGTCGGCGCTGACGGTGCGGGGCATTATGTCAAAATGGTCCATAACGGCATCGAATACGCGGACATGCAGCTGATCGCCGAAGCCTATTCCCTCCTGAAGGACCTGGCCGGACTGGACTACCCGGCCATGCGCGAGGTGTTCGTTGAATGGAACAAGGGGGAATTGGAAAGCTATCTTATCGAAATTACCGCCGACATCCTCGGCAAGGTCGATGCAGAAAGCGGCAAACCGATCTGTGAAATAATCATGGACAAGGCGGGACAAAAGGGCACCGGGCGCTGGACGTCCGTGGAGGCGCTCGACCTCGGCGTCGCCGCGCCGACCATGATCGAGGCGGTCCAGGCGCGTTCCCTTTCAGCCATCCGCGACGAACGCCTCGCCGCGGCGGATGTCCTTTCCGGACCGTCGGACCGCTATGCCGGAGACGTCAAGGCGTTCACTAACGATGTGAGGGAAGCGTTGTACCTGTCAAAACTGTGCTGCTACGCCCAGGGCTTCCAGCTTCTGGACGCGGCGGCGAAAGAATATGGCTGGACACTGGATTTCGGCGGGCTTGCCATGTTGTGGCGTGGTGGCTGCATCATCAGGGCGCAGTTCCTCGAAAGAATCCGCGACGCCTTCCGTGCCGACCCGAACCTGGCGAATCTGCTTCTCGACCCGTATTTCCAGGGCATCATGAAACGCGGCCAGGACGCCTGGCGACGCGTCGCCATGACGGCGGCCCAGTACGGCGTGCCGACTCCGGCGTTTTCCTCAGCGCTGGCTTATTACGACGGCTACCGCTCGGCCCGCCTGCCTGCCAACCTTATCCAGGCGCAACGCGATTATTTTGGCGCACACACTTACGAACGAGTGGACAAGGAAGGAGTTTTCCATACCGAATGGAGCCGCTGAAAAACTGATAATCAATAGTTGATGGTGGATAATGGCGGGAGATTCCCGTCATTATCCATTGTTCAATATTCACCATTAATACGAACATTGGCGGTGTTTATCGCCCGCTTCGGCACTTGTGAAACTTTTGCCTGCGCAAAAATTTATTTAAAAATGAAATTGACGCCGCCGTTAAAAGAATGTAGACTATAACCATAACTAATCCATATAGTAATGAATTCCCTTGACAACTGATAAGCCGTTTGGCGCGTGGCTTGTATGGTTTGTATGAACCCGGAGTCGTTTCCGACACCCATCGGTATGTCTACAATATTTGTAATCTGTACTCAGAAAAAATCATCTTATTTACGTTAATCACAACATTGACAACTTCTGGAAATGCCCCCCTATCGAATATGAATCCTGTACTGTACCTTATTGACGGCCACGCACAAATATTCCGCGCTTTTTATGCGGTTGAAGGGCTTACCACCCCGGACGGTAAGTCGATCGGAGCCACATTCGGCTTTACCCGCATGCTTCTCGACCTTATCAGGGATCAAAAGCCCGACGCCATTGTCGCAGCATTCGATTCGCCCGGCAAAACCTTCCGTCACGATACCTTTGCCGCATACAAAGCAACCCGTAAACCAACCCCGCCCGAGTTGATTGCCCAGGTGCCGCTCATCATGGACGTCGTCAGGGCATACAACATCCCCGTTTATGCGATTGAGGGGTACGAGGCGGATGACCTTCTTGGCACATTAACACGCCAGGGGAGGGAGGCGGGCTGGGACGTGACCATAGTCACCGGCGACAAGGACTGCGGACAGTTGCTCACGGAAGGCGTGCGCATCTTCGATTCGGCCAAAAATGTTTTTATCGACCGCCAGGCTTTTATCGACAAAAAGGGAATCGTACCGGAAAAACTCGTCGACCTGATGGGACTATGGGGCGATTCTTCCGACAATATCCCCGGCGTTCCCGGCATTGGCGAGAAGATAGGCGTCCAGCTGATCCAGGAATACGGCAGCCTGGAAAACCTTCTGGACCATGCGGATGAAATAAAGGGAAAACGGGGTGAAACGCTCCGCGCCAACATCGAACAGGCGCGCCTGTCCAAAGACCTCGCCACCATCCACACGGACGCCCCGATCACCCTCGACATCGAAGCGGCCAAGGTGTGCGAACCCGATGTGGCGAAGCTTACCGAAATGTTCACGGAGTTCGGCTTCAACTCGCTTTTGAAACGCCTTGATTCCGTGCCGGTGGAGAAGGAAGTCTGTGATTACCGGCTGATAGACGACGACCAGAAGTTCGCCGATTTCATGAAGGAACTGTCGGAGCAGAAGTTCTTCGCCTTCGACACCGAAACGACCGGACTTGATCCGCTGCAGGACAAACTTGCCGGGATCAGTTTTTCCTGGCGGGAAAAAACAGGCTACTACCTGCCTTTCGCCTATCCCTGCGACGAAAAAGGCCTGAACGTCAAACATCTGGCCGACCTGAAGCCGATCCTGGAGAACCCGGATATCGGCAAAACCGGCCATAATGTCCGTTACGACGCCCTTGTTTTGCGGCACGCCGGGATACATCTCGCAGGCATTGTCTTCGACAGCCTTATCGCTTCTTCCCTTTGCGACGGCCACCTTGCCGAGCACGGGCTCAAGGTGTTGTCCCGCCGCTATTACAACATCGAAATGACCCCGATCGACACCCTCATCGGGTCGGGCCGGAACCAGACGACAATGGATCTCGTTTCCTGCGCCCAGGTCACGGACTATGCCTGCGCCGACGCGGACATTACTTTCCGCCTCTACGGCACGCTGTCGAAGCGCCTCTCGGAAAGGGGAATGGAAAAACTCTTTGGCGATGTCGAACTGCCTCTGTCCGATGTCCTTACCGACATGCAGGCGACGGGGATACGCCTCGACTCGGACCTCCTTGCCGAGGAGAGTTATGAAACTGGCGAACTTCTGAAAACGCTTACAGAGGAAATCTGCGGCCTTGCCGGACGCGAGTTCAACATCGGCAGCCCGAAACAGTTGGCGGTCATTCTCTTCGAGGAAATGGGCCTGCCGGTGATTCGCCGCACCCAGACCGGCTCTTCGACCGATGAGTCGGTGCTTCTCGAGCTGTCACGCTTGCACGACTGCGAAATTGCCGAGCGCATACTCGAGTATCGCATGTATGCGAAGCTCAAAAACACTTACCTCGACGCCCTGCCGAAGATGGTCAATCCGGAAACGGGCCGCCTGCACACCAGCTTTTCCCAGACGCGCACCGCCACCGGACGCCTCGCTTCGTCAAACCCCAACCTCCAGAATATCCCCGTCCGCACCGAACGCGGACGCGCCGTTCGCGCCGCCTTTATCCCGGAAAGCGGCTGGAAAATGCTTGCCGCCGACTATTCCCAGGTCGAACTGCGGATACTGGCGCACTTCAGCGGCGACCCGGTACTGAAAAAGGCGTTTGCCGACGACCTGGACATCCACCGCGTCGTGGCGGCCGAAGTCAACGGCATCAGCCCGGAGGAGGTCACGAAAGAGCAGCGTTCCAGCGCCAAGGCGGTCAATTTCGGCATAATCTACGGGCAAAGCGCGCACGGCCTCTCAGAAACGACCGGCATGAGCCGCGCCCAGGCGCAGAGCTTTATCGATAATTATTACGCGCGTTTTCCCGCCATTCGCGAATGGATGGACAAGTCGATCCGCGAAGCATGCCAAAACGGCTATGTCGAGACCATCCACGGGTTCCGCCGCGAAATCCCGGAGCTCGCTTCATCCAATAAGACCAAGGTCGCCCGCGGCGAACGCGAAGCAGTCAACACCATCATCCAAGGCAGCGCCGCCGACCTGATCAAAACCGCCATGGTGCGCCTCGCCGCCGCCATGAAGAACGCGGGTTTGCGCTCGAACCTCCTGTTGCAGATCCATGACGAACTGCTTCTGGAATCCCCCCCGGCAGAGATCGACCAGCTCAAGGATCTGGTCCGGGACGCCATGGAAAACGCCCTTGACCTGAGCATCCCCCTCAAGGTCGATATCGGCATGGGCGACAACTGGCTGGAGGCGAAGTGACGGCCATGGGAAAGCGCGCCCCTGTAATTGGCGTCACCGGTTTGCCGTGTTGCGGAAAAAGCTATATCAGCGAGCTTCTGACTTCCGCGAAGGTGACGGGGGGGCCGGGCATTGTCATCCGCGCCGACGACCTCGGGCATGTGGTTCTCCGCCGCGCCGAGGTGGTCAGGGAAATCACCGCGCGGTTCGGGGAGAAAGTCCTTGCCGGGGACGGTTCCCTCGACAGGGCGAAGGTGGCAGCGGTGGTTTTCACCGACCACGAAAGCCTTCTCTGGCTCGAGCAATACCTGCACCCGTTGATCGACCGGGAAGCGATGCGGCTCGTTGCGGAAGCGGAAGGGAAAACCCTGATCGCCCTCGAGGCGGCATTGCTGTTCGCCGGCCACATGGAAAAGCATTGCGATGTGGTCCTGTTGGTCGAGGCTGACCGCGCCGTGCGGCTCGGCAGGGCGAAAAAACGCGGCTGGGACGAGAACGAACTTTCCCGGCGAGAAGCGCGGCAACTAGAATTGTTCACGAAAGACAAGCTGGCTCGGTACGATGCCCGCATTATTACCATACAAAACAATACCAATGACTCGGACGGCGACTTGGTTACGCAGCTAAGGAATGCACTCGCCGAAGCCGAAAAGGAAAGGGATACCCAATGACAGACACCCCCAAGAAATCGGTACGACGCGGCAGGCCGAAAAAAGAGAAGGAACCGGTCGCCGAAGTGAAGGAAGCCCCGGAAGTTCAGGAAGCGCCGGCCCCGGCTCCGGAGAGCGCCACCGGAGCGCTGTTTGCCGAACCCGAAGCGCCGCCCGCTCCCGCTCCGGCACCGTCGACACCGGCCAAGGGGAGAAAAAAAGTCGTTTTGAAGGCTGCGCCCAAGGTCCCGGATCCGGTCCTTCCCGCCATGGAAGCGGAACCGGAAGAACCCGCACAGCCCGCGCCGTTCCCGCCCCCCCCGCCGAAGGAGGACTATGCCGCACCCGTGCCGGAGTTTGCACCTGAACCTGTACCCGCTCCGGTTCCGGCACCTGTGGAGGCGATGGAATCCGCACCCGCGCCGCTTATCCCCGCCGAACCGGACGATACCTCCTTCCAGCCCCAGCCGGAGGCGTACGTCCCCGCGCCCCGCGACGACTCGGGTCCGATGACCGAATCCGAAGCCGAAAGGGCGCATGAGGAATTCGTGTCCAAGCTGTCGCATGAACAGAAGGAAGTGCGCGGCGTCAAACGCGAACAAATCTACGAACAGATCAAGCGCGGCGAACTGCACATCACCGCCCTCAAGGACATGACCGTCACCGAGCTGAGAAAACTCGCCCGCAGCGAAAAGATCGAGGGCATCGCCGGCATGGTCAAGCAGGAATTGGTTTTCTCCATCATCAAGAACCGCGTCAACCAGAACGGCCTCCTTTACGGCGAAGGCTGCATCGAAGTGCTGCCTGACGGCTACGGATTCCTGCGCAGCCCGAAATTCAACTACCTGCCGTGCCCGGACGACATTTACATCTCCCCGAGCCAGATCCGCCGCTTCGGCATGCGCACGGGTCTCACCATCTCCGGCCAGATCCGCCCCCCCAAGGACAACGAAAACTACTTCGCACTCCTCAGGGTTGAAGCGATCAACCACGAGGAACCGGAAGCGCTGAAGGACAAGGTCCTCTTTGAAGACCTGACGCCGCTCTTCCCGAACCAGCGCCTTGTCCTGGAGCATGACCCGAAGGAATGGTCCACGCGCATCGTCGACCTGGTCATGCCGATAGGCAAGGGGCAGCGCGCCCTTTTTGTCGCGCCGCCGCGCACCGGCAAGACCGTCCTCCTGCAGGACGTCGCCAACGCCCTGGCGCAGAACAACCCGGAAGTCGAGTTGATGGTTCTTCTCATCGACGAACGCCCGGAAGAAGTGACTGAAATGGAACGTTCCGTCAAGGGCGAGGTGGTGAGTTCGACCTTTGACGAACCGACCTCCAGGCATATCGCCGTCGCCAACATGGTTATCGAAAAGGCGAAACGCCTCGTCGAATACGGCAAGGACGTGGTGATCCTCCTGGACTCGATTACCCGTCTCGGCAGGGCGCACAACGCCGAAGCGCCGCATTCCGGACGCATTCTCTCCGGCGGTGTCGACGCCAACGCCATGCAGAAGCCGAAACGCTTCTTCGGCGCGGCGAGAAACATCGAAGACGGCGGCAGTCTGACTATTATCGGAACCGCCCTCATCGATACCGGCAGCCGCATGGATGAAGTCATTTTCGAAGAGTTCAAGGGCACCGGCAACGCCGAACTGCACCTTGACCGCCGCCTGGTCAACCGCCGCCTCTACCCGGCCATCGACGTCAACCAGTCCGGCACCCGTAAGGAAGAGCGCATCGTCCACCCGGACGAACTGAACCGCATCTGGATGGTCCGCAAGTACCTCAACGACATGAACGTGGTTGATGCGATGGAATTCCTGCATTCGAAAATGAAATCGCACAAGACGAATGCCGAGTTCCTGATGACCATCAATGTTCCGCGATAAATAAATAAATAAATTTAAAAAAAATGCTGTTGAAAATGGGAAAAACTGAAAAGTTTTGCCCATTTTTTTATTTATGGTTGAAATTGAAACGGGTGGCGGCGAAAAAACGAGCAATGAAGTGCATGCAAAGCTGTTAAGCAAGCGGTAAAAATTGGCTGCCGGCCCGGTAGTTTGTCTGGAAAACCTTTTGCGTTATTGATATAATGTATTTTTGTGTGTTGTATACTAAAGTTGAGGTTTTTAAGACCGATAACAATAATGAATGATTTTCTTCCGGGCGGACGCACCGATTCGCTTCGCGGAGACGAGGCTTACATGGGGAATGATTCCATTGGATAATGCGGCACTGGCGAAAAATCGGGATTACGGTTTTTTCGCTGGATAATGTCGTATCCGGGGAGTGTTTTTATCAAGGGAGGCGTACAATGGGGGAAAGCCGTACAGGTTTCTGGGCCACGATAGTCCTTTTACTGATCGTAGCCGTCGTATTCATTGTCCTGTGGTTTATGCGGGGCGGGGAAATAGACACGCTCAAGCAGACTCTCAGCCAGGAGCAGCGTTTCCGCGCCGACGATGTCTCGCGCCTCGAGTCCAACCTGTCGAGCGTGCAGTTCGATTTCGATTCCACCAGACGCCGTCTTGACGAAACCACGTCCCAGCTCGAGTCGGAAAGGACCCGCGCCAACCAGGCCAGGCAGGAAGCGGATCGCCTGTCCCGCGAACAATTCGGCCGGACCGGCGCTGCGGTGCAGCTCGAGAACGAGATAAACGCGCTCAAGGACAGCCTCGCCAAGGAACAGACCGCGAAGGCCGAACTGGAGAACCGGGCGGCGACCGCCGAAGCGGCGTTGATCGCGGCGAGAAAGGGGCTTGAGGACGAACTCACCGACCTTCGCACCGACGTCCAGATCAAGCGCGGCGCCATAGAAAACCTCGTCCGCCAAGTCGCTCAGCTCGAAGACCAGCTCAAGACCGCCAGCGCCGCCGCCGCAACCGGCGACGAAACGGGACTGGTCGCCCAATTGCGGTCGCGGCTGGATGAATTGACCGCCAACAACACTTCTCTCACCGAACGCCTCGACGCGGTCAATAATCAGGTTGAAGCAACCAGTTCCGAAAAGGACAAGCTGGTCGCGGAGCTGACTGCCTCCCAGGGTGCGACCGCCGCCGTCGATTCCGGTGCTGCCGAACGCCTCGCACCCGTGAACCGTCAATTACAGGAACGCACCGCCGCAGCCGAAGCCGCCGACCGCCGCCTGGAGGAGATGGAAAGGCGTCTGGAATATTCGACGCATCTTGAAGATTCTCTTACCAAGCTGAACGAGGAAATGGCTGTCATCCGTTCCGACCGCGACCAGTCGGTCGAAGCGATGTCGAAGCTGCAGACAGAATACGACAAGCAGCTTGCCGCAGAAAAAGCGAAAGCAGCCACCTTTGCCGAACGTTTGACCGCCTACCAAGGCAAGGCCAGCATTCTGGAAGACCGCCTGGGCGAAATGACCAGCATGGTCGAGGAATACAAGCAGGTGTACGGAAACGAACCGCCCGTGCGCCAGGTCGGGGAAGTGGTTGACGCGATGTACAACAACAAGACCGTCGTCATCAACGTCGGCGGCAACCAGCGCGTCAAGCCCGGCATGAAGTTCGACGTCTACCGTCCCGCCGGTGACCGCAACCGTTATCTTGGCATGGTGCGCGTCGTAAAGGTCAATGCCGACACCGCCCTGGCGATTTCGTCCTTCCGGGCGGAAAGGGTGATGGTTTGCCCGGTCACGGGATTTGCCGTCCTTGAACCTGGTGCGCGCTTCAGCCCCTACGCCAAGGGGAAAGACGGCAAGCCGATCGAGCTTGTCGAGATGGACAGCCTGGAAATTCCGGTCGAAGCGCCCGGCATCGGAGACATTCTCTCGAGCCCCTTCTACAGCCCCGAAAAAGCCTTTTCCTTCGCCGTCCAGGACCCGGACGCGTTTCCCTACGGCGAAGCGCAATTGATGATCGACACCCTTGGCGGCATTTACCGCGCCTGGCAGTCGAAGGACGCCGTGGACTTCGCCGTCGTCTCCG
Source organism: Planctomycetota bacterium (assembly GCA_036745875.1). Classification (GTDB taxonomy): domain Bacteria; phylum Planctomycetota; class SZUA-567; order SZUA-567; family SZUA-567; genus DAIOFH01. The sequence continues at coordinate 1,027 of DAIOFH010000039.1, read as the reverse complement.
GCGACAAGGCTGATACCGGCGACCTAAAGGGGAACGCCATTGCCGTCACTGCGGACTATGTGAAACGCTATTACGAGCCGCTGGTCGTGGAGACCGTGTCCCAGCCGTGCGTTATCTGCCCTTGATTCAGTCGCGTTTTTCTGGATCAACTCGCGGGTGGGGATCCGGCATGGTTCTGTGCATAGAATATGTAAAAAAGGGTTTTGATGGCCTATACACATCCGAGGGGAATACTTATGCGCACGCTGGCGTTTGCGGTAACGATGATGTTTTGTTCGACGGCATGGAGCATGAGTTTTGTCCCGGATGCGCGGCTGGCGCACTCGCCTTTTCCCGTGGAAGTGCACATGGTGGAGTTTGTTCCGCAGCAGGGCGTCACCGTGGTGCGCGGCCGCGCAATCAACCGCAGCGGCCTGGAACAGCGGGACGTCGCCATCGCAGTCACCTTTTTCCAGGACAATTCCCCGGTCGCCACCGTCGGCGAAGACCTTGGCCACATGTTCGACATGTCCTACGCTTTTTTTGAATTCCACATCAGGGGCGACATCACCAGCGCCACTTCCTACGGCGTCGTCGCGCGGTCGACAAACGGGGGCCAGTTTTACGAACAACCATATACCATTTGGGATGGGTATGCCGGAACTGCCTCGACCGGCGTCTGCATCCCGTGCGTGCCGGTGGCAAGGCCGGACCTTGGCGATCCAACGGATGAATTTGTCCTCAGCGACCTGGCGATAGAGCACGACAAGGAGACGGGTGAAGTCACGTCGGTGCGCGGGAAAATCGCCAACCACAGCAAGGGCAACCTGCCGGAACGGACATACTTCGCCGCGGTTTTTTACGATGAAAACGACAAGGAAGTGGGGTCAATGGGTTTGTCCGTGCCGCATATCACCAGGCTGGACACGGTTGGCTTTGTCACTCATCTGACCGCCGGCAATTTCAAGGCGCGCGACAATTACGAACTCTACATTACGCATTGACCATGTTAATTTGCTCATGTAAAGGCGGCTCCGGCAAGAGGCCG
>DAIOFH010000038.1:0-29923 GCA_036745875.1 Planctomycetota bacterium | reverse complement strand
ATTCAATGCGCAACTCTTTCCACCCGGCGAATTACCTGCCAAGCGTCATGATGCAGTGCGGCGTTTCCTCTTTCGGCAAAGAAAGCAGTTTCCTCGCCTCATCCTTGTTCACCGACATGATGAACCGGGTTTTGAGGTCGAACGCCCCGGCGGCGAGGTAGACATGTTCGCTCATCGCGCCGACGGCATAGCCGCCCAGTTCGCCGACCAGGCTGGCATTCAATTTCTTGATTTCCGAGTCGTTTGTGGTGAACAGGAGTATGTAATAGGAATTTTTGACAAAACCCTGCATGCCGACATCGCCCCTGATATCGTCCGCGATCACCTTGATCAGGGAGTGGTTTTCCCAATCGTAAAGGAAGGTGCCGTTTTCACCGACCACGTAGATTTTCGCATATGGCGCGCGGCCCATGGCCATCGGCACGGTCCAGCCGTTATTGGCACGGTTGCGTCCGGTCGCGGCCCAAAGGATTGTCGCCAGTTCATCGTCAGTCACTTTTCCCTTGAAGGCAGTGCCGGAGCCGCGTTTTTCAATCGCCGCGAACAGGTCGCCGCCGCCTGTGGTCTTGGGAGCGGGAAGCTTGATCGTTTCCGCGGCTTTGACAACTACGGAGCTGAGCGCGAACACGCATGCGAGAACTATAAGCGTTTTTCCAGTAAACATTTGTGTTATTCCTTTATGACGTGGGTTACAAATTGGTGCAGCGCGAAATAAACGCTGCCTTCTAACGTATAAACGATTTTGAACTATCAAACTTGTTTCGCAAGAAAAAAACATCCCACCAGATAAAAAGAAAGCAAAAAGACTCAATTTTCTTCGGAACAATGGCCGATAACTATTTATGAAAGGTGTTGAAAGGCGATAGGCGTATTGGCAATGGTTTTGCGTACCCAGTACCGCCAGAGGAGAACAAAAATGCGTAAGATCACACTTATCTCCTTATTTATGCTGTTGTTTACCCAGACTCCCGCCTGGGCGGAGGTTGTTGTCATTGTCCGTCAGCAGGCAGAAGCTACCGGTAATTATGTCCGTATCTGTGATATAGCCAGAGTAGAGGGACCCAAGGAATTGGCGTTAGAGGTGTCGAAAACTATTCTTGGGCCAACACCGCCGCGTGGACAGGTGGTCGAAATCACCCGCTGGGAGATCGAACACCGGATTTACGAGATGGGATTGCACACGCAGGTCAGTTTTACCGGCAATGACGTTGTGCGCGTCTCCGGAAACGGCGTTCCTTCCTCCCGCGGTCAGGATGCCTTTGCGGACGAGGGAACGCCAGGTTACGTGAAGCCGTTCATGGCCGAACAGCTTGTGAAGGAAGATCGCAGCCGTTTGGCGCGGGATACCTCGCCCGCGACCGTCAGGAAAAACCCCGAGATGCCCGGTCCAAGGGATGTTGCCGACAGCTTGCCCCAGATGGGCGAAATGCCGACAGCCGCAGCCCGCCCCCGGAACCCCCTGGCCCTGACTTCGGAAACGGCCAAGGAACGCGTTGCCAACGCCGCAGCGAACTATATCGCCGCCCGCTATCGCCGTCCCGATGTCGAGGTGGAGGCCAAGGTCCTTTCCGTCAACGCCGTCGTTCCCGATGACGCGCGGGAAATCGTGGTCGAGGAAGCGCTGGACGGACGGGTGCCCGGCAGGGCGGTTCTTGCCGTCAAGGTCGTGGATTTCGATGGCAAGCGCCTGAACCCGATAGAAGTGTCGATTGACAGTGAAGTATACGCACTTGCTCCGGTCGCGGCGAAACCGTTGTACAAGGGCGATGTCCTTAATCCCCGCGATGTCCTGGTGACCCGGGTCAAGATGAAATCGGGCCTGAGCTACCTCCCCCCGGACCGCAAGGCGGTCGAGGGAAGGGAAATGCAGAAACACGTGTCTCCCGGCACGCCGATCCTGGCGACGGATGCCACGCCGACCGCCGCAGTCAAGCGCGGCACCCTGGTTGTCGTCGAAGCGCAGGGAAAAGGCTGGAAGATGCAGGCCAGCGCCAAGGCTCTCGGGACCGGGAATTTGGGCGACCTTATTTATGTTGAGGATGTCTCGTCGAAGGCGAAATACCAGGCCCGCGTAACAGGACAGGGTACAGTGACCGCGCTGCCGAAGGCGAAAAACGAACTGTAGCGTTTTTCGAATGATGCATGAAAAGCAATAGTACGGAGACTCAGGCTGCGACCGCCTTCTGGAAAGGATGACAATGCGCAAGGGTGATTTCAAGGAGCAGATTGATACGGCGGTTCTGTGGCGTCGTTGCATACTGTTTTTTACCGGCATGGTGTTTTTCATGGTTCTTGCCGCTGTCCGCGCCAACAGCATGGACTACGGCGATGACTGGAATTTCCCCGACGACGACGACTTTGACGTGGTCTCCGCCGATGAATACCGTCTTTCCATGCGCATGAAAAAGAAAATGCTCGGCGCGCGCCCCGTTTATCACAGGGAAAAGGCGTCGCGCGTCCATGACAGCGTGACGATCGTCGTGAACGAATCCACCGGCGCGGAACTGACCAGTTCCAACGACCTCAAGCGCGATGCGTCCAACAACATGGTGCTTTCCAACTGGCTGACCCCGAACTTCTCCCAGCGCGGTGAAAATTCCGGGGGCAGCACGCCAACTCTCGAATACTCGAACTCCCGCGCCCACAAGTCGGACTCGACTATCGAGCGCGAGCAGGCCGTCACCAGTACCCTCACCGGCGCGGTTGTCGAAGTATTGCCGAACCGCTATCTGGTGGTGCAGGCCAGGAAGACTGTGGCCGTCAACGGCGAGGTGCAGACCCTTATCGTCACGGGCACGGTCAACCCGGACCACCTCGATTCCAACAGCAGCATAAAGGCGGAACTCGTCATGGACATGTCGATCCGCTACTCCGGCAGCGGACCCATGTCCCGGATGGACAAGCGCGGCTGGGGTTCCAAGATCCTGGACTTCGTCAATCCGTTCTGATGAAGGGTTTGGGCCGGGAAAGGCGACAGGAAATACAGGAACAGCGAAACATACTATAAAGGGTAATTGAATGCGTGCGTTCTTATTGACACTACTGGCGGTTCTCTCGCTCGCCATGCCCGCCAGGGCGGAAGCGGTGCGGGAACTCGTCACCATTCAAGGCGCTCCCCCGGTGCAGCTTGAGGGTATCGGTATCGTCACCGGCCTTCCCAGCACCGGCGACAAAAAGGACGCCGCCCTGGCAATGCTCAGGAAATACCTCAGCAACAACTCCCATGATTTCGACGCCAGCAACCTCGCTTCCGGGAACATCGCCTTTGTCCGCGTCACTGCGGAGATGCCCGCCTATTCCCGTCCCGGCCAGAAGTTTGCCGTCACCGTCACCAGTCTTGGCGACGCCAAGGATCTCACCGGCGGCGAACTGTTGAAGGCCGACCTCTTCGGCGGCGACGGCGAACTATACGCACGGGCGACGGGGCAGGTTATCGTCGGCACCGGTGTCAAGACCCGCGGCGTCATTCCGGCCGGCACGTCTTCCGGTGCGATGCAATATACCCCTTATCCGTTCGGCAAGGTGGTGTCCGACGATGGATTCCTGCGCCTCAACCTGAAGCGCGCCAATTATGCGGATTCGGTTGCCATCGCCAGGCAGATTAACCAGACTCCGTCCCTGAACCCTTATCTTCAGGAAACGACAATGTTTGCGGAAGCTGCGCCGACGCAGCCCGTCGCCTGGGCCAAGGACGCGGGGCAAGTTCTTATCCGCATCCCCGGAGAGCACATGTTTGACCAGTCGCGGTATATCGCGCAGATCCTGGCGGTCCCCGTCGCCATTGACCGCCCGGCCAGGATCGTCGTCAACCGTTCCAGGAATTCCATCGTCGTTACCGGCGACATCAGGGTCAACAACGCGGTCGTCAGCCTCCAGGACAAGACCGTCACCGTCCAGCCGGAACAGGATGACCAGCCGCCGCGCTATGTCCTCGAGAACGACACCCCAAGGAACCTTGTAGAGCTTGACGGTCCCGGCACCTACGCCGACCTCCAGAGTCTCATAGACACCCTGAACGCCATGGGTCTGGGGACGGAACAGATTATAACCATGTTTGAAGAACTGCGCGCCGCAGGCGCGATCAACGCCGAATTTATCGGCCAGTAGCAAGGAGCATACGATGAGCGTACTTGATATTGCTTACGGAAACGGGATGAACGTCGGCGGGCTCGGGACCATGAACAGGAGCTCCCAGCAGCGCAAGGTCGAGCGGGAGGAGGCGCAGGAACTCGCCGGCTCCGCCGCGCGCTCGTCAGCCGACAGCGGCAAGGTGGAAGACGCGAAGCTCCGCGGCGTCGCCGAGGAGTTCGTCTCGGTTTTCATGAACGAAGTCATGAAATCGATGCGCGCGACCGTACAGGAAAACCCCGAGATGCACGGCGACAACGGGGAGAAGTTTTTCCAACAGATGCTTGACCAGGAATATTCCACCACCCTGTCGAAGGGCAGCGGATACGGCTTGACGGATCTTGTATATCAGTCACTCGCTTCGAAGGCGCGGGTACAGTCCGCCGAAGACGCGAATTCCACGGCTGGCAGCGGTGCAGAAGCGCAGGAAATCCCCGGCGTTGCCAGCGTCGGGATGTAAAATAGAGGTATAAGAGGTACAATGGAGTGAAAGGGCTTTGCCATGAGTGTAGAGAATGAAGCAGCCTTGAAACGGGCTGTCGGCATGCTGGACGCGACCCTGACGCGGCAGACCGCGTTGCATCGCTCCATGCTGGAAGTGGCGGAAAGAAAACGGCAAAGCATCATCAACGGCAACCTCGAGGAACTGGAACAATCCGTCGCCGAGGAAAAGAAGCTGGTCGTCTCCATAGAGGAAGAGGAACAGAAGCGCTTGGCCATAATGCCCCTGGTGAAACGCGGACTCGGGCTAAAGGATGAGGCGGACAAGCTCAAGGACCTTATCGAGAAGCTTCCGGAAGCGGACCGCGCCAAAATGAACAAGGTCCGGACGGAACTCAAGGCCGTCATCGAAGAATGCCGCAAAAAGACGCGGCACAACGCCGAGCTCCTCAAGGCCAGTCTCGAACACGTCAATTCGTTCCTCAAGGCGGTGAACGAAGCCGCCCATCCGGAAACGACCTACGGCAAGGACGGCAAACGCGGCCATGGCGGACCCTCGCTCCTGGATCGAAACGCGTGATATCGGGATTCTCTTCCGCCGGTTTAATGTATGACAAACTTTCAACAACCCGACAGGAAAGATGCTTGACCTGAAAGGATTGTCCCTTATAATTGCGTGACGTTGATGGCGAGCCGCGAACCTTCAAAGGATTGCGGCTCGGTTGTTTTATGATGTTTTTTGGGGGATATTACGGCATTTCCCGCGCCATTCCGCGCGGGTGGACGCCGTCCCTTTCGCCTTCTGACTATGGGAATTGCCGTTATGGCGGAGAAAAAAGAAAAGGATGATCTTTCCTCGGTGAGCCAGCGCCTCGCGAAGCAGGTCACGGACAATGCCGGGAAAATCAGGAATATCGTCATCGCCGTCGTCATCGTGGTTGTGGCCTTCATCGCGGTGTTCCTGGTCATGCGCCGTAATGCCGGCGAAGCAAAGGCCGCCTCGGAACGCGCCCTTTTCCAGGCACAGGTCGATACCTTCACCAAGCCGGAAAGCGACGCCCTCGCCGCCTTCGGCGACGTGGCCCGCAGCTACTCCGGTTCTTCCGCCGCCGACAGCGCCCGCGTCTACCAGTTTGCCGTCGCGCTCAAGGACAACGACTTCGATGCGGCCGAAAAAGCCGCCCGCGAGTTCATCAGGCAGAACCCCAGGCATGCTTTCGTCCCCCGCATGCGCCTCGCCCTCGGACAGCTTCTCCTGAACCTTGACCGCGTGGCAGAAGCCAAGGCGGAAATCGAACCCCTCTCAAAGCAGGGCGGGGCAACCCTTCCGGAAGCCGCCATCACCATCGCCCAAATTTACGAGCGCGAAGCCGACTCGCTCGAAGGTTCCGCCCGCGAGCAGAAATTGATCGAAGCGCAGAATGCCTATACGAACATCATGGCCCAGTCGCAGAACCGTTTCAGCTACTGGCCCCAGTCCGTCGTGCTGGCCGCCGAATTCTCACTTCTAGCCGTCAACGACAAGCTGCAGGGCTATACCCATCCCGAACCCAAGGTGATGCCCGCCGCAGCGCCCACCGCAGGGGCGATTTTGCCCGAGGGGCTTTCCGTCGACATCATGCCTGCGCCGCCGTCTGAAACGGACGACCTTTCCGACGCCTCGGACGACGATCTGGTCACTGTCGAGGAAAATGCGGCTCAGTAATTTCGAATTTTGTACGATATAAAAAATAGCTTTATATGTTTGCCATTGCCATATGGTTTGTGATTCAGGGAAATTGACAAGAGAGAACAATAATGCCCAACATCAAGTCTGCCAAGAAACGCATGCGTCAATCCGTCAAACGCACCGCCCGCAACCGCGTGCGCAAGGAAAAGCTCAAGAAGTCCGTGAAGGCCTTCAGGATCGCCGTTACCAAGGGTGATGCCGCCGCCGCGACTTCGGAACTCAAGAACGCGGTCCGCGCCGTCGATAAGGCCGGCGTCAAGGGTATTCTGCACAAGAACACCGTCAACCGCCGCAAATCCCGCATGGCCAAGATGGTCAACCGCCTGGCCGGGGCCAAAGCATAACACATATTTTCACAATGTGACGCGGCCGGATAGGCGGAGATAGTGTGCTCCCGCCAATATGGCGATTGCCATATTTTCCCGTTCGCGGCACTGTAGAAATGCTGTTGTCAAACGCTCAAAGAGCAAGGACCCGGGCATTCTCGGCGCCTTGCTCTCTTTTATTTCCCTCGAGGAAAGGAAAGGCGCGGTTATGTCGTTACCTGAGGACATCAAGAAATTCAGGGAGTCGGCCGAGGCCGACATCTCCTCGGCGCCGGGGCTTCCGGAGCTGGAGCAGGCCAGGATCACCTACCTCGGCCGCTCGGGCCAGCTCAAGGACCTGATGGCGCGCATCCGTGAAGTGCCGGCAGAGGAAAGGAAAGATACCGGCCAGCACTTGAACACGGTCAAACAGGAGATCGAGGCGCTTTTTGACGCCAGGAAGGAAGCGCTTTCGGCGCAGGTGATCCCTACCGGTCCGCTGCCCGATCCGACCCTGCCGGGAAAGACCCAGCAATTCGGGACGATTCACCCGCTGTCCCAGGCGGCCGAGCGTTTTACCGGCATCTTCGAGCGACTCGGCTTCACCATGCGCCAGGGTCCCGAGATCGAGGATGTTTTCCATAATTTCGACGCCCTCAACATGCCTGACGACCATCCCGTCCGCGACCAGGCCGACACCTTTGTCCTGGAGGAAAATGCGATCCTCCGCAGCCAGACCTCCACCGTGCAGATACGCGTCATGGAGGAGCATGTCAAGAAATACGGCGGCGGCGAGAACATGCCTCCGGTCAGGATCGTTTCCCCCGGCCGCACCTACCGCCCCGATTCCGTCGACGCGACCCACCATTACGGCTTTTCCCAGATAGAAGGCCTGGCGGTGGACAAAAACGTCACCATGGCCGACTTGCGCGGCTTCCTCTCGCTGTTCGCCAAGGAGATGTTCGGGCCGGACATCGAGACCAGGTTCAGGCCTTCTTTTTTCCCCTTTACGGAGCCTTCCGCGGAACTCGACATCTCCTGCATTTTTTGCCGCGGCAAAGGCTGCCGGGTCTGCAAGCAGCAGGGTTGGGTGGAACTCGGCGGCTGCGGCATGGTGCACCCGAACGTCTTTGACGCGGTCGGCATCGATTCCGAGCTGTTCACCGGATTCGCCTTCGGCTTCGGCATTGAGCGCAGCGCCATGTTCATGCTAGGCATTGACGACATCCGCCGGTTCAGTGAAAACGACCTGCGCTTTCTCAGGCAGTTTTAGCTCATCACAGTGGAGCATTTTTTAGAATTATCACAGAATTTCCTGAAATGCTTTAGCTATGCAAAAAGGGCTTCATCATGATCCTTTCCTACAAATGGCTTAAAGAATTGACCGGCACCACCCTGACGCCGGAGAAGCTTGCCGAACAGTTGACCAAGGCCGGCCTCAATGTCGAGGAAGTCCAGCCCGTCGTGGACGGCGATTTCGCCCTGGATGCGGATATCACCACAAACCGCCCGGACTGGCTCTGCCATCTTGGCGTCGCCCATGAGATCGCGGCCATAGAGAAAACGTCCGTCAAGCGGCCCGATACTTCCATCACCGAAAGCGGCCCGGACGTCAACACCCTGACCTCCGTCACTGTCATGCCGGGCGCCGAGGAGGCGTGTCCCCGCTATACCGCCAGGGTCATCAGGAATGTCAAGGTCGGCCCGTCCCCGAAGTGGCTCCAGGACAGGCTCGTCGCCATCGGCCAGCGGCCGATCAACAATGTCGTCGACATCACCAATCTCGTGTGTTTTGAAATGAACCAGCCCTTGCACGCCTTCGACATGGACAAGTTGGCCGAAAAGCGCATTGTCCTGCGCATGGCGGCGGACGGCGAAGGCTTCGCCGCCATCACCGGCGAATCCGGCAAGCTTGATTCGTCCATGCTGGTCATCGCCGACGCGGAAAAGGCGGTGGCTCTCGCCGGCGTCAAGGGCGGGACCAATACCGAGGTTGGCAACACCACGTTGAATGTCTTTCTCGAGTCGGCCTGGTTCCAGCCCAGGAACGTCAGGAAAGCGGCCCGCAAGACCAAGATGTCTTCCGAATCGTCGTACCGCTACGAGCGCGGCATCGATCCGGGGATGACGGAAGAGGCTTCCCGCCGCGCCGCCCGCCTGATACTGGAGCTTGCCGGCGGCGAACTGGCTGCCGGCGTCATCGACACCAACCCCGATCTGGCGAATCCGGTGGAAGTAAGTTTACGGTTCGCCCGCTGCGAAAAGATCCTCGGCTTCCGGGTCGAGCCGGATGAAATATCCGAGATATTCTCCGGCCTCGGGCTGAAGGAAACATTCAGGGACAATGAAAAGATCACCATCCTCGCGCCGACCTTCCGGCGCGACGTGAAGTGCGAGGCTGACCTTATCGAGGAAGTCGTCCGCCTCGCCGGGTACGACAGGATTCCTGACCGCGTCACCATGCCCCTCGAACTGGCGCACGAACTCCGGGAAGTCAAGGCGGCCCGCCACACCCGCCGCGTGCTGATGGGACTTGGCTGTCACGAGTGTTCGACCGATTCGTTTGTTCCTGCCGACTGGTGCGGCGGGTTCGATTCCGCCGCGGCGTATGAAGTATGTAATCCCATCAATGCCGAAAGGCCGCTCCTCAGGACCTCCCTGATTCCTTCCCTCCTGGAAGTGCGGAGGACGAACCGCCTGGAAGAGAATGTGGCGCTGTTCGAAATGGCCAAGATCTATCACAAAACCGCCAACGGCCCTGTCGAACCCTACCGACTGGGGATAGTCGACGATAGGGGCGAGGATTATGTCCGTGGCGCGGTGGAGTGTGTTTGCCGGGCGATTGGCGTAAAGGGCGTCATCACGGTCGAGACGACGGATGCATACCCGGGATTCATGTCCGGCAGCGGCGGGATATTGAAACTTGACGGCAAGCAGCTGGCGAAATTCGGCCTTATCTCGAATGCCGAGGTAAAGCGGTTCGACCTCGATTCCACGACCGCGGTGGCTGAGATTGACGTCACGGTAATGGCTGTAGCGGAAAAGCGCGAGCGCTTCTACCAGCCGCTCCCGCGCTTCCCCGGCATCAGGCGGGACATTTCCCTCTCGCTGCCGGAGACGGTGAAATGGGTCGAAGTGGAGGCCATTGTCAGGAAAACGGCCAAAATGCTGGACAGTCTATCCTTTGAAAGCATTTATCGCGGCAAGGGACTGAAGCAGGGGTTCAAGGCGCTGGCTTTTTCCATGGTCCTGCGGAGTCCCGAGCGGTCGCTGACCGATGCGGAAGCCAATGCCGTCAGGGACGATGTCTCTGCTGCGCTGTTGGCGGCTTTCACCGGGTCGGATATGCGCTAGGAATAGGCGCATTTTTAACTCAGAAACACTTTCATTTTACTCACTCAAAAAAAATACCCCCGCCGGCATACATGTCGTTCGGGGGTCGTTTTTTTGTATCATGAAAATATAACACAAGATAGATGATTCGAATTCACGGCATATCCATAATTTGTATGAAATTTAACGAATGGAATCAATTTTTTTAAAAAAACAATATTGACAAATGTTCGGTTATCACTAACATTATGAACAGCGTCAAAATATGTAAACATTTACATTTAAGCAAAAAAATACTCATTTAACGTAGTAACCGGTGAAAAATCGACTGAACCGAAAGTAAACGCTTTTCTTGCAGTATACTGAAGTTGATATTTTTAAAACATCTGATATTAACGGTATATCGCAGGAGTGATTACGCGCGCTCCGCCAGCCTGAATGCGCTTGCCGTTTGCCCTGTTTTTGCCTTGAACAAACGGGAAAAATAATACGAATCCGAAAACCCGCACAGGTTTGCGATATAGTTGACCGGCATGTGCGATGCCCTGAGGTAGTATTCCGCCAGGGTGATCCGCATGTGGATTAGGTCGTCAATGGGCTTGGCGTCGAAGAAGTCGCGGTAGAGTTTGCTGAACCTGGACGCCGATAGATGGAGCTCACCGGCCATGCGGCCGAGGGTCCAGTGTTCGGTGCAATGGTCCTTGAGGTATTCGCGGAACGATTCAAATTTCTCCAGCAGTTCCAGGCTTCGGGCGGATTGCGGTTTTACTTCTTCCATGCTCAGGCTGCGGTGCATTTCAATAAAGAAGGCGCAGGTTTGGATCGAGAGAAGAACGCGCCAGCCCGGTTTTTTGGACATGCTTTCCCTGAGCAAAAGGCGCAGCGCCGGTTCAATGAACGAATCGTCCTTGAGGTAGAACGGCCGGTTGACCGGCAGCGAATACTCGTTGATAAGTTTTTCGACGGCTGGCCCGAGAAAATGCATCCAGTTGTTTCCGAATGGGGTGAAGATGTCACTGCCGTACCATTGGGTTTGCCCCGGGCGGTAAATAATGCAGCCGCCGGGCCGTTCCTGCAGTGTTTCGCCGCCGCCGATTTTGACAAGCGAGGGCGTGAGCCATTGGACGAAGCTGTATTCCGGGACTCCCGCCGGCCTGTCTATCACAAAGCCGCCGGGGTGGAACCAGCGGACGCCGACGCTTCGCACGTCAATGCCGTCCAGGGGAGTGGGCCGTTCTGTTGTGTTCTTCGCCATGACTGTCACTCTGGCAATAACAATAACGGATCGTCCAGGGGGTACGCGAATCCGCTATGAGTTAAAAAAGCAAGATTGTCTAGTTTTATCGTAATATAATCCATTGTAAGCGTCAACGTAATCTTGTATAGAGTAAACTGCGTCGTGAGGAGTCCGATCGGATCATGTCAATGCGGAGCAGCGGGAACCGCAGTCGGACCATTTGTCAACACTGATGATTTGTCGCTTTCGTCTTTTGATGTTCTCTCTCTTTTCACTCGCTCGCATTTATATTCGTTTTTTGTTCTGGGTATATTGCCGGCAAAGCATCCATCATATTCTCTAGCCGTATTATCGTAACAAATGCGCCATGGTTCGTATAGGCATGATACGAAATTCCATTGCCCCTTGCGCGTTGTGCATCGTGCATGCTGTGCCGCTTTAACGCGCGCGCAGATGGTTGATTTGCGGATTGTACATTCCGGAAGCTCGAGGAATGATTTTCTTTTCTTTTTTCTAGGAGAATGGCATGAAAAGAACAGCTCTGGCATTGGTTGCGTTGTTGGCGTTTTCTGTCTCGGCGATGGCCGGGCAGCTCACGGTAGGCTTTGCTCAGCTCGGCGCTGAAAGCATGTGGCGTACCGCCAACACCAACTCCATCAAGGGAGAAGCGGAAAAGCGCGGCGTCAACCTCATCTTCTCCGACGCACAGCAGAAGCAGGAAAACCAGATCAAGGCGATCCGTTCCTTCATCGCGCAGGAAGTCGACGTCATCGGTCTTCCCCCGGTCGTGAACACAGGTTGGGAACCCGTCCTCATCGAAGCCAGGGAAGCCGGCATCCCTGTCATCCTCGTCGACCGCACCGTCGATACTTCCGATGACAGCCTCTATGCGACTTTCCTCGGTTCCAACTTCATCCAGGAAGGCGAAAACGCCGGCAACTGGCTGGTTCGTGAACTCGGCTGCGCCGCTGCCGCCGACGTCTTCGAACTGGTCGGCACCGTTGGCGCCGCCCCCGCGATCGACCGCAAGAAAGGCTTTGAAAACGTCATCGCCAATTACCCCAACATCAACATCGTCATGTCCCAGTCCGGCGACTTCACCCGCGCCAAGGGCAAGGAAGTGATGGAAGCGTACATCAAGTCCCCCGCCTGGGCGAACGCCAAGAACAAGAAAGTCATCTACGGCCACAATGACGACATGGTCCTCGGCGCCATCCAGGCTCTCGAAGAAGCCGGCATCGATCCGGGCAAGGAATGCATCCTCATCGGCGTTGACGCCATCGCCGACGCCTTTGCCGCCATCGCCGAGGGCAAGATGCACTGCACGGTCGAATGCAACCCGCTCCTCGGCCCCCAGTTCTTCGACCTCGCCGAAAAGCTCGTCGCCGGCCAGCCCGTCGACAAGATCACCTACTCCATCGAAGGCACCTATGACTACTTCTGCGCCGCTCCCCTTCTCCCCCTGCGTCAATACTAATAGCTGAAATCCGTGGCAGGAGCTGCCAATCGCGGCTCCTGCCGCTTTACCTCGGTTAAGCGGCAGTGGATGCGAAATGCGCGAATTTTGCTTTGCGGGCATCACCCCGTGACGGCAAAATTTTCAGCATATTCAGACATAATTTATATTCGCACCAACCGGAACGATACGGAGACCGGTCATGGCTCAGGAAACACTTTTGGAGATGCGCGGGATCGACAAGATATTCCCGGGCGTCAAAGCGCTCAGCAACGTCGATTTCACCTTGAAGCGCGGCCAGATCCATGCTCTTCTCGGCGAGAACGGCGCAGGCAAATCCACACTCATCAAAGTCCTTACCGGTGTGCATCCCGGGGACGGCGGCACCATCACCCTGGACGGCAGGCAGATCGCCCCGTCAAGCCCCAGGGAGGCGGAACTCTGCGGCATTTCCACAGTGTACCAGGAAATCAACCTCATCCCCCACCTGTCGGTCGCCGAAAACATCTGTCTTGGTCGTGAAGACAGGACGGCGGGGATCATCAGCTGGCGGAAAGTCAAGGCGCGTGCCAGAAACGCCCTCGCCAGGCTTGACCTCAAAGTAAAAATCGACGTCAACAAGCAATTGTCCGACTGTTCAATAGCGATTCAACAGATGGTCGCCATCGCGCGAGCCCTCGATATCGACGCCAAGATGCTGATTCTGGACGAACCCACCTCCAGCCTCGACGAGGCCGAGGCGGACGAGCTGTTCCGCATCATGGAAAACCTCAAGGCCCACGGGATGGGCATCATTTTCGTGACCCACTTCCTTGACCAGGTCTACCGCGTCTCCGAAACCATAACAGTGCTCAGGAACGGCGAACTGGTCGGGGAATTCCCGGTCGCCGACCTGCCGAGGCTCGATCTCATCGGCAAGATGGTCGGCAAATCCATCGAAGAAGTCAAAAAACTGGAAAAACGAACCATCCGCACCCAGTCCGGCCGGAAGACCCTGGCGAGCATCCGCCGCCTCGGCCGCAAAGGCTCCATAGAACCCGTCGACTTCGAATTGAACGAGGGGGAAATCCTCGGTCTCGCCGGCCTTCTCGGCTCAGGCCGTTCGGAGACGGCGAACCTGCTTTTCGGCGTCGACCAGGCGGACAGCGGCGAAATCGAGGTGGACGGCGCGAAGATCAAACTCGACTCCCCGGCTCATGCCATGCGCTTCGGTTTCGGCATGCTCACGGAGGACCGCAAGGTATCCGGTATCATCCCCGACCTTTCCGTCAAGGAAAACATCATCCTCGCACTGCAGGCGAAGATGGGTCCGTGGCACCGTCTGCCGGAAAAGAAGGCGGTTGAAATCACCGACTCCTTCATCAAGGCCCTGAACATAAAAACGCCGTCCAGGGAGCAGGAGGTGAAAAATCTCTCGGGCGGCAACCAGCAGAAAGTCATTATCGCCCGCTGGCTGGCTATCCACCCCCGTCTCCTGATCCTGGACGAACCGACCCGCGGCATCGACGTCGGCGCGAGGGCGGAAATCGAGGAATTGATCCAGAAGCTCAGGGACGAAGGAATGTCCCTCCTGCTGATCAGTTCCGAACTCGACGAAGTGGTCAGGAACTCGGAACGCATCATCGTCCTCAGGGACCGCGAAAAGATTGCGGAACTCCAGGGCGAGGATGTCTCGGAACAAAGTATCCTCCGCATCATCGCCGATCAGGGAAAGACGGAGAGCAATCAACAATGATAATTGATAGTTGATAATTGATAATGAAGGAAAATTCTTACATTATTTAATCCGTTCACTCCGCTCACTTTTATCTCAAAGGCGAGCAGCGCGAGCGAGTCCTCGACACAAGAATTTTCCACCATTATCCATCATCAATTATCCATTATCAATTATCAACTGGGGGTAACTTATGCGAATAGCGGCAATCATACTGTTCTGGCTGATCATGGTCGGGCTGCTCTATTGGACGAGGCGCAGCAAAAACGTCGTGTTTTGGCCGTTGTTGGCGCTCGCGGTCCTGCTGTTGTTCAATCTGATCTTCACGCCGCAGTTCTACCATCTTGAATGGCGCAGCGGGCACCTGTACGGCGTACCCATAGACATCATAAACCATGCGTCAAAGGTCGGCATACTGGCTGTCGGGATGACCCTGGTGATCGCCGTCGGCGGCATCGACCTGTCCGTGGGCGCAGTGATGGCCATTGCCGGGGCGATGATGGCGACCATGTCCATGCAGCTCGGGTATTCTCCGGCCCTGTGCATCATCGCGGCACTGATCCTCGGCATAATCGCCGGCATGTGGAACGGCTTCCTGGTGGCGATAATGGGCATCCCGCCGATGGTCGCGACACTGATACTGATGGTCGCGGGGAGAGGCGTCGCCCAGCTTATCACGGACGGTCAGATCATCATCTTCTATAACCCGGTCCTGACCTTCATCGGCAACGGCTTCATTGCCGTCCCGTTCCCGTTCATCCTGATGCTCCTGATCTTCATCCTCACCCGCGTCCTTTCCAGGGCCACGGCGGTCGGCTATATGATCGAATGCGTCGGCGACAACGAAGTCGCCTCGAGCCGCGCCGGCGTCAGCGCCAAATTGATCAAGTTCCTGGTCTATGTTTTCTGCGGCTTCACCGCGTCCATAGCCGGGCTTGTGCATACCTCGAACATCCGCTCCGCCGACGCCAACAACATCGGCCTCAGCCTCGAACTTGACGCCATCATGGCTGTCGTCATCGGCGGCACCGCGATGACCGGCGGCAGGTTCTATCTGGCGAGTTCGATGGTCAGCGCCATCCTGATCCAGACGCTCACCACCACCATGTATGCGAAAAACGTGTCGCCGGTGGTCGCCCCCGTCCCGAAGGCCTTGGTCATCCTCGCCGTCTGCCTGCTGCAGTCGGAGAGGGTAAAGCGCTACTTGGCGAGCCGCCAGGAAACGGCGTGAGGACGGGCGGTTTTTTGTGAATCGAGCTGAAGAAATCTGTTTTTGAAGAAAATACATTGGAGGCAAACCGGCATGAACCGCCATCATCTGACCTTGCTGATCACACTTCTGGTGCTGGTGATACTATACGCCTGCGGCGGCATTTATTTCAACAACTTCATGCGGCTGAGGGTATTTGTCAACCTCTTCGGCGACAATGCCTTTGTCGGCATCGCCGCGGTCGGGATGACCTTCGTCATCATCTCCGGCGGCATCGACCTTTCGGTCGCGTCCGTCATCGCCTTCACCTCCATTTTCATCGCCGAAGGGATCCAGCGTGGCTACCATCCCATTCCGGTGATGATAGCTGTGCTTATAATCGGCCTGATTTTCGGTGCGACACAGGGGTACTTTATCGCCTATTTCGCCCTGCCGCCTTTCCTGGTGACGCTGGCCGGGCAATTTTTCGCCCGGGGCGTCGGCTTCATCATCAACGACGTGTCGGTCGCCATCAAGCATCCGTTTTACTCCGAGACGATCAGGGGGCTCGCCATCCCGCTGGAAGGGAAGGTGCGCCTGCCGTTCACGGCGCAGTGCCTCTTGATTTTCATCATCGCCGGCACGTTGATCGCGGGCTATACCCGGTTCGGCCGTTATGTCTATGCCATCGGTTCCAACGAGGCGTCAGCGCGGTTGATGGGCGTGCCGGTTGACAGGATGAAGGTATGGATCTACGCCTTGGCCGGCTTCTGCGCGACGGCTGCGGGGATTGTCGTCACCTTCTACATGCAGTCGGGGAACTCGTCCTCTTTCGTCGGCCTGGAGATGGACGCGATCGCGGCGGCAGTCATCGGCGGTACGCTGCTGACTGGCGGCGTCGGCGGCGTTCCCGGCACGCTGATGGGGGTGATGATCCTTGGTCTTATCCAGACCCTGATCACTTTCCACGGCAGCCTGAACAACTGGTGGGCGAAGATTTTCATCGGCGCATTGCTGTTTGTCTTCATCTCCATCCAGCAGATCCTGAACAAGCGCCTCCAGGCAAAATCATCCTCCTAAAGCAATTCAAGCGAATAAGCCTTGCTTGACAGCCAGTTACGGCGGCGCTCAAAATGCTCTAGCGCAAAGGGGTTGGTTCCTTGTTGCGTTTTTACGGTACAACTTGGCAAAACTGAAAAGCGCCAAGGAATGGTCGTCCATTATTAAAACGCAATGAAGACAGGATACCTTAAAGGTAGATGCCGCAGATCTCCTTTGAACACCAGCGCAGTGAAGACCCTTCCGGGATCGGCCCGGAAGGGTTCTTCATTTTGCGCATTGGAGCACTTTTTGAAAAAAGGGTTATGCTTTTTCCGTAGCAAAGGCAAGGCGACCTGGATCCCGGCAACTACGCACGCTTTTTCGCCCGGTTCGATGTAACCCCGCCGGGATGACGAAAAAGGGGGACGCGGCGCTTTCGGGACGAAGGCCTGTCTCCGCACCGAAAGCGTCGCTCCCCCCCCCCGAAACCGTCATCCCCGCGTCCATACAATGAACCGGGAAAAAAACGCTCGCAGCTGCCGGGATCCAGGTCGCCTTGCCTTCGCTACGGCAAAACACGGAATCTTGTTTTCAGTTCTGGAAAAATAAGGCGGCCTCTCCAAGAGAGGCCGCCATTCACGCATTGATAATCCGACAAAGTCAATATTACGGGATCACGGACAACTCTTCCACCACGTTGGAGGTCGTCAGGAGTTCCGGCAGCAGGCGCGGTTTGTCTTCCCCTGGGACGTAGAGGGCGTTCACAGGCACGGCGGCCTTGTTGAATTCGTCCTTGAGGGTTCTGGTGATGCGTTCGTCGTACTGGGTCCAGTCGGCTTTCAGCAGGACGACGTCCTTGTTTTCTATGAGGCCGGCGACTTCAGGGTCCTTGTAGACGCGCTTGTTGACCTGGCAGGTGGCGCACCAGCGCGCGGTAAAGTCCACGTAGACCGCTTTCCCGGAGCTTTGCAGCTCGCGGACAAGCTCCGGCGACCATTCCCGCCATTGCAGCCCCGTCGGCTGCGACGGCCAGCCGATCCAGATGCCGAGAGCCAGGAACATCACCGCCACTGTCGTGTAGATGCGGCCTTTTTTCCGCGTCCTCGTGACGTGCGAAGCGCGCTGCGCTTTGCCGTAGAGCCAACAGGCGAAGGCTGAGGTGACAAGGCCGAACAGCACCATCAAAAGGCGCCAGTCGTCGACCATGCCTTCAAGCGTCCACAACATATAACCGGCGGTGGCGAAAAGCGGGAAGCTCATGGCCTGCCGGAACGTTTCCATCCATTCGCCCGGCTTCGGGAGGCGTTTCAAAAGGCCGGGGAAAAGCGCCAGGAGCAGGTAGGGAATGGCGAATCCGACTCCCATAAGGGTAAATACGCCCATCGCCAGCAAAGGCGGAAGGGAGAGGGCGTAGGCAAGGGCGGAGCCGAGGAACGGCGCGGAGCAGGGGGTGGAGGTGACTGTCGCCAAAAGGCCGGTGAAAAAAGAGCGCTTGAGGCCGACCCTGCCCGACAAGGCCTGTCCCATGCTGCCGGCGCTGGTGCCGACTTCGAAGACGCCCGCCATATTAAGGGACATGGCGACAAACAGGATGCACAGGGCATAGACGAAGATGCTGGACTGCAACTGCGCCCCCCAGCCGCGGCCGAGGGAAATGACCAGGATCGCCAGCGCCCAGAAGCACAGTAGGACGCCCGCCCCGTAGGCAAGGCCGTGCAGGAATATCGCCCGCCTGTCGTGGTGCGCCTGTTTGGCAAAGCCCATGACCTTGAGGCTGATCACCGGGAATACGCAGGGCATGACATTCAGGAGCAGGCCGCCGACAAAGGCGAACAGCAGGAGCAGAATCGCGTCCTGGGCGTTTTGCGGCGTATCGTAGCCCGATGCCGCGGCAAGGTGGTTCATGTCGTCGAGGCTGAGATTGAGTTTGAACGCCGACCCCTTGCCGTCCGTGTCGAGCCAGCCTTTTTCGCTGTGCAGGAGGCCGGTGAGCTTGGCGGGATTCATATCCCTGCGGGTCGGGAGAAGGAGGCGGTAACCGCTATCCGTTTTTTCCAGAGCCTGCGGGCGCTGGCTGTCGACAAGCGGGTTTGCCGCCATGTCGTCGAAGAAATAGATCGCGCCGGGTTCGGGATTGGCGCCGTCGCCGGGCGTCAGGACGAGGGCGAGGCCCTGGGAGTCCTTTTCCGTTTGGATATCCCAGCCCGACATGGCGCTTGGGAGGGAGTTTTTGGCACGTTCGAGAAGCGGCGTGACCGTGCCTGTCGAATTCGCCGCAACAAGGCTGGTGGCGGCGGCGAGCTTGACCGGCATACAGGTTTTGACTGTACAGACCTGGGCGTCGATGTCGGCGGCGATGTCGATTTTGTCGCCCGGTTTGACCGAGGCCGGGGGCGTCACCGTGAATAGGGCAAGCGTGTTCCCTTTGTGGACGTAGGAAACAAGCCCCGTGCCGTCCGAAATCTGCGGCGCGGGCCATGACGGCTGGCTGATGAGGAATCCGGGAGGCATTCGCCAGGTTATTTTGGCAGGTTGTCCCGGGCCGCCCGGGTTGGTCCAGTAGGTATAGGCGTCGGGTGCGTGGTTGAAGCGCATGATAAGTTGAAAAGGTTTGCCTGCGGCGACCGCGGTTGATTCGGGAAGAAGGGTTACCTGAACCTGCGGCTTGTTGGCGAGGGGCGATTTCGCGGGAAATGCGGAACGCGAACCCATGCCGAACGAATTGAGGGACAACTCCCCGGCCAGGGTTGCGGCTGATATGAGTGACGCGAGCACTACCGCACAATATATGCGTTTAGTCAACATTTTGCACCATGGTTACGTATTCGAAAGACAATTTCATACCTGCTTTCCGTCGAGAAAAGGAATTCGGAAAACCGCCTGGGTCAAAAAGGCGCAGGCCCACGAAACTGTCAATGGGATCATACGTAGTTCTTATAGTATTTTACATAAAACCCTTCGCAAGTGAACGACTTTTTTTAAAATTACCTCTTTTCACCGAGACCCTGGTTATGTGAAGAGTAAATCCAAAACCTTTGGCGTCACTTTAGTTAGAGAATCCACAACAAGATCGGCCAACGGTTCGAGTTGTTCCTCCGGGTGGGTCGTGGTGAGGGCGACCGAGAGAAAGCCGCCTCTTTTCGCCGCTTCGAGGCCGACGAGGCTGTCTTCCACCACCACCGCTTCTCCGGGCGTGACGCCGAGCCTCTGCGCGGCCGTCAGGAACACTTCGGGGTCGGGCTTGCCGTGAGTGTATTCGCCATGGACGACGTGCGCCTGGATGCGTTCGCTTTCCGGTATGTTGCCGAGTATCAGTTCGAGGTTGGCTTTTGGTCCCGAGGTGCCGACGGCCATTTTCCATCCATCTTCATCAAGGCTTTTTATCAATTCGCTGACGCCGGGAATGGCTGGGAAGTTCTGGGCGATGATTTTTTGGAACGCCAGTTCCTGCTTGACGGTGAGGTCTTCAATTTGTTCCCTGGTAAAATTGTCGCCGCCGAGAAGCTTTATCACCGGCTCGACCGTCATGCCGGGCGTTTTGTCGAAGTCCTCGCGCTTGATGTCGATCGAGTAGGTGGCGAAGGCTTCCTGCCAGGCCAGCCAATGCGCGTGCATGCTGTCGACCAAAACGCCGTCCATATCGAAAATAACCGCCTTGGCCATTGTGCGCGCCCTTTCAAATTATAAATCAACTGCCCGGTATCACCAGATCCATGCCTACACTAAGGCCGTTGGATGCGGCCGGGTTCGCGGCGAGAATTTCGCGCCAGCGGTTGGGGTCGCCGAGGGTGTTGCGGCTGACTTTCACCCAGGTGTCCCCCTCCTTGACGCGGTAATTTTTCTTCCGTGTCGCCTGCGGTTCGGGGTTCTCCGGCAGTGTGGGACTGGCCATGGCGGAGAGGGATTCGCTCGCATGGGGAATCGCCAGCATCAAACCCCCGCCGTTCGAGTCGGAACCGTTGTTATTTGGCGTTGACGTTCTGGAAAGTATTGTTTCCGGGTCGAAATCGCCGCGCGTCGGCGGCATGGCGTCTGGGTCGAGTTGGACGGAACCGGAGGTCGGCGTCATATCGTCGCGCCTGACCGGGACGCTGCCGATCATCAGGGCAGTGCGGAGGCGCTCCTCTTCCTGCTTGATGCGGTTTTCAGCCTGGTTGTCGATACCGAAAAGGGCGAGCGTTTCCGGCGTTTTCCCCACCCTGCTGGCAGCCCCGAACAACAGCAGCAATGACACGGCGATGGTGACGAACGCTCCGAATCTCGGTGCCGTACGGCTCGGATTTTTCGGCTGTTTTTCCGGGTTTTTTGTCGATTCATTTTCCATTATGCTTGATCCATGATTCCGTGCCCAGCAGACTGTTGTTCATAAGGAATGTTTTCGGGACGACCGATTCGACACACTTTCGGCATCACTGTATATATCGGCTACTATCAGGTTTTTCTCCCGCCTCTTTTGGAAAAAAACCGATTCATGTTGAAATCGTCGTCCGATAATGTATTACAGCTCTAATTTTAAACCCATGACCTTGCAAGCGGCCATGGGTAAGTGATACTATAATGTATTAGCATGAATATTGCTGCTTCTCCATGCTATGCAGCACCCAAGCCGGGGATATAAACCTCCATTTTCCAGCCCAGTTGCTCCATAAGGGAATATACTTCATTTGCTTCGATGCCATACTGTTCTTTTTCGGCGTATTCCATAAGCGCGAGAATGATTTCTTTTTCATCCCCCGTTTCGGAATTAAGGACATACCAGTGCCCGTTCTTCCGCAAGACAATGGTTTTCTCATTCATGGTCATCCTCCCCATAACTCATATGTGTATGTAGCCAGTACCGAATGAATCAATTGAACCGGCACTATATAATTCCCCAAAGGATTGTTTTTCTTTCGACAAAAATGAAATATTTCTTCACAAAAAATAAAATGGTCTGATGATGGTGTAAACCATGTAATCAACGGCAATTGCGTAGGATGAATTGGGAAGTTGTTAAAAAAGGTGTGGCTGTTCGTGTGGCGTTTGTATGTGTTGGAGCGGAATGTTTTCCCATTTCTGTTGTGAAGTGGCTCTGTGGATAAGGACAATCTATGATGATTACTGGTGATTTCCGGTATTTTAATACTTATTCCGCTGTTGATTATGCTTGTTGATTTTATGAGCTCTTTATTAAAGATATTATTAAGCTCTTTTAATAAGCTTTTTTTTCTCTATCGATAAGTCTTGCGAAACTCATCGTTTCTGAAAAAATCGAAAAAAAACGAATAAATAGTAGATTATAATCTTGACAAAAAAATAAAACTACGTACAATTATTCA
Organism: Planctomycetota bacterium; assembly: GCA_036745875.1. GTDB lineage: Bacteria > Planctomycetota > SZUA-567 > SZUA-567 > SZUA-567 > DAIOFH01. The sequence continues at coordinate 8,032 of DAIOFH010000038.1, read as the reverse complement.
TCCTATTGAACATTTGTCTGTTCAAAATTACACCTAGCTGAATATTTGTGCCCTTTCCGATTGCATCAGCCCTGTCCACGAAAAGCCACATCGGCTCCCCTGACCGAAGAAAAAATGCGGCCCTGAAACGTCTCGCTTATCCTGCCTCCGATTTCCGAGGCACTGCGGTATCGCCGGTTCCTTGTAAAGTTCACTGATATTTCGCTGTCCGCCAGGCGGGAAAATGCTGTAACTCGTTTACTGGCAAGCAACACGTTATAAACGTGTACCGTAGGTAATTTCAAAGTTTCCGCTATGCCAGGCGGTTCCCGACATGTACTTAATTCAAAAACAGTAACGATCTTTCTTTATGCGTCTTTTGCAGCGTATGCGCGGGGGATATTGTGCAAACCGATACTATGCAAGAGCTTTTGTTGCGAATCGCATGGCTCTACTATATCGATGAGATGAGTCAGCAGGAAATCGCGGACCGTCTGGATTTGCCCAGGATCAAGGTGTTGCGCCTTCTCAAGGAAGCCAAGGCCAGGGGCATGGTCGATGTGCGCATAAAGGGCGGGCGCGTTTCGCTGTTCTCCCTTGAGAGCGAACTGCGGGAGTTGATGGGCCTTGGCGAAGTGATGGTGGTGCCTTCCGGGCCCGATCCGGTTCGTTCGGTAGCCAACGCCATGACCTATCGTTTTGTACAGGCCTTGAAGACGGCCAAGGTTATCGGCATAGGCATCGGCCGGACCCTGCATCAGTTCGCGCAGCTTCTGGACTATGACGGACCGATCAAGACCAGGGAGATCGTGTCGCTTGTGGGAAACGCGCAGGCCAATATGGCTCTCGATCCATTGGACATCTCCTATACGCTGGCGACGAAGCTGAATGTCGATTATTTCAACCTGTGGGCGCCGGCGTGGGCTTCCACCCACGAAGAGGCGGATTCGATCAAGAGCAACCCTTCGATTGCGGCCACATTGAAGCGCGGTGAAGAAGCGGACATCGCCTTCATCAGCATTGGCGGCATGAAGAATTCGATGTATCTGCGTCATGGTTACGCCGATCCGTCGGTATTCCGCCAGATGCGGGATGATGGATTTGTCGGGGAGGTTTTCGGTCATTTCTTCGATATCGATGGGGTGATCAGGCCTCACAGGATGCAGGGGCGCTGCATTTCCGTTGAGGTTCCGCTGCGCTGTCCCGTTGTCGCCGCCTGCGGCGGCATCGAAAAAAGGAACGCCATCATCGGCGCCTGGCGAGCAGGCTTGATCAGCGAATTGATAACGGATGAAGACAGCGCCAAGGCGCTTGCGTCGTTTTTGAAAAGAAGCCGCAGAGAAAGCGACGTTCTCACCGTGGAGAAGTAAAAACCGATTTTTGGAGGTTCTGCATGAGCAATATCCTGGTTTTTGATATTGGTACCGGCGGCGTGCACGTCAATATCATCAATCGCGACGGCAATTTCGTCGGCAGCGCCTATGAGGAAATCCGTTACAACTACCTGAAGGAATCGGACGGCCTGGACTGGGACGCTCCCGCGTCGTGGGAAAGCTCCCTCAGGGCGGCGGAAAACGCGCTCGCCGCTTCCGGCGTCGACCGTTCGGGCATTGTCGCCGTCACCGTCACCTCGCAGCGCCACGGCCAGGTGTTCACGGACAAGGACGGCCGCGAAATCATGGCCACGCCGAACCTTGACGGCCGGTCCTCGGATATCGTCAAAAAGATCGGCCCGGTCCATGGCGAGGATATCTACGACCACACCGCCCGTTGGCCCGACGTGTATTTTCCGGCGATCCGCCTTTTGTGGCTCAAGGAAAACCACCCGGCTGAATATGATGCAGTCAACCACATCCTGATGGTGAACGAGTATTTCATCTACAAGCTTACCGGCCGCATGTGCTCCGAATGGACCAACGCGGCCGAAACGCTGTTGTTTGAAACAGGCAAACTGACCTGGTCGAAAAAGATGATGTCCCTCCTGGGGCTTGAGCACCTGCAGATGAACGCCCTAGTCGCTCCCGGCGACGTGGTGGAAAAGTTGAGCCCGAAAATTGCCGATAAACTCGGCCTCCGCCAGGTGCCGGTCGTGGCCGCGGTGTCCGACACCCAGGCAGCCACATTAGGCTCGGGGATGATCAGTCTTGGCGATGTCGTCGCGGTCAACGGTTCGACGACTCCGGTCATGATGGTGGAAGACCATTTTCTCATGGACCCCAAGCGGCGCATCTGGGTTGATCCGTATTTTCGCGGCCTTTGGCTTCTCGAATCCAACTGCCTGCAGTCCGGAATGGTTCACCGCAAGCTGATGGACCATCTCACCGATCTTATCCGCATGCTTCCGGGGCGGGAGGCTTTCGATCGGGGCGACCTCTACAAGCTTTTGGAAAAACTAGAAGACAGGACGGAAGGCGTTATTTCCTATTTCGGTTCCAGGCGGTTCCATGTTTCGCGGCGCGAAGTAAGGCGTTGCGAAATTAGCTTCCCGAACGAACAGACCAACATTTTCGCCGCCATCCTGCCGTCCTGCATTGAAAACCTCGCCTTTGCCATAGCGAGCAATATCACACAGCTTGAGGATATCAGCGGTCGTACGGTGTCCCGGTTCTGTCTGACCGGCGGCGGCAGCCGGAGCAACCATCTTCGCCGCATCATGCCGTCCCTCCTGGATGGCCGCGAGGTGATGGTGACGAAGGATCTTGAAACAACGTCCAGAGGGGCGGCCATTCAGGCCTGGATAGCTGCGGGCGAGTATCCCGATGTCGAAACGGCGGTCAAGGAAATGTCCGCCGGCGGCTGGTACGAAGCGCTTCCCGGCAGTCCGGACCCGAGCCTGCAGGAACGCTACCAGATGTGGCTGGACATGAATTATTGAAGTGAAGAACTAAGAGTTAAGAGCGAAGGGTGTGCCATCTTCCTCCATAACTCGTCACTCTTCACTCTTCGCTTTTAACTCTTAACTCGTTTATAGGGGAATGTGGGATGAGGAAAAAATTGTCGCTGATGGTCGAGTTGGACGATCAGACCCTCGCATATCTTGAAGAGCACTTCGAAGTGTTCCGCTTCAGCAAGGGCGAACCCGGCCGCGACCAGGCGGCGGGGGAGGAGGAGACGCTTGCCCATCTCGCCAGCGTCCGCCCCGAAGTGGCGATCATCGAGCAGGAACCGATCACCGAGAAAGTCCTAACCGCCGCCGCGCCGGACCTCCGGTTCATCGCGTCCGTGAGGGCGTCCTGGACAAACATAGATATTCCGGCCTGCGCCGCCCGTGGCGTGGTCGTCACCAATGCCCCCGGGCGCAATGCGGTCGCGGTTGTCGAGATGACCATCGGCTTCATGATTTGCCTGTCCCGGTTCATCCCGCAGACTCACCATCAGATCATGATCGGCAACATGACCCTGGAGCCGGGCACCCCGACAGACACCAAGGACATCCTTTGGCAGCACGCCGATCTCAAGAACAATCCGTATGTCCTCTATCGCGGCATCGAGATTGACGGCCGGACCCTCGGCCTCGTCGGCTTCGGCATCATCGGCGCGCAGCTTGCCCCGAAAGCCCGCGCCCTCGGCATGCGCGTCCTTGTCTCCGATCCCTATGTCGACGCAGGCCGGATCGAGGCAGTCGGCGCGGAGAAGGTCGAGATGGACCAGCTTCTCGCGGAGGCGGATTATGTAAGTCTGCATGCCAAGGTCACGCCGGAAACGAAGGGCATGTTCGGCTGGAAGCAATTCGACAAGATGAAACCGCGGGCATTTTTCATCAACACCGCCCGCGGCGCGCTGGTGAATGAAAAAGACCTCCTGAAGGCGCTCACGGAAAAGCGCATCGCCGGAGCAGCGCTGGATGTGTTCAATCAGGAACCCCTCTACCACGATTCTCCGTTCCTCAAACTGGATAACGTTATCCTCACTCCGCACATCGGCGGGGCGACCAGGGACGGCATCAAGCACCAGTCGCGGCTTATTCTCGACAACGTCAAGGCCTATATCGAAGGTCGGGAACCGCCGAACCTGATTAAAAAGAATTAATGGTTAATAGGTAATGGTTGATGGTTTTGGAAAGCTTTCTCGCACAAGGACATGTTCGCTTTTTGGGTTTGGGGATAGAACAGGCTTTTCCTTATAAACTATCAACTCTCAACTATTGACTGCGATCATTTGGAGAGAGAAGTTATCGCGTCATCAACAGTTTTATGAAAGGAGAGCCGTTGTCTTCAAGCGTGGATATGCGGATTTACAGCCGCAAGCCGTTCCTTGATCGGGCGCTGCCGTACCTGATCATCGCTCCGGCCTTACTGATCACCATTGGCATCATGATCCCCTTCATCAGCGCGATCTATTACTCGCTGACCAACTACTCCTTCCTGCGCCAGACCTACAAGATGGTTTGGGGAAGGAACTGGTTGAACATGCTGTCGGACTCGTCCTTCTGGCATGCCGTGTGGGTGACCTGCAAATACGCTTTCTGGTCCACCGGCTGCGAGATGGTTCTCGGCCTCGGCATCGGCCTCTTGATCTGCAAGAAGACAAACTGGTTCACCTCGACCCTCCGGGTCGTCCTTGTCTTCCCCCTGATGATCGCCCCCGTCATCGCGACGATCATCTGGCAGCTCATGACCAACACTTCGGTCGGCATTCTCGAGAAGTTCCTGAACCTCTTCGGCGTCTACGGTTTTCCGTGGGCCGCGTCACAGACGACGGCGCTTGCCACGGCGGTCATGATCGACGTCTGGGTCAACACCCCGTTCATCATCGTCCTCGTGGTCGCGGGCATCAACTCGCTGCCGAAGTCGCCGTTCGAGGCGGCGCAGGTCGACGGCGCTTCCGCCCTGTTCACTTTCAGGAACCTGACGCTGCCGATGTTGAAGCCGTTCCTCTACATCGCCCTTATCTTCCGTCTCATGGCGTCCCTGCAGGAATACGCCATCATCTTCGCCCTCACCAAGGGCGGCCCCGGCGACACCCTGATGAACCTGTCGTTGACGGCATACAACAAAGGCTTCTACTACAAGCGCTTCGGTGAAGCCATGCCGTACATCCTGTTCCTCTGGGTCGTGATCTTCGTCATCGCCAAGATTCTCGTCGGCAAGTGGCTGGCGGTCCAGAAGGCTGCTGCCGGTAAATAACTTTACTCATTAAGACGGTCCGCCCCGCGGGCGGGCCCGAAGAAAGGGATATGTATGAAAAGAGGCATTGGCGAGCCGATCATGAGATATACGGCTCTCATCCTGTGGGCGTTGTTCGCGTTGTTCCCGCTGGTGTGGATGTTGATCATCACCTTCAAGTCGGACGCGGAAGTGTTCACCACCACTTTCTGGTTCAATCCGACGCTTGAAAACTACGCGGCCGTCCTGCTCTACACCGATTACTTCAAGTACTTCCTGGACAACCTTATCATTTCCGGCGGCGCGGTGATTGTCGCGGTCATCGTCGGCGTTCCCGCAGCCTATGCGTTCGCGCGCTTCCAGTTCCCGAAGAAAGAGGACCTTGCGTTCCAGATCCTTTCCTTCAAGTTCGCGCCGGAAATCCTGGTCGTTCTGCCGCTGTTCCTGATCTACCAGAAGATCGGCCTTTATGATACCCACCTCGGCCTGATCTGGGTCTATCAGCTGATTGCCCTGCCGCTCCTTATCTGGGTGCTTCGCGGCTACTTTGAGGATATCTCCGTTGAGGTCGAACAGGCGGCCCAGCTTGACGGCTATAAGTGGTATCAGATCTTCCTCCGGATCCTGCTGCCGCTCATCAAGCCGGGTCTCGTGTCTTCCGCCCTGTTGTGCTTCATCTTCGCCTGGAATACCTTTACTTTCCCGCTGATCCTTTCGGGCTTCAAGGTCCAGCCCGTCACGGTGGCGTCGCTCAGGTACCTCGCTTCCGACACCGTCCACTACGGGCAGATGGCGGTCGCGGCCGCGGTGACGGCGCTGCCGGAAGTCATCCTCGCGCTGATCATCCAGAAACACCTGGTGCGCGGCCTGTCCTTCGGCGCGGTCAAGGGATAACTGTAGACATCTTCAAAATACCAGAATTTATTGGAGTCCATAACAATGGCGCAAATTAGATTGGAACAGATTTCCAAGTCGTTTGGGAAGATCAAGGCCTTGAACAACATTGACCTTGATGTCCACGACAAGGAGTTTTTCGTCCTCTTCGGCCCGGCGGGGGCGGGGAAGACCACGATCCTTAAAACCATCGCCGGCGTCGAATTTCCCGACCACGGGCTGGTCCGCATCGGTGACGAGATCGTCAACCTCGTCGATCCGGCCGAGAGGAACGTCTCGATGGTGTTTGAAAACTACGCCCTCTATCCGCACATGACGGTGTACGACAATATCGCCAGCCCCATGCGCAGCCCGCTCCACCGCAGGGACGAAGCGGAGATCAAGGCGGAAGTCCAGCGCGTGTCGGAACTCATGGGCATCCAGCAGCTCCTGAACCGCCTGCCGTCGCAACTCTCGAACGGCCAGCGCCAGAGAACCGCCCTCGGCCGCTGCCTGGTCAGGAACCCGAACGTCTTCCTGATGGACGAGCCGCTGGCCCACCTGGACGCTAAGCTCCGCCACCTGATGCGCACCGAGCTCAAGGCCATGCAGCAGCAGTTCGACACGACGACGATCTACGTCACCCACGACTATGCTGAAGCCTTGTCCCTCGGCGACAGGATTGCCATCATCAACGAAGGCAGGATCGTCCAGATCGGCAACGCCGACGAAGTCTACTATACGCCGAGCAACGAGTTTGTCGCCAAGCTCGTGGGCGAGCCGGAAATCAACCTCACGGACGGCACGATCACCGAGGAAGGCGGCAAGATGATGGTGGAAATCTACGCGAGCGGGCAGGTCTACAAGTTCCCCGTCGCAGACGACGTCCAGCAGATGATCAAGTCCGGCACGAATGACCGCAAGGTCAGGATCGGCGTGCGCGGCATCAACCTCAGCTATCGCTTCGACAAGGCCGACGACTACATCCCCGGCATCGTGTACAACCTCGAGCCGATCGGCAACAAGTCGATTCTTACGATCAAGGTCGACGAGCACATGTTCCAAACGATTGCCCCGAACGATCTTTCGGTCAAACTCGACAGCCCGGTCTTTATGCGCCCCGACCCGGACAACCTGTTGTTCTTCAGCGCGTCTGACGGCCATTTCATCGGCCGGCACAACCAGACGGCGCTCATAGACAGGTAGGTATCCCGGAGGGAAGGGTTAATAAAAAGAGGCTGTTACTTTATAGGAGACAAAACCAATGGCTGGTTTGACCTTTAGAAACGTTTTCAAGCAATACGGCAGGACCAAGGTTCAACAGGTCTTTGACGAGGACAAGACGGTCAACCTCGACAAGGACTCCGGCGACGTCGACGCCACCATGCGCCGCGTGCAGTCGGTCGGGAACATCCAGTACGCGGTGAACGATTTTTCGCTGCATTGCACCGACGGCGAGTTCGTCGGCATCCTCGGCCCCTCCGGTTGCGGCAAGACCACAAGCCTCAGGATGGTCGCGGGCCTCGAGGAAATCACCCGGGGGCAAATCCTCATCGGCGACCGCGTGGTCAACGACCTTCACCCGAAGGACAGGGACATCGGCCTCGCTTTCGAGGATTACGCCCTTTATCCTCCGCTGAACGTCTTCGACAACGTCGCCTTCAACCTCCGCGCCAAGAAGGTGCCGGAAAACGAAATCAAGCGCCGGGTCATGGAAATCGCCCCCTTGATGAAGATCGACGACCTTCTTTACAGCAAGCCGGCGGGGCTGTCCGGCGGTCAGAAGCAACGCGTCAACATTGCGCGCGCCCTTGTCCGCAACCCGTCCGTCCTTCTGCTGGACGAACCGCTGTCCCACCTGGACGGCAAGATGCGCCAGATCCTCCGTACCGAGATCAAGCGCATCCACAACGCGATCAAGTGCACGACGATCCTCGTCACCCACGACCAGCTCGAGGCGATGAGCCTTTCGGACAAGATCGCCATCATGAAGGACGGCAAGTTGCAGCAGTTCGGCACGCCGCTGGAAGTGTACGACAACCCGGTCAACGTCTTTGTCGCCGGCTTCATCGGCG
>DAIOFH010000037.1:0-30550 GCA_036745875.1 Planctomycetota bacterium | reverse complement strand
AAAGGCGGCGCAAAGCGCCGCCTTTTTTTGGGGATATGACTGATGCCCCAGAGCTATCGTCATTCATGGAACGGTTATTCTCCGCCTTCCTTGAAGGACAATCCCATTTCGGTCAGCTTCTTCTTGATTTCGGTCAAGGATACGCGGCCGAAATTCCTGGCGCCGGCGAGTTCCGCTTCCGTCTTGGAGACGAGTTCGCCGATTGTCGCGATGCCCATTGTTTCCATGCACTTCCTGGCCCTGACGCCGAGCTCGAGCTCGTCGATGGTTTTCGTGAGGAGCTCGGAGTTGGCGTTCTTACGCTGGCGTTCCATGGCTTGGCGGGTGGCGGCGTCTTCGCGCATCATACCGAGGCGCAAGCCCTTCGCCGCAAGCATTTCCTTGATTTCCCTCAGGCTGGTCTCGCCGAAGTTCTTGTAAGCGAGCATTTCGCTTTCGGTGCGCTTGATAAGGTCCCCGAGGCACATGATGTTCATGCTCGATAGGCAGTTGCGGCTGCGGACCGACAGTTCGAAGTCGGACACCGGCACACGCAGGATCGCTTCGAGGCGTTCCGACTGTTTTGTTTCCTCGGGCGAGTAGTACATGTTCGCGGCGGCTTCGGCGTTCGAGAGGAACAGTTTGGCGCGGCGGTTCAGGGGAGAAATCTTTAGGGCGCGGCGGCAGCAGGCGACCGATTTCTCGTAATCCTCTTCGTCCTCGTAGATCAAAGCCAGGTTGAGGCAGGCGTTGACGTAGACTCGGTTGGACTCGGGTCCGATCCTGCTGTAGAAGTCCTTGGCGAGGCTGTCCAGGCCGCGCAGGTCGGCGAGATAGGCGGCGCGGAAGAGGCATTCGGCGTAATTGGGGTTGATGTCGATGGAGCGGCGGTAGCTGTCGAGGGCGTCCTGGTAGCGTCCGGAATCTTCAAGAACGCGTCCGAGGAAGAAATCGAGTTCCGCCTTGTCGGAGAATTGCTTTCGCTGCCTTTCGGCCATTTCGCTCGCCTCGTCCAGCTTGCCTTGACGGCGCAGGGAGTCGATGGGCTTCAGGGCGAACGGCGCAACCGTCGGGGCGCTTTGCGCTGCGCGCTGGAAATATTTGTACGCTTCTTCGTGGTTGCCCCGATTTTCGAAATCGATGCCGATGATCATCGCCGACAGCGGGTTGGCGCTATCCTTTTCGGCATGTTCGGCAGCCTTTTGCATATTGCCGATGGCATACCAGGCGGCGGCTATGCGCATGCTAGAGTCCGCGAATTTCTCCAGCTCCGGAATGGCCGATTCGATTTCCTTGGCCCAGCCGTCGTCCTTGCTGGCGATGGTGGCCAGGTAGAAGAGGGATTCCATGTCTACGGGTTGTGCGGTGAGAATGTCTTTGACCCGTGATTCAACTGCTGCTGTCATATCTATCGTGCGCCTCCACTAAAAGAAAATGCTCGCATTGACGAACCCGGTTCGCCACAAGCATGTCAAGAAACAAAAAACCCGCGCGTCATTGGCATGACGCGCTTATGGACAATACATCATTATATACTATGTCACAACTATGCTGCAAGCCTTTTATTGCACCATGCCTTCACTCAGTCCATCGCCTGTCGTCCATGCGAAAGTACCACCAGAATGAAAGCACCACCCCACTATCGCAAGCACCGTTGCGGCAAGGCCGGTGTGATTGTATCCTATGTAAATACAGTATATTGCAAAGGCCACGACAGCCAGAAAACATATCACGGTCGTGACAGTCCACGCGACCAGCGCGGCGAGGCGGTATCTCTTTTGGTTTGCAGCAGCTTCAGTAAACATACCAAGGACTCTATCCGCCCCTCCTTCAAGGGCGGAATCGTACTCTTTGAGTTGTTCCGGCGTAGGGAAATCCTCGAAAATTTCCGGTGACCTGGTACTTTCCGAACTGGTAGCGCTTCCCGCGACCTTGTCATTGGCATTTGGGTCGTCAACTCGCAGGGGAGGCTTTCTTTTGTTTTTGGCTGTAGTCATGGTTCTCTGCGTCTAAAAATCCCCCCGCCATTTGATCCTTGGTAGTCCGAAAGTTATGGTTTATTGAGGAATTCCACAGAAATGGCGGCGATGGAATCCTGGGCGAGGGTGTACTCGCTGACGCTGCGGATGCGGTCGAAGGCGCAGTTGATCAGCGATTTCACCGACTTTTCCCGACGCGCTTCCTGGATGGAATCGTCAAAAATCTGGGCCGGAAGTGTTTGGTCCAGACGGTTTCTGAGGTTGAAGATGCCTTCGGTCGCGCAGATCAGGGCGGAACCGGGCTTGAATTCGAACTCTTCTTCTTCTGTGGCCAGGTCGTTGATCATACCGAGGAACAGTTCGCTGTCGCGGGATATCGAGTGGATATGGCCGCTGTGGCAGACGGCTACGGCGAAATTCCCCGCCCGCACCATGCGCACTTTGCCTGCGTAGGGGTCGAACTCCATTATGCATAGGCTGGCCAGATGGGTGCGGTTTTTGATTTCGACCAGGTGGGTGTTGACGTTTGCGACAATTTCCGAAAGGGAAATGGTGCCGACAAAACTTTTGTCAATATGGTGCATGATTTCGGCCATTTCCAGGGCGGTCCTTAGGCCCTTGCCGCTGCAGCGCCCGAGAAAAGCGAAAACCCTGCCGTCTTTTGCCGGGATAAAGTCGAAAAAGTCGCCTCCCAGTTCCAGCGCCCGGAGCCGTTCGAAGCCGAGCCGGTAAAATTCGGTCTTCGGGGGTGTGCGCAGCATCAGGCGGTTGGCAAGCGCCTGGGCGAAGAATATTTCCCTTTCGGTCCGTTCGCGCTGGCAGTTGTTGCGGATGATCTCTATATAGGCGAGAACGGAGAAAATCTTGACAATGCCTGTCAGTGTGCGTTCGCCTTTTACGCCGATACCCGTGGCGTTCACCGCCACCGCTCCCAGAGTGCGGCCGTGGCTGTAGAGTTTATAGGTTTTCAGGCCGGGCATAGGGCCGATGGCGTTGGCGAGTTCGATGTCCGGGTTGGCCGGATCGTCCAGGCCGATGAAGTCGGGAAAATAGCGCCCGCCGTCCGAGCGTGTGATGACGCGCATGGCATCGGGATAGTCGTCGACAATATAGACGGCGGCTGCCTTGCAACCGATGTTTGTCAGCATGTCCATGGCGTTTTCGAAGATGCCCGGGCTCATTGGCGTTTGGTGGTCCAGGTTGCCGAGGGCGGAGGAGATGACATTGTAAACACTGTCCGACTCGCTCATGGGGTGGTAGCCTTTGCGAAGGTACTTTTTTCGTGCCGGTAAATGCAATACCTTGGACACCAGTCGACAGATATTGCTCCAGCCAGGTTTACGAATAATTGATAACGTTATACTATCATTCCTACATCAACAAATATTAACACTTACTGCTATTATTATAATACCCCATTTTTATGAAGGACAAAGGATTTTTTCTTAAAAAGAGCGGGACGCCGGATCGGTATCCGATATTAATTGATTTTGCTCCACCCGCCCGGCGCAATCTTTCGTCTTTCGGATTGGTGCTGCGGTAACATGAGCAATATACCGGGCATACTGGAATTTTACTTACGGCGGGTCCATCGGTCTTGCGATTAATGTTGAAAGGCGGTATACTGGATGATACTTGAAAGCTGGTTTTTCGAGTTGATCGCCCATATGGTTTCGGCGTTCTTTGGTGGATTCGGAGCGTCGTAAGAGTTGATGGTTTTTTTTCTCGGCTACAGGTAAAGACGCTTTTCATACTTTCTTTCTGTTTCTGAGATATGCTTCGCCATGTCCATGCCATCAGCGCATCGGACGGCGACGGAATAACCTCTTGTCATGGAGCCATGACTATGCCTGACAAAAAAGATTCCCTGCTTGACAATTTTCTCGCCCTGACCAAGGTCGCCTCTCCCTCGCGCCGTGAACGGGAAGTTGCCAAAATCTTGGCCCGCCGCATCCGCGAAATGGGATATGAACCGCTGGAGGACGACACGGGACAGGCCATAGGCGGCGACTGTGGCAACATCGTGGTCAAGGTTCCTGCCAACGGCGGCGGACCGAACCTGCTCCTGAGCGCCCATCTGGACACGGTAGAAAAGGTCGGCGAACCTTCGGCCGTGCCGGAGGTCGAGGGCTCCATCGTTCGTCGTCAGGGCGGCGGCATCCTTGGGGCAGACGACAAGGCCGGCGTCGCCGCTCTCCTGGAATTGCTGTCCAAACTCAAATCGGGAAAAAAGAAACACGGCGAACTGCTGTTCGTTTTCACCGTCGCCGAGGAAGTCGGGTCCCTTGGCGCACAGGAACTCGATCCGCAGTTGTATCGCCATCTTGAGGGTGGGATTGTCCTGGACTATTCCAGGCCGAACGAAATCGTGGTGGCGGCCCCGACACGCGTGATCTTCAAGATCGTCTTTCACGGCATCGCCGGACATGCTTCGGCCCCCGACCGTAAGATCAACGCCGCCCACGTCATGGCGAAGACTCTTGCCGTGATGCCTTCCGGCAGGCTGGACGAGCACACCACGGCGAACATCGGCATCGCCCGCGCCGGCAGCGCCGTCAACGTGATTCCGGAAAAAGCGTATGTCGAATATGAAATACGCAGCCACAGGAAAGACGTCCTGGATTTCCACGTCAAGCGCATCCTGGGTATTATCGAAGGGGTTGTCAGGGAAAACCGCATTTTCGCCTTTGCCGACGCGGACAAGCTCGCCCTTGGCGACGGCAAGACCCAGATCGACGCGGTCCTGAGCTCCTCCGTCGATGTTGAAGTCGAGGTCAGCTTCGAGGGGTTCCGTATTCCCGAAGACGACAAGCTCGTCGTCATGGCGAAGAAGGCGGTGGAAAAAGCCAATCTCGAGCCGGTCCTTATCACCACCCTTGGCGGATCGGATGCGAACATCCTCAATAAGCGCAATCTGCCCTGCCTGGTGATGGGCTGCGGCATGCATGGCGCGCACAGCCAGTCGGAATACGCGAACATCAAGGAAATGAAGGATATTGTCGAGATTCTGGTGAATTTGGTAAAAGGCAGTTAGCGGCCCTTATGGAAGGCTGTTTTTGATCTGCTCTTTCCACACCCACCCTCTCCCCCTTTTGGGGACAATGGTATCATTTGAAGACCTTTCGTCATCTTGATGCGACCATATTTCTTCTGCAAAATGTCCGTTGCGACGAATGCGCGTAGAGTGCCCTCGCACCCCTGAGGTCTAGAGCGTAAGGGCGAGGGGGGAGCAATTCAGAAACGCCATTTCATCGGCGCGAATATTCTTCTTGGCTCTATGGATATCTACATGGCTATCAATACTCTCGAACTGGGCGACCTCGCCGCGTGCTGTTACATCATCACCCCTGCCGCCATGCCTGCCGACGGGCAACCTACACATGCCGTCGTCGTCGATCCGGGCGCGGAGGCGGCGCGGGTCACTTCGGCTCTGAAGCGCATCAATGCCAAATTGGAGGCGATACTCCTGACCCATTCCCACGTCGACCACATCGGCGGCGTGGACGACCTGCTTGCCGATTGGCCCGGTTCGGTGCTGATGGCTTCAGCGGAGACGTCGCGGCGAGCGAGCGACAGCGAGCTTAATTTGAGCGCCTATATGGGACCTGGGTTCGCGATCGCGCCAGCGGGGCGGGAATTGGAGGACGGGGAAACATTCGCCGCCGCGGGCATGCAGTGGAAAGCCGTTATCGTGCCTGGCCACGATCCGGGTGAAATGGTGTTTATCCTCGGCGATGCCGAAGCCGTTTTTGCCGGGGACACCGTTTTCCAGGGATCGATCGGCAGGTCGGATTTTCCCGGTGGCGACGGCCGCGCCCTGGTCGAAAGCATTCTCGATCTTTTTCATAACAGCCTGAAACCGCAAACAGTCATCTATCCGGGTCACGGTTCCGCGACCACGGTTGCGGAAGAGCTGGCCCACAATCCCTTCCTGAGCGGTCGTATGGGCGGCTGGTAAAACGCAATTCCCATCGAAATGCGCTTAAAAACCACAGAGGGCACAGAGGACGCGTGGAACTTAAAAGATGGTTCTCTGTGATCCCTGTGGTTAAATGCTGCATTTGCTTTTAGCCTTATGCGACCGGCTCGGCATTGACCACGATTTCCTTCCCGATATCCTGCTGCACATCCTGCGGAATATTCAGCGCTTTAGCCAGCTGTTCGATATAGGCTTTTTCCATCGGGTTGTCGATGTCGGTGGCTACGGTGCTGAGGGTGTAAAGCTGTAGCGCTTCCTCGGGGCTGTCGACGCCGTTCGCTATGCGGGACGGATCGATGGCTTCGTTCATCACCTGGTTGACAAGGCGCTCACCATCGGAACCGAGATCCAGCTGCTTGACCTGCTGCTGGATCGCAGCCTGCTCCTTCGAGTCGATATGGCCGTCGGCCTTGGCGGCGTAGACGAGAGCGCGGATCATCCGCGTGGCTTTTTCCTCGGAGGTTGACGTTTGCTGTTGGTATTGGGGATTGTCCTTGTTCGTTTGCAAAATGCGGTCCTTGTATTTGTTCCAGAGGTACGCTCCGCCTCCGGCGATGATGGCGCCCTTGAGAATGCCGTTCACCGTGCCCTTGCCGCCGAGGAGGGCGCCCGCGAGGCCGCCCAGCAGGGTGGGACTGAACATCTGGGAGAAATCGTTTGCCGCCGGCGCACCAGCGACCGGATTGGACGATTCTGCTATGGAACTTTGGTTGAACATGTTTTTGAGATTGTCGAAAATATTCATGATCCATCTCCTGGATATAGAAAAAGTATATGCCTATGCTCGCGCCGAACGGTTCCGGCTTTCGCGCACCGTCAAAATTGACTGTCCCGCGCCGGTTGAAAATATTCGTGACGGAGCATGAACGTTTCTTTTTTATGAAAATGCTTGACAAATCAGTTTTGCCAATTAGTATGGCGTGTACTCGGAAGCTGAATACGGTTTTCATCACCTGAAGCGCGATACCATCCCCAAGCCAGACGAAAAACAACGCTCCATGAGCGGCTTTTTTTATCATCAGATGTGGAATCGATTACACGACCTTATCGCATCCTCAAAAACTTTACCAGGGGATCTGCCGCAATAAATTCATAACGATTGGCAAATTTGTTTTGTAATCGATTACGGCCCTGTTCCATGAACGCGAAACTACGGGAGGTTGTCGAATGCCTGAGCGACTCCGCATGTCCGGTATCTCCAAACGCTTTCCCGGCGTTAACGCCCTCGCGGACGTCTCCCTCGCCGTCCAGCCGGGCGAAGTCCATGCCGTCGTCGGCAAAAACGGCGCGGGTAAAAGTACTCTGATGAAAATCCTCGCCGGTGCCTATACCAAGGACGAGGGCCGGATTTTTCTCGACGGCAGGGAAGTCTCCATAGAAGACCCCCTCCATGCCCAACACCTTGGCATCGCCATCATCTACCAGCACCTCAACATGATTCCCGATCTCACCGCCGCCGAAAACATCTTCGTCGGGCGCTTCCCCCGAAAAGGCCGCCGCATCGACTTTGCTGCAATGAACAGTGCGGCGGCCGCACTGCTCCGGGAGGTCGGCGCGAAATTCGCCCCGACGGCGACCGTCGCCTCACTGTCCCTCGCCGACAAACAGCTTATCGCCGTCGCCAAGGCACTTTCCATGAACGCCTCCATCGTCGTCATGGACGAGCCGACCTCGTCCCTTACTCCCGCAGAAGTGGAGATGCTCTTCGGCATTGTCAAAAAGATATCCGCAGCCGGAACCAGCGTTATTTTCATCAGCCACCACATGGATGAAATATTCAGCCCCCGCGACGCTGTCAGGGCCGGGATTGCGCTTATCCCCGAGGACCGCGGCGGCGAAGGCGCGATCCTCGACGACACGGTCAGCCGCAACATCAGCCTGCCGCTTCTCGCCAAGTTTTTCCGGCGCGGCAGGATTGACGAAGCCGCGGAAAAGGGTTTTGCCCAGTCCTTTGTCGATTCCCTCAGGATCAAGACGCCGACGACGGAGCAGAAGGTCGAATTCCTATCCGGCGGCAACCAGCAGAAGGTGGTCCTGGCCAAGTGGTTCGGCACCAAGCCGAAGATTCTCATCCTAGACGAACCGACGCGCGGCATCGATGTCGGCGCCAAGGCTGAAATATACCGCCTCGTCAGCCGTATGGCGGCGGAAGGGGTGGGCGTGATGATGATAAGTTCGGAATTGCCCGAACTCATGGCGTTATTGTACCAAGGCAATGTGCCTTGAATGGAATGTAGGCAAAAGAAAGGTGAGACCATGTTGAAAAGACTGTTGGCAGGTGTTTTTGTGGGCCTTTTCGTGGTTGCCGTATCCCTCCAGGCGCTGACGGGGGAAAAGAAGTCCATCGGCTATGTGGTTCAGGATCTTGGCAACCAGTACTGGGTATCGATGGCTGACGGCGTCAAGGCCCGCTGTGCAGAACTTGGCTACGATGTCACCGTTCTCGACACACGCACCGACCCGGCGAAGGAACTCGCGAACATCGAGGACCTTGTCGAAAAAGGCGTCGATTACCTCCTGATCTCGCCGTGGGACCCGGACACCGGCGCGACGGCGGTGGAAGTGGCGAACAAGGCGGGTGTGCCGATTTCCATCCTCGACAGCCTGTAAAAATAACTGCTATCACCCGGAATGGCGGCCTAGCCGTCATTCCGGCATACTTAAAATTAAAGGAATGTCATGGCGACGATTGCGGAAGTGGCGAAAAAAGCCGGCGTCTCCACCGCTACCGCATCGCGGGCGCTGAGCGGCAAGCCGAATGTCTCACCCGATGCCAAGGCAAAGGTGGTGGCGGCGGCGAGAAACCTGAAATACACCCCGAACGCTGCGGCTAAAAGTCTGCGCATGAGCCGGTCGAGCCTCCTAGGCCTGATCGTGCCGGATATCGAAAATCCGTTTTATTCGACCCTCGCCGGCAACGTTGAAAAACACGCGCGGGAAGCCGGCTATAACATTATTCTTTGCAATACCGGATTTTCCGGCGAAGTGGAAAAGGAATATCTGGAACTGTTGGTCGGGAGGCAGGTGGACGGGCTCCTGATCTGCCGCACCGACAGCAGGGCCACTCCCCCGAAGGATCCCGAATCAAAGGTGCTGCCGGTGGTGATCATGGACCGCGCCTCGGAAAACGAGAAAGAGTCCTATATCACCGTCGACAACGTCTCCGTCGGCGCATTGGCGGCGAAACATTTGCTGGAACTCGGACACAGGCATTTTGCCTGCGTCGCCGAACATATCGACCATTCGACAGTCAAGATTCGCGTGGACGAATTCGCCCGCCTGGTTGGGAAGGGGCTGCCGGCGGAACGGATCGTTACCACCACGGAAGGATTCCTCGGCGCCAAAAAGGCGACCAAACGGATATTGGCTTCGAGATCGAAGGAAAGGCCGACCGCCTTTTACTGCACCAACGACATGCTTGCACTTGGCGTGATGCAGGCCGCATACGAGTGCGGCCTGAAAATACCCGACGATGTCTCGGTCGTCGGCACTGACGGCATTTTCCAGGGCGAGTTTTTTTCTCCGCCACTGACGACTGTGTACCAACCATTCAACGAAATAGCCCGTCTGGCGGTGAAAACGCTTCTTGACCTTATTGAAAACCAGACGCCTCATTCCGTCGGCCTGATGGTGAAACCTAAGTTGATAACCAGGAGTTCGACCGGGCCGGCCACACCCAGGAAATAACTACAACAACGTGCTTCCGCCGGCAGGACGCCTTTCATGCTTGTATGCTCATTCACCTTTCGCTTTAATAAACAGATACGCAGATTTATGAAGAAAGGGCGGATCTGTGCTTGACGAAGCGGTTTCGATTGCGGTTCAGGCTCACAAGGGCCATCTCGACAAACAAGGGAAGGATTACATCCTTCACCCGCTCAATGTGCTTGCAATTCTGGTCGATCATCCACTATACCGCGAACTCGGCGGCATGGACCGGGAACGGGCTTGTTGCATCGCAATTCTTCACGATGTGGTGGAAGACACCGATGTAGGGATCGATACGATTGAGAACCGCCTGGGCGATCGGGAGGTGGTTGCCGGAGTTTTGGCCATCACCAAGAGCAATAACGAACCTCTGGAAGAGTATTGGAGCCGGGTAAAGGCGCACCCGCTGGCGCGCCTGGTCAAACTCTGCGACATCAAACACAATTCAAGCGACGAGAGAAAACTGCCAAGCGAGGCGGAAAATCAAAGACTTCGAAAAAAATACCAGCGCGCCTACGATTTTTTAAAGTATTGACACCAGCACCACCGTCGATTGCGGACAAAAAAGTTATTCTCGATAGGGCGCGGTTAATACCGCGCCCATTTGAAATGCTTATTGGCGTGCCTATGCCCGCCCCAGGGATTCGGTGGAATCATGAGCGGGTTTTTCGTGCTCCATAGGGACGTCGCCGACTGGTTTTTCCTCCGGATTGCTGTGCGTGGGTTCATTTTCGATGACATGCTTCTTCCAGGGGTTCACCTCTAGCGGATTATGTTTATTGTCGGTGGACATGATATTCTCCATGCTCCCTCACAGAATGTATCTGTCAGATTTTCATGTGCATTCATATTCAACTTACAGCAAAAGCACAAGAGAAAGTTAGTTATACATCCAAATATACGCATTCAGGTATGTTGCGAAACAAACCCATAAAATATAAGGCGCAAACAACCACGTGGACCATTTATTGACGCACCAAGCGAACGCGGCATATGTCAACAGGTCGATAAGCAGGAGGACGATGATCACCATTCCGCCTGCTGGATTTTTCATGCCGAAAAAGACGAGACACCAAAGGAAGTTAAGAAATAACTGAATGGCAAACAGCGCCACGAGAGTCGATTTTCGCATATTCACGGTGCGCAGAATAAACCCTAACGATATACCGGAAAGTATATAAATAATTCCCCACGCAACGGGAAACAGGGAATTTGGGGGAGTTAGAGAAGGTTTCTTGAGGCTGGGGTACCAGTTGGCAATCGCCTCTGACTGAACCATGCCGGCGAAGTAACCAACAAGAAAACCAATGAGTATTGGTCCAAGAAAATATCCGATTCTTTTCATTATATGCTCCATCCCCTCGGTTGCTCATAAGTATTTGTCTCCAACACGCAGATGGCATTCAAATACTGAGCGATGCCGCCAGTTCGTAAGTGGGTAATTGCAACGACAAAAGGGGAGGATGCAGTTTGAGTTTGATCCAGTTGTCCGAAACAAAGAAAACCCCTGCAACACAGGGGTTTTAATAGAAGAACTGGCGGAGAGGGAGGGATTCGAACCCTCGGTAGAGGCAAACCCCTACGTCGGCTTAGCAAGCCGTTCGATCAATCCAGTAACACTATTAATGACAATGAGATAGATAAACCATCCTCACACTTGGAGACCTCCAGGGACACCCAAAACCAAAATCGGGATGAAAATACACCCGTTCAGGACACTCCCACCTTGTCTCCCGACCTCGCCGGGATCGTGGCGGCATGGCCGTCAATTCCAGACCAAATCAAGCAGGCAGTCAAGGCTGTCGTCGCCCCTTATTTGGACAAAGAGGGAGGCAAATGAGCAAGTCCTGTCCCAAACCCTTCACGTTTACCCGCCGGCAGGTCATGGAAGAAATCGCCGAAGTAACAGGCGGTCGGTGCCTGTTGGCATTCAGTCGCGGTAAAGATTCGATTGCGGCATGGCTGGAACTCCGGGAAAGCGGGTTGTTTTCCGAAATAGTTCCTTTTCACCTGAACCTGATCCCCGGCATGAAATTTATCGAAGACAGTCTCGATTATTTCGAGGACTGGTTTCAAACCCGCATCATCCGCCTGCCGCACATATCGTTTTATCGAATGCTTGGCAATTGCGTCCTGCAACCACCGGAGCGCGTCCAGGAAATATCCCGCCTCGGTCTCGATCAATGTACCCGTTTCACCTATGACCATGTTCGCCGCTGGCTGGCTGAAGACTTGGGTTGGCTTGAAGAATCCACCTGGACGGCGAACGGCGTCCGCGCTGCGGATTCACCCCGGCGTCGTATTCACATTGTCAAAAACCGGGCGAAGACTTTTTCCAGCAAACAATTTTACCCGGTGTTTGATTACCGCATTGCCGATGTGCGGGCGATCATCGAGCGGTATGGAGTGCGCCTACCGATAGATTACAAACTGTTCAATAGGACATTCGATGGCATCGACTGGCGATTTATCGAGCCGCTACGGCGACACCTTCCAGAAGATTACGAACGGCTGAAATTCTGGTTCCCCCTGGTCGAGATCGATTTCCTTTTGCATGAGAACGACGGAAAGGACGGTGAATAGTGGCTGATTTGAAAAAGCTGGCGATGGGCAGGAAAGCATACTCAGGGACACATAAGGTAGCGTCCAAAGGAGGCCCCAAAACGGTGCCCCCCTCGAAGCCGGGCAAGAGTCTGGAAGAATCCAGCAAGGAAGAAATCAGCGAAGTCGAGGCGGCGTTTCGGAATCGCCTGGCAAAAGAGGACAAACGCAAAGTTGCGGCAACAGACTCGGAAAACTGGTTTTGCGTATACTTCGCGTCACGGGAGGCAAAAGAACGATTCCTACGGGATCATGGCTTGCAGCGGATCGGCGATAAGTATCTGGATGGTCGTATGGTCGACCGGGTTTTAAAGGGGCGGAGCGTTCAGCGCATCCGCGATACTCATAGAGACAAAAGGGGATGAACATGCGGGACAGACATTTTCGGGGAAGTGCGCCAGCGCGGCGTAGTCGGGGTGGGGGTATAGGGCGACGGTCTGCATCACCGGCGCAAGCATCGAAAAAGGGGAGTTGATCTCGCTCATTGCTGGCGTGGCTTCAGGGGAGAGTGATTTCAATTGCGCATGTTTCATTGGGGAATGGGGCGGAGATGGCAAAAAAGAGCAAAACATCACAGCATCAACTCAAGGCCGAGGATCGACAAATTCGCGCATTGGAGTTGCGCAAAGCCGGCGTAAGCCTTCGTCAAATTGCCGAGGAGCTTGGCTATGCATCACCATCCGGAGCGCATGAGGCTGTCATGGCCGCATTGGACAAGGCCCGTGTCGAGCCCGCCCAAGAACTTCGCGATCTTATGTCGGCACGGTTGGACGAAATGCTCGCCGTCGCCTATGAAAACGCCCTCCAGGGTGATACCGATTCGATGATGGCCGTCTTGCGTATCGAGGAACGCCGCGCAAGGTTGTTTGGCATCGACCGCCGCGAAGCACCAGTGAAGGCGAACCTGTCAAAGCTATCCCGACCGGTCGATGCCATGATCATCGTTGGCGAATTGCTGGAAAAGGCGACAAATGGCGAACTGTCCCCGGACGAAGCCGCGAAGCTGTCGGCGTTGGTGCAGGCCTTCATGAAGATCGCCGAAACAACTGAATTGGCGGAACGCATCGCCAAGCTGGAGGAAATGCAGAATGAGGCTGGAGCAACGAATCGCTCATTTGGAAGCGAAAATGGCAGGAATACGGGATAATGGGGATGCTGTTTTACTATCGCCATATGACGCCTGTATTCTGATTTCCGAGCGGGCAAGGCTGGATAACTCGCCTGACTCCACCGAGTATGGCAGGCGCATAGACGCTTTGCTTGAAAGTCACAAACGGGCAATTGCGCGGATACGTCCTGAACCTATGTCACCGGCGGAAGCGACAGAGGCAGTTCGGAAAGCGTCAGAGCGCGACAATGATCCCGAACGAGCCGAGAAATACCGTCAAGAGCGCCTCGCAAAATTGTTGCCGGTCGGGAATGGATAGGGGGTGAAACCATGAATCTTTTGCGACGAATCGAGCGATTGGAAAAGCTGCGTGCCGACATGCCAGATAAATCATTAATAATCACGCATGATGAATTCCTGACTCTGACCTTAGCCGAAATCGCCCTGCGTCACCCTATCGTGGATGGCATTCCCGTTGACATCAAAGGCGCGGACAGGATTGAGAGAATTCGCCATCACCCACAAAAGACCGTCGATTATTCCGCTCATTTTGCGATTTCTGCCTCGAAACGAGCAGAACACACCACAACCATAATGATACCTCGTATTCTCGCCCTGCAAGCGGCTTATGATACCGGTGACCACACAGTATATTGGAAGCAGCGGGCAAAGGATAAAAAGACGCTACTGGGAAAGGCACTGCTGATTGTGGAGCGATTGGAAGCGAAGATCGGTTAACTGCCGCAAGTGACGGGATGAAAGGATTGCTCGTGAAACTGCTACGGCGTGTCGAATATTTGGAGGCGGCACAACGAAGAAAGAGCACAGATAACCCCGTTATTGGCGAAGCGACGGAGGCATTCCTCCGTAAGTTTCGCGGCGAGGACATCGACGAAAACAATATCAGAATAATCCCGCGTATAGGACGACTGAACGATGAAGGCGTCTCGAAGGAGGTGATCCATTTTATAGAATCCATACGAAAATAGTCATTACGAATCAGGTGATAGAGAGGATCTTATGAGTTTACTTCGACGCATCGAAAAATTGGAATCAATGAGGGGAAAATGCCATGACGCTGCATTACAAGCTGCGATAAAGGCGATGGAACATCAATTCACAGAAATGACCGATGAGGAATTGGACGCGCTGATCGCCGAGGGCGAAAAAGAGCCAGGTGATCCGGAACTCGACGCTAGATTGGCCAGAATGGATGATGAAGAGTTATGCCGACTTATTTTGACAGGAGAATTGAAATGAACCTTACAACGAGAATCGAGCGATTAGAGGAAGCGGCACGGTGGGAAAAGACAGTACTTCCTGATGTGCTGATTCGCTTTGTCAAGCCAGTGATGGATGAAGACGGGCGGATGCGGGTTGGCCAATGCACTGGCGGCATTCGAATGCGAATGGGCGGCGAAATGCAGTGGCTGGATGGGGATATGAACCCGGTCGCGGGTTGAGGCCGGACGTCGGCATGATATTCTTCCCGTCTCATTCACCGAGGCGGGATTTTTTGTCGAAATGAAAACGTGTAACTGGCGTGTCATCATGTAGATGTGATTTGGCGTTGTGAGACAGGGATATTTTAATGATTTATATTTGACATGTGTACATATATGCTATATAATAAAAAATACAAAATAAACGGAGATGGAATGATAAAGACTTTTGGGGACAAAATAACAAAGACCATTTACGAAGGGGGTAATCCGAAAGGTGTTCCGTCCGATTTGGTTCGAAAAGTGCGGGTTCGCCTCAACCAGATTGCAATCGCCGTCACTTTGGGCGATCTTCGCATCCCCCCTTCTAATAAGTTGGAGCCGATCAAATCGGTGCCAGGCTTATACAGTATTCGGGTGAACCAGCAATTCCGAATAGTGTTTCGCTGGTCGGAAGCGGGTGCCAAGGATGTGCAGTTTTGCGATTACAAGCATTGAGTAAGGAGCGATAGATGAATAAGTTACAGCCTGATTACAAAAACATGAAAACCCCTTTGCCCACTGCCGGTGAAATGTTGGTGGAAGGTTTTCTGGAACCGATGGGGATAACCCAGTCTGCTTTTGCCCGACACATTGGTGTTGACCCCTGCGTTATTTCGTCCATAGTCGTCGGGCGTCGCGGCTTGACGATGGACATGGCTTTCAAATGGGCGGCAGCGCTGAATACCACCCCTCAAATGTGGATGAATGCCCAGATGCTTCATGATCTGACCAAGGCTTACAAGGAAAGGCGGGACAAGAAAATCGCCGGGAAGATCAAACCCATGGAACCTGTCGGCGCGGAGTGAAGGATCGGCGACATACTCACAGAACAACCATTTTGCGCATGTCCGCAAAATGATCGTTCCGGTGAAGCCAACAATATAATGACGACTGATGCGGAAAACGCCGCTGCCAAAGCCCCACAAATGCCCACCACGGCATTTTGACAATGCGGGAACGCAGAGGTATTAATCGAATGATCGAACACGCTTAAAACGCCTTTAAACGCCTCGTTTGGTTATTGAATTACTATCGAAAAACGGTATTTATTCATAACTCCTTGTAAATTAATGAGTTGTTTTTTGATGATTTGATCGGAGACAGAAGCGATGAATAAACGTCTTCGGAAAAAACTTCGAAAGGGAGAGTTCCAGGAGCTGGGGTTTAAGCTGGAAGTCAGTCTGGTGAAAACGCTTGATGAAAATGATCTAGACCAATGGGTTGACGATTTTATTGAGGCTGTCGAAGGTCTTGCTCTTTCAGTTGGCGGCGGTGGCCACTACGGCCATGTGTATGTGGTCTCTAGCGCTTCGAAGCGCGGCTCCGTGTCGGTTACGCAGCAGGAAGAGCTTGGGCGTTGGCTTTCGGCTAATTCCATGGTGGAAAAATATCACATGAGCAAGTTGTTTGATCAGTGGTATCCACCCAAGTATATTTTTGCCGAAACATGATCTTAACAGGTTTGTCAGATTGATTATAGGAGGTAAAATTTCGGGCCGTAAAAAGCGGGGCATGCCAGTGCTCAAACCACCGACACACCCCTTGACCGCAAGTCTGTGTACGGCAAGCGTCGCGGCCCATTCTTAGTATCGGCATTTTGCCGGTTAGAATGGAGTGAATTATGGATATTTGTAATGAAAATGAATGGGATTTCAGCAATTGGGATTTTGAGAAGTTTAAGAGTTTGCGAAAGCACGTCGAGGCACATTACCGGATGCTTTGTTATTCAGATATTCATTACTGGCTGAGTTTCGCTGTGGATACTCTCGAAGAATCTCAAAATCTACTCAGAGATTACAGGCGCAGCACGAATAAGTCTTCCTTCTCGGTTGTTCCTTCCGGTAATTCCGACATTCAGTCCCGTATTAAGCCTGCCGAAGCTAAAAAGCGCCAGTCGAAAATGCGGGTTGTTACCTCTTCGCAGATGGCATAGGAGGGTAGGCAATGAACGATCTTAACGATCCCGGCTTGCGGAAAGCGATTTCGGAATTCCACCGTTCTCTTACAATACTCGAACAAGCATTGCGCCGGGCTTTTCCTGACGCTGTCGATCAGCCGTCTCTGCGAATTATTTCTCCGCCTCATCTTGATTCTGCGCCGAAACGGCGCGAACGTCCGCACAAAACAAAGTCTGGAAGCGCATGTAGTAATGCCGGTTGAATCGACATTCGCCCCGGCTTCGGTCGGGGCTGATGTTAAAATGATAAAAATCATGAGGAGGGAAAATAGGTAGCAACGAACAACATGATTCGGGAAATGGAAATACTGTGAAAGTGACTACATTTTCTGGAAAATGTTTGATTTTCGACATCAAATGAGGTATAAATATCGGCAGAATTCAACCTCGTTCGTTTGATGGAGAACCATATGTCTAGTAATTTTAGTGAGTTGCATGATACTTCAGAGAAGACTTGCCATGAGAAAATGTTGCATTATTTTGGCTTTGGACCAGAGCCAATTATCGAATCTATCAAGGCGGGATACGCGAAATATAGATCTTATAGAGCAGCATGTTATCCAAAAACGGCAGCGGGGCAAATGGCATACATTGAAACGACCGGGATGCTTCGTACCGTTCTTCCTGCAGAATATGGCTATATTACGGAAAGCGTTAATAATCACGAACGCGCTGTGTCTTCAGATAAAACTATTGCTATTGTCGTCAACCATGCCGATTTTACTGGGGAAGGCGTCAGAACCAAAGGCAAAAAGGGCATGATGTCCTTGGCTGCAATAAAAGAGAATGCCAAGCAGCTATCTCTATTTCCAGGCTTCACCTCCTCGGGAGCTCCAGCCATCGAATCCGGCCAAATTCTTTGGTTTCTGTTACATGATTTTGATGAATCGACCGGTATCATTCAAATGCGATTAGCAGTACCTATCGGTACCGTAAACGGTAAACCATCTACATGGGATCCAGAAAGAGTTATCGATTTTGACCCCATCCACATTGACGAAGTAAGTGTTACGTCTGCCCAGGAGCAGGTGTTTGATGAAGCTGCCATTGTCTATGTGGAGCGCAAAGAGAATATTCCGTCATGATAAATAGATCAAGGCTTTTGTTCGCTCGCAAATATCGAAGATATACGATTGGCACCCTGGCTAAAAAATCGACGGTCAGTGTGCGGACTATTAGTGACTATGAAAACGGGAAGGATGTTGATCCACGGCCAGAAAATATTGCTAAACTTGCCAAGGCCCTTGAGGTTCCAGCCGAGTTCTTCTGGTTGGATGATCCTGAAACACTGATGTCGGAACAGGTTTATTTTCGGGCGGCATCTAGGATGTCTGCTCTTGATCGCGATCAGAACCTTTGTTATGGGCAAATGGCAATGGAAATTACCCGCTGGATTGATGAAAATTTTAATCTTCCTGCGGTAGAAGTTCCCTCTTACTCCAGCGAAATGTCTCAGTATAACGACCCGCTTATAGAGGCCCTGGCCGAGCAGCTTAGGCAGGGATGGGGATTGGGCTTATCTCCGATCCCTAATATGCTCAACCTGGTTGAATCCAAAGGCATTATGGTTTTTTCACTTCCCGAAAAGAAAAAGAATACTGATGGTTTTTCTTTCTGGAGGAATGATAGGCCGTTCATTCTTTACAACCCGTACAAAACCGCAGAGCGCTCACGATTCGATATCGCCCACGAATTAGGACATCTTGTTTTGCACGGTGATCACGATCCAAGCGCGATCAGTTCGAAGGACAAAGAAAAGGAAGCCAATTTGTTCGCTTCGGCTTTTTTGATGCCCAAGCGTGCTATGATCGGGGCCTTCCCCCGTAATGCCACGGTTGGATCCCTAATTTCACACAAGAAGAAATGGAAAGTATCACTTCTCGCTTTGAATTACAGACTTTATCAGCTTAATCAAATAACCGAGTGGACTTTTCGTAGCAACAACATCACCGTGAATAAATATGGCAGAGCGAACGAACCAGAGCCAGCCCTGCCTGAGCAGTCGCAAATATTTCTCAAAGTTTTCTCTGCGCTGAAAAGGGAGGGGAAAACAGTCGTTGATATCGCCAAAGAATTTTCGATGCATCCCCACGATTTGAGTGCTCTGGTATTTGACATGTTGATTCACACACACGCAACGCCTTTAAGGATCATTCGTTAAATGTGGTGAAATATCCAATGCTGACGAAGCATAGACTAATTTCAGGGGCTAGGCCCGGCCTAATTAACCGGGCTGAAAAGCGGTAACTTGCGACCGCCCGCCCCTTTTTCTACGCAAGGCCGTTGGGCAAGGACGGAAAGATGACAACGCAAAATTCATTATCCAATAATGCCATTATTTTAGAAGCCCGCAATACATGGGATGAATACATGCATTTACTTGATGCATATATTCAGTATTACGGAATGAAAGATGGGGCATCATACTTTTCTTCAAAGAGAATATTGTCTGTTACATTTGAAGGGGAATATCTCGATTTTGATGCGTATAGTTATCCTGTTTTAGAAGAATGTGTTTCTGAGTATATTGATCACGAGTCGAATCGGACCAATCACTTAATCCCTGCGCTAGGTTCTTACTATACGGGGAAAAATGAGTTTTCTGACGGAGTTACCCGGTGGACGGGCTTGTCGTTTTACGGAATGGGAATAGACGTATCTTCGCTATGCCAGAAAAGATCAGTAACCTTAAATCTTCCTAAAGAATGCGGTATTAGGTCACGAACTATATCACGTCCACCGGCTGTTTTCTTCCAAAAAGAGGTGAACGTTTCTACTGAGCGTTACGATTATATTCATGACGAACTTGTCGAAGAATATGGTGACCCCGAAATTGACGCCTTTCCAATAAATGATTGCGAAGATTACAAGTGCTCATGTTCTCGTGCTGATTTTATTGCAATTGCTCCCGAACATCATTTAGATTGGATTTTAACTTTAGCCAAAATTCTGGAGTTTAAGCTACTGGTAGTTACCCCTGAGATTGAGATTCCGAAATTTGAACAAGGGATATTTACATTTCCGAGCGGCGGAAGAATTTATATAGAGGAAAAAGAGGGTTTTCCTCAAATATCGGTTGATAGTATCCATGTGTTCGAGGAATACCAGAGACAAACAGTTAAACTGTGGGGGCAGGCTAAATATTACCCGCTAAGAGATGGACAAGATCCATCTGAAATTCAGCGTTCACAAGAAAAAAAAAAGAATAACCCTCAATTTCCTATTGTAAACCATAAGGAAGACGATTCCCATCAAGGTATAAAAAGTGTCGGTGTCAATCTGCTATCATATACCCAAGGACATATCATTGTTTTTGGTTATTGTCCAGCAGCAGAGCTTGCCAGGGTGTATGGTTGCCAGCTAACCGGAGCAATAAAACAACGATTAGCGCGGTTTCGGAATAGTAATTTAGATGGATGGATTCAACGAGCAGACGGTGGCAAAGGCAATGAAAAATACCTTTACCGAGTAGACGCTGTTGCGGATATTTTTACTGACTTATAATCGTTTCTTAAGCGTTACTTCAAAAATAAAAATTCCCTATAACTGCCAATCCATTCAAGGGTTGGCAGTTATTTTTGCATAACTTCAACATCACTTCACACCGCATTTTGACTTTATCCATAAAATTACACCATCGCCAACTTCGCCCGTATCCCTATACCGTTTTTAAAGAGAGGATAAAGCTATGATCGGTTTTTCGAGTGGAGAGACTGCGGAGCATCTTGGAATAAAGAAGGATCGTCTTATTGCGGCGATTCGGAAAAGCGGCGCGCCGGAAGCGTCCATGCGGATCGGCGGCAAGCGGGTTTTTACTCCGACCGATGTTGCGGCGATCCGTCGTTGGTATCAGGCACGGGGGAAGGCTGTCAAAGCTTTCGACGAACGCAAGTATGAGACAGCGGGAGCTTGATCAGAAACAACACGCCCCCGGCGGGCGACCGGGGGCAGATAACCAGCGCGGGCAGCGCCATAAAAAGGATGGAAACATGGTACTCAAACAAAGTGCACTATTCAACTCCAAAAAATCAATTCCTTTCGAAAATATACCTGATCTGGACGCGCTACGGGGTATCTGGCGCTCACTTGACACAGAGGAAGCGTCTACACCTGTAGGGTGTCGCCTCGGTGTCGCCTTGCGTCGGCAGGAGCTGCTTGCGGTCTTTCCCGCCTGGCAAATTCCCGAAATCATCGACGCGCTCAACCAGGAGGAGGCTGTTTTCGTATGACTGCCAGGGGATGGAAATAGTGACGAACCGTATGTTTCCGTAGGAGTTAATAAACAGACGCATTATCGCAAAGGCAGTGGGGATCGGGGGTAACATGGGTAAGATGGGAAAATTTTACACCAACCTTGAAGGAGAGGCCAGGATGTACGGTTACCTGCCCACAGGGACGGTATCTCCGATCGAGTTCACTGTTGGAATGACTATGTGTTGGTATATGGGCGACAAGGATGTTTGCTGGCCAAGCCGTGAAGAGATAAGCCAGAGGACAGGCATTCGCCGGATAGCGACCATCAGTGCGGCGATTACCAAGCTGGTGGATATTGGCTTTATCGTCCGGGAAAGGACTCAACGTGGGTTTCGTTACCGCCTTTGCAATACCACCCCCGGCGTAGCGCCTACCGCTACTCCAGATGTTTCCGGAGACGCGCCTAGTGCTACTCCGGAACAGGGTGAAAAAGAATCCTGGAGTAGCGCTACGCGTACGTCCGGAGTAGCGCCTAGTGCTACGCCGATTACATTACATGAAAACAAGAAAGAAACTTCCTTTGGAAGCAGTCAAGAAGATGACTCTTCAAAACCGAATTGCAGTTCCGATTCGTCACCGGCACAAACCGAGGAAGGCGGTCGTGAAACGCTACCCCCTTCGTCGACGCCTCCAGCCTTGGCATTGGTTCCCCCTCAAGGAAAAAAGAAACGCGGTGAAAGTGTTCCGCCGCCCACCGGGGCGAAGGGGAAGAAGTACATAGCCAAAAAGCAGTATCCAGGCAACTTGGACGTCGACGCCGAAAAACTGGTGGCTCTATATGCCGAACTTGTCAAGCCCAAGGACCAGGACGACAGCGGTAGCCGAAAGACGTTCACGGCGACAGCAAAGCGCTTGCTCTCCGAAGGCAGACCTTTCTCTGATTTGGAGCGCTCTATTCGGAGCTATGCGGCCAGTCGGAAGCAGAGAGAGAAGCGACCGGAGGAAGCGCAATACCGTTGGGGCTTTCAGACCTTTTTCGGCCCCAAGAATGAACATTGGCGGGACTTCTTGGCTATCGAGGCAACAGAAGCCTCCCGGCCTGTCCGCTCCGAAGGCACCGGCGAGGCGGCGCGCCGAAGGGGTTGGTGTAAGCCGTATGAGCGAAAGGTTGCCCAATGATCTATGACGCCGACTCCACAAGCATAGTGACCGAAACCCCTGCAA
The DNA here is from genome assembly GCA_036745875.1 of Planctomycetota bacterium. Lineage (GTDB taxonomy): Bacteria > Planctomycetota > SZUA-567 > SZUA-567 > SZUA-567 > DAIOFH01. The sequence continues at coordinate 8,337 of DAIOFH010000037.1, read as the reverse complement.
TAAGCGCCAGGATGGAAATCGAACGCGCCCTCGTCGGTGGCTTGATCATCCATCCCGAACTTATCGACGGCGTGGCGGCGGTGGTGCGACTGGTGGACATCGCAGATATTGCGGCACAGACGGTTTATTCCTGCCTTCGGGATATGGCGATAGCCGGGCAGCACATAAACGAAGTCCTGGCCGCCAAGGAACTCAAAGACAGAAAGGAATTCGATGCTATCGGCGGATACAGCGTTTTCGGCGAGATGATCAGTTATGACCATAATGCAGCTGACATCATGGCCTATGCCGATGAAGTACGTAAGGCGGCGGCGGCGACCGAACGGCTTGGCGCGGTAGCGGCGGCATATGGGGATCTGGTGGACGACGGGGCGGATTCGGACGCGATATGCTCCGATCTTGTTGCACGGTTGAGCCAGATTGAACGGGGCGACCTCCGGCATCTCGAAGCACTGACGGCGCGGGAAATTCTGAAAGAGTGCCTCGATCCTGGCAAGCTCGCTGCTTTCATCGCCACTGGCTATTCGTCTATTGACGATTTACATGGCGGCGGCTTGGCCATTCCCTCGTTGACGGTGATCGGCGCGGCTCCCTCTATGGGGAAAACTCAACTCGCCAACAACCTTGTCACTCGAATGCAAAAAACGGGCAAACCAGCGCGGGTTTTATATTTGAGCCTGGAAATGGGAAGGTCGGAAATGGCGAGTCGGTTTATTGCGATGCTGGGCGGGATTGATCTTGGGCTTGTGAAGGTGATTCAATATGGCCGCGCTCCCGATCATGTTGAGCAAATGCACGGCCCCGCTTTCGACAAGGGGGCTGAACTCTTCGCTGACTTGCCGCTCAGCATGTTCACCGGGGGGCTGGACGCGGATGGTGTGCGGGAATTCGCTGCGCGGTATAGCGGACGGTACGATGTTCTGATTCTGGATTATCTCCAGCGTGTCAGTGGCAAGGGAAATCAAAAGGCGCTGGAGCGGGTTGAGGCGGCAAGCCGGGCCTGCAAAGATATCGCGGTTCAGCATGATGTCGCGGTTATCACCCTGGCCAGCCTGTCCCGCGAAGGTTACCGGGACAAGTCCGCCAAACCCGACTTGGCGCATCTCCGGGAATGCGGCAGCATCGAATTCGACGCCGACAATGTTTGGATGCTTTGGCGGAATAAGGATGATCCGCTTGCGCGAAACGATCTCGAATTGCATGTGCGGAAACAACGCAACGGGCCGCTCGATACTCTGCACTTCGATTTCAATCTGCATACCGGACGCATTTTCGAACAAGCGGGGGAAACGTTTTGACAGACTCGGACGATATTCTCGAACTTCCCCATCTGTCGCGTGCTTGTCGACGCCTTGGTTTTGACGAACTGGATTTGGTCGAGCCGGTGATCTCCGCGATGGGTTGTGGGCACAGCGAAAGGGAGGCGATACGCATGTCGATTATCGAAATTCTCCAGCGGCGCGGAGCATATCGCGGGAAGCTGAAAGAGGCGATTGACGACGGAACGATTTTCCAGATGCGGGAGGATGGTAATGACAGAAGCGGAACTCGAAAACATGACGAACGATCCTCTGATTGTAGACATGGACGCATGGCGGGAGGAAGTATCTCGACTACTGCATCGACGTCAAATATACGCTCTACTGGAAGACGGAAGACTTGATGTTTTCGATCTACTGCTGATAGCCCCGGAGATAGTGCGTGGAATAGTGCGGCGGGAAGCGACGGAAGAATATAGGCGAAGGCGGCTTCAGTATCTTGAGGAAATCGAGATTGACTGGCCGCAAATGCGAGAGGAAGAAATTGCATGAAGGATAATTTAGGAAAACCGGCAGTGCTAATGACCCGGGACGAATTGACTGTCGAGATTGTGAATCGCCCCGGTTTCCCCGCATTAGTTATTTTCCAGGAGGAGGACATCACCGAAGAAGGCGGGTTGGCGTACCGTTGCCGGCAGTCGTTCAATGACCGGGCGAATATCGCGACGCTTCTTCGGACATTGGCAGACTATTTCGAGGGATGCTCTCGCTACGAAGGTGAACCTGATCACATTCCTAGAAGCTGATCGAGTGGTGCCGACTATCGCGCTGAGTAATGCGCTTTTCCGGCCCGTGGCTGCGTTTGGATGCCGGAAGCAGATCAGGAGTAGGGCTGAGATGTTTGGTGCGCAAAAGGAATACGGATATGACGCGAAGAATGCAGGAATCAAATGAGACCGCTTCAACCGTCGATTTAGTGGACGCCCGACACGCGGGAATGCTTTTGGGAATATCTGAAACCACATTTCGCAGGATGGATGCGGAGGGGCGATGTCCCGCGTCGTATCCGTTCTGCAAGGCGGCGAAATGGTGGCGGAAGGAGTTATTGGATTGGGTTGATGTTGGTCGTCCAAGCAGGGATGTCTGGGAAATCATGAAAAGAAAGGGAAGTGCGAATTGGAAACGACCAACAACGCCAGTGCAACAAAGCAATGCAGCAACTGCCGCTATAGGCCCCGGCATTGGACGCGCTGGCAATCCGTCCGAGAGACATGGTTTGATGGGCGATGCAGCCAAACTCGACAAGTGGTACGGAGCGATGGCACATGCGGGAAGTGGCGGGGATGGGAGGATACGGAACATGACCAACAATGACAAGGACATTAAGGCAGTGCGTGTCGTCAGCGTTGTTTCCGAATTGCCGCCGATCATGGTTACCAAGGAACAGGCTGCCGCGTTGTGTGGGATCGGTACAACGCTTTGGGATGAACTGACTACTTCGGGACGCAACCCGACTCCGCGCAGATTGGGGAGACGGTTACTTTGGTTACGCGAAGAGCTTGAAGAGTGGTGCCGCGCAGGTTGTCCAAGCAGGGAGAAATGGGAAATTTTGAACGCAACTTGATTTTTAGGTGCGGTGGTATATAGTGGGCGTCATGAGGAGGCAGGCCCATGACGGAGAATTTGAAAAAGACCTGGAAGCGCGGCAGACCGCCAAGACCAGAGACGGAAAAGCAATCAGAGCGCGTTATCGCCTATGTGACGCCCGAAGAAGCGAAGGGAATACGGGCGGATGCAGAGAGGTTAGGATTGACGCCCAGCGCTTTTCTGGCCGATCTTTGGAGGCAGTGGCGGGCATAGCGGAGGTACAGTGATGGCTATATTCAAAAGAAAACGAAACGCTGAGGAATCCAAAGCGGACGGGAAATATACCGTTCTTTTTAAGGATCACACGGGTGCAAAGAGGCGCTTGGCCGCGTTTGCCAACAAGGCCGCATCGGCAGAAATGGAGCGGTCGATTATCCGCTTGGTGAGCGCAAGGCAAGCCAACGCCGCCATGGCAACCGAAGATAATCGCTTCTTGGAATCGGCTCCGGTGCGAGTCCTGGAAAAGTTGCAACTCTGGGGAATCATTACAACCGAACGCGCCAGCACGGGGAAGGGGCTTGTAGACCATATTGTGGATTGGAAAGTTGCCCTGGAGGCGAAAGGCAATACCGCCCAGCATATTAGCGAATGCGGTATCTACGTGACACGCATCGCAAAAGAGTGCAACTGGCGCTATCTGACCTCAATGAACGCCGCTGATTTTTCCCTTTGGCTGAAAGAGCGCAAAGCTTCCGGCAGTTCTGCCGCGAACATCAATCACCACGTTCGCAAGATTAAGGCATTCGCCAATTGGCTTGCCGGCGAAAAACGATTAGTCGAAAACCCATTCACAAATATTACTCTTTTGAATGAGCTGGCGGATCGCCGATTGGAGCGCCGGGCTTTGGAGGAACATGAGATCGGCCTCCTCCTCGGAGCGGCAAATGATGGGCCGGTAGTCCACGGTATGGCTGGTCATGAACGTGCTTTGCTCTACCAATTGGCGATTGAAACCGGCCTGCGCTGGAGCGAATGCCGTTCTTTGATGCGCGGAGATTTCAATTTCGATCAATGTTCTGTACGTATCCAGGCGGTCAATGCGAAGAACCGCAAGGATGATGAAATTCCATTGTCGGCTGAGTTGTCTGCGTTGCTGAAAGAGTACATGGCATTGTTCGCGCCGTTGGCGGCCGCGTTCCCGACCATGACAGGCGACAGGGGCGGTGGAATGATCGCTGTCGACCTGGAGGCGGCGGGTATTCCCGTCGAGGACGAATACGGACGTAAAATTGATTTTCATGCCCTTCGGCATACTTGCGGTACCCGCATGGCAAGGAACGGCGTTCCGCTGGCAGTGGCGCAGAAAATAATGCGGCATAGCTCACCGGTTTTGACTGCGAATTATTACACACATGTTTTGATTGCGGACAAGGCGCGGGAGATGGCCAAGCTTCCGACGATCACCCCGACCGATGGAAAAAAAGAAATTTCCGCGATGACGGGAACGGACGACGAAGCGACCGTCCAGGCTACCGAAAATTTGGAGACCAAAATGGACACCAAAACCACGGGTCTTGGCGGTAAAATACGGGGTTATACGGAGGTTGGACAGGATGGAAATTCTATAGTGTTCAGAACCACCGAAACGAAAAAAGCCCCTGTGAGACAGGGGCCTATCGCAATAACTGGCGGAGAGGGAGGGATTCGAACCCTCGGTAGAGGCAAACCCCTACGTCGGCTTAGCAAGCCGGTGCATTCGACCACTCTGCCACCTCTCCGTCATGGTCGTTTGAATTGTTCCCAGTAGTATATGGTTTTCACTTTTCAAGTCAATGCCGGTTGTGGCATTGACTTGAAAAAAGTTTGTCACTTGGCGGCGCCGGGAATGTCGCCGTCCCAGGTCAGGTTCCACAGGAGCTCAAGCTCCTCCCGGATGTCGGTGTCGGAGAATCCCATCTGTCTGGATGTGACATCCAGGTCGCCGCCGGGGGTTGTTTCAGTGAATTCCATGATGAAGCGCGGCTTGTATTGCTGGGACAAGGTGAAAAAGCGCCTGTCCTTGAAGACCGCTTTTCGCACTCCGTCCGAAGAAGCGCTTTCATCCACCACGTACATTTTTTGTGAATACCAGGCAAACATCCTGCCCCTCGCGGTCTCCCGTGCCCGTTCGGCGAGGTCGCTGTGGGAGGTCGCGTATTTGTCAAAATGCATTGGCTTTGGGGCATAGGAGGAATAGACGCTGTTGTAGATGTTCCCCTCCGCATCACGGGCAGCTATATCCCATGCCAAATAGGTAAACATGATCGGCAGCGCGCGGACCTCCACCGCGTCGACTCCCATGGCGGCCAGTTCCTGCCGAGCAATCCTGACGGTCTGCCTGTTTTGCATGACGCCGATCAGGAGGTAAATCGTCACGAGCAGGACGGCGATCCGCGCGACCCAGTCCGCCGCCCTGGTCCGGCCCGGATGTTTGTGGACTACGGGATAGGCGAGGGGGTTGAGGAATTCGTCGATTTTTTCGAAGCGCAGGATGCGGTTGGCGACGAACGATGCGGCCACCACGCCTGTGAGGAAGATGTCGAGGATCGGTACGACGTCCCAGGAGATGCGGGCGGAAGAGAAGGGGAGGAGAGGCATTGTGCCCCAGCTGGTGACCAGGTCGAATATGGTGTGGAAAAAGAGGCAGAGAGCGGCAAGCAGCGTCCACCAGCCCCATTCGGCCTTTCCGGCCGGTTCACCGCGTTTCAGCGCTTTTTTCCGCGTCAACCCGAGGGCGACCGCCCCGAGGACCGGCGCCGCTATAGCCATGCAGAAAAAAGAGTGGGTCAGGCCCCGGTGGTTGGCCCAGGCGTTCTCGGGGTCGATGAAATAGGTGAAGATGTCCGCGTCCGGCAGGGCGGAAACGACAAGGGCAAACGGCGTGGCCATGGGGCCAAGCCGTTTCCTGAACCAGCTGTCCGAGACCGCCGTCCCGACGAGGGAATGGGTGATTGTGTCCATTTTTGCTTCCGTTTAACGGGCGTATTCGGTGATGCGGAACTCGCGCACCAGCGTCACTTTCACCTCACCCGGATAGGTCAGTTCCGTTTCGATCTGCTTGGCGATTTCACGGCACATCCTGGACGCCTCGTTGTCCGTGACCTTGTCCGCCTTGACTATTACGCGCAATTCGCGGCCGGCCTGGATGGCGAAGGAGCGTTCGACGTTGGGGTAGCTGTTCGAAATGGCTTCGAGCCTTTCGAGGCGTTTGACGTATTTCTCCAGCGTCTCGCGGCGCGCGCCGGGGCGTCCGGCCGACATGGCGTCGGCGGCCTGGACGATCGTGGCGTAGAGGCTTTCGGCGGCGGTGTCCGAGTGGTGGGAGACTATGGCGTTGACGACTTCGCCCGGTTCGCCGCAGCGTTTGCCGATTTCGCCGCCGAGTTCCGGGTGGGTGCCTTCCTCCTCGTGGTCGACCGCCTTGCCGATGTCGTGCAGGAGGCCGCAGCGGCGGGCCAGCGCTTCGTCGAGGCCGAGCTCGGCGGCGATGATGCCGGAGAGGAAGCCGACTTCGCGGGAATGGTCGAGGACGTTCTGGCCGTAGCTGGTGCGGAACTTGAGGCGGCCGAGGAGCATGATTTCCCTCGGCTTCAGGTTCCGGACGTCGAGTTCGAGGGCGACGGCCTTGCCTGTTTCCTCGACGACCTTTTCCATTTCCTCGCGGGTCTTGAGGACGACCTCTTCGATGCGGCTCGGGTGTATACGCCCGTCGGAGACGAGTTTTTTCATGGCGCGGACGGCGATTTCGCGGCGGATGGGTTCGAAGCCGGAGAGGACGACGACGCCGGGGGTGTCGTCGACGATGACGTCGACGCCGGTGGCGTTTTCGAAGGCGCGGATGTTCCTGCCTTCGCGGCCGATGATCCTGCCTTTCATTTCATCGGAGGGCAGTTCGACGGTGGAGACCACGTGTTCCGTGGTGTAGTCGACGGCGATCCGGTTGATGGCGGTGGTGATGTATTTACGCGCGTTTTCGTCGGCCATTTCCTTGGCGCGGGCGTTGGCGCGTTCGACCAGGACGGTGATTTCGTGGTCCATTTCCTGGGTGGTGCGTTCGAGCACTTCCTTCCGGGCATCGTCCTTGGTGAGCTGGGAGATGCGGTGCAGGGCGTCTTTTTGTTCTTCGATGATATGGGTGATGTCCGCTTCGCGGGTGTTGAGTTCGGCTCCCTTGATTTCCAGCCGTTCTTCCACGCCGCGCAGTTGGTTTTCCTTTTCCTCGAGCGTTTCGGTTTTGCGGTCGAGGTTGTCTTCGCGTTTCAGCAGGCGCTTTTCGGTCTGTTTAAGTTCGTTGCGCTCGCTCTTGATGTCGTTTTCCATTTTTTCGCGGGCTGCCAGGAGTTCGGCCTTGGATTTGACCGCCGCTTCCTGCCGCATTTTTTCCGCTTCCTCGCGGCCCTGGCGGATAAGTTCCTTCGCCTCGTTTTCCGCGGAGTTTTTCATCCGCGACGCATAGATGTGCCTCACTATGAGGCCTGCCACCAAGCCCACTATCAGGGCCGCAACGCTGATCCACATTAAGCACCACCTTCCGACGTCCAACAAACTGTGTATTTAATTCAATCCCGTACGGCAGACCCGCGGGGCCCGCGTGGCGATGGGATTGAATGAATCAGCCGAGCCACAACGGCTACAAATGAGCGCATTTGTACGGTCGGATGTCGTCAGCGGTCGAACAATACACGTGGCGCCGCGCCATCCCGGGGAAGGCAGGCCTGTGACTGGGAGATGGGTTGTTTGAGGATTTCCCTTGCCGCAGTCAGCGGGGGGGAAAGCGTTAGGTCAATGTTTTTGGGATGCGCGAAAAACCTGTCTCCGTTCCGCAATGGATCGGGGCAACGTAGCTATCCTATGAAATGAACAGGGCAAACAGGGTTTTTTAAAGGTAATCGCAACAAAGGCAGGTACATTTTCTCGTACGGCAAAGCCGCTGGAAATGGTTGGGCAATCAAATATCGACTGTCCGGAACGCTGGTTCCGGGCGCATAGTTCAGCGGACATTTTGACCACTAAAGCAAACATGAAAAAAAGACAGAATATGCTTGTCAAATATGTTCCTTTAGCCTTTTTTGCGAAATCATCCAAAACATTGTGTAAACAAACCATCGCCCACAGGCGATTTCCCACAGTACATTATCTTAGCATTTCAAAAATCGTTGTCAATCCTAAACTAGTATAGAGTTTAGCATAAACGTGCACAAAAGTGCGAAATAGCCCGGGAAAGAGGTAGGCCACTCTGTACTCCCGGCAAAACAGGAATAATAAGGTACCTCATCACTTTCCTTGGTCGATACAAAAAATGTATCGTTTCCGTTTTTATATGTACGCCAAAGGGAAAATTCCCTTCGCTATGTATTTATACCAATCCCGACTGAATTTTTCCGGTATAACGGTTAGTCGCCTCCAGTCGCTTTCAGGCGTTTTTTCCAAACCACCGGAAAAAATCACCTAT
>DAIOFH010000036.1:0-31593 GCA_036745875.1 Planctomycetota bacterium | reverse complement strand
TATCGACATACGGAAAACCAGATGAACTCACACGTCTTTCATACCATCTCCTGTTATGAAAAAGCATTCGGCAATACATTAACATTAAAAATGCAGCAAGGCAGCAAAAAATACCGGTATGAATCAATATCCCGGTATATATAGTTATCATGGTTTTATCATGCAATATCGAGAAAAATATTCTATCCACTTTTACCGTAATTGCAAAGTGAAAGTGTTATGACAGTTCCAGATGATTTTTTCCGTTATTCGGGTGGCCGCTTTCGCGCTTTCGCCAAATTATCGGCGAAACCACCTTTACGGTCCTTCCAATGCCCGACCCGAACCGGAAATAATCACATGGAATCGGTTTTGCATAAAAAAAAACCGCCCGGGATCGCGGGCGGTTCGGCGGCACAGTGGATGGTAACTTTTCAAAAAATACGGACTCCTTAGAATTCCGAGGAATAGCTTTCTCCGGAATAGGTCCGTGTTTCGACCGGATTGTTGTTCAGGGTGTTCAGGTAGCGGGTCTTCTTGTTTTCGTAGCGGCGAATCCTGTCGGCGTTTTTGTTGGCGGCATCGACGGTGATCCCCAGTTTGTCGATATGCGTCTCTCCCGCAAAACTCTGCGAATAGAGTGAAAACGCAAAAAGGAACAGCAACAGCAGGATTATCGCCTCAAGAGTGCGGAGAATAAAAAACCGCACCGGAGATTCTTTAAACATAGTGGTACCTCCTCAGGTTATGGGACTATGGCGAAGAGCGCTGGAAGAAGGCAGACCAACGCTGTCCGGGGTCGCAACGGCAATAACTTCACACGCCCCTCATTAAGTTTGTATCGCGATTATCGGACGCATCATGCCTTTTGATTGTGGGAAATGAAAAAAAAGAAAGAAAAACATTGCGTAGCGGGGGTGGAATGCGTATATTCAGCGAAATGTGAGAAGTTGTATCGACCGATTCGGTTTGTGCATTTTTGAATTTTCATAAAGGCCATACGTGCTGTCTACCCGGAACTACTACTTTAGCTTTGGTTACTGGTACTTCCTTTCCGGGCGGAAACGGGACAGCATGAATTGACTTCTCAAAATCAACGACGCTGAACTTTTTTCCGACCGGCCTCTTTTGGGCCGGTTTTTTTTATTGTCTTCAAGTCTGTTAAGGGAGTGACGATGTCCACAACAAAGAAAAGCCTCGGAATCATCGGTCTCGGCGCGTTCGGCCGCTTCATGGTCAAGCACCTCGCGCCCTGGTATGATATCTATGGCTACGACGTCAAGCTCCCCTCCCCCGAAACGCTGGCGCAAGACAAGGCGGACGACGTCACCCTCTCATCCCTCGACACTGTCGCGGCAGCGGACATTGTGGTCTTTGCCGTGCCGTATGCCTCCCTCAGGCATACCGCAGTGCTGGCGGCGCAGCACATCAAGCCCGGCGCGCTGGTCCTGGATGTGACCTCGGTAAAGGTCAAACCGCTGGAAATACTATCCGGCATTATCCCCGAGCACGCCGACCTCCTGGGAACGCACCCGTTGTTCGGCCCGCAATCGGGGAAAAACGGCATCGAAGGTCTGCGGATCGCCTTGTGCCCGGTCCGGATTCCATCGGAGCGGTACTACAAAATCTGCGATTTCCTCACTGACAAACTGCGCCTTCTCGTTCTGAAAACCGACCCCGACAAACACGACAAGGAAATGGCGAAAGTCCAGGCGATGACGCATTTCATGAGCCGCGCACTGCGGGAAATCGGCCTGCAACCGTCGCTGATGGCAACAAAAGCCTACGAAAAGCTGCAGGAATTCGCCTCCATCGTCTTGTCGGATTCGTGGGATTTGTTCCTCACGATCCAGAAAGGCAATCCATACGCGGATGAATTGCGCCAGCAGCTTTTGTGCGAGTTGAACGAGCTCGAGGATAAGTTGACGAGGGAAACGCGCGTCAGCAAAAAAACCTTTGTCACGAATTGAACGAGACATCGGCTCCAAGGGTTTTGAGGTAATCGAAATACTCGGGAAATGTCTTGTCGACGGCGCGATAGTTGGTGATTGCCAAACCGTTCGCGGCCAACCCGAGGAGTGAAAAAGACATGACGAGCCTGTGATCGTCCATGGAATCGATGGTCGCGAAAGGTATGTCTTCCCGTTCCTGCGGATGTATGCGAATCCAGTCGTCACCCATTTCCGTCCTGACGTTGACGGAGCCAAGCAGCTTTCCCAGGGCGGCAAGACGGTCGGTCTCATGGCCGCGGATGTGGGCGAGGTTGGTCATGGTTATGGGAGCGTCGGCGAAAACGGCCAGGACGCCCAGGGTCAAGGCCATTTCAGACATCGCCCGCATATCGAGGTTGAAGCCGCCCCGTAAGGGCATGCGATCCCGACGTCGGACCGTTATCCCGGAGGCTGTCGCATCCACATCGCCGCCGAGGCGGGCGAGGACTTCGAGGAATTTCAGTCCCGGCTGACCGGAGCCGTTGCCAAGATTGGACACGGTCACGCTGCCGCCAACGAGGAGAGGCAGGGAAAGGAAATACAGGGCGCTGTTGAAGTCCGCCTCTATCGCCATGCGGACGGCCCTATAGCGTTGCGGTGCGGGAACGGCAACTTTCGTCACCCCGCCCGCAGCCATTACGCCGCAGGCAACGCCGAATTCCCGCATGAGGTCCAAGGTCATGGCGATATACGCTTCATCCGGGTCGAGGTCTGTAATGACGACTTCCACCGGAAAATCGGCCAGGGGACTCGCGAGCAGGACGCCGCTGGCGAATTGGCTCGATTTGGCGGCGGAGACGGCAACGCTTTTTCCCGAAAGCCCCCCCGCCCTGACCCGCAGGGGAAAGGAAAGAGCCGGATCGAGCTGCTCCAGGCGCGCGCCAAGGCTGGAAAGCGCATTCAGGAGATTAGCGAGCGGCCGGCGGGCAAGCTGTTCCGTCGATTCGAGCAACCACTCTCCGGCGGGAGCGGCGGCAAGAATTCCCGGAAGGAAGCGGCCGACAGTCCCGGATGAGCCGATATATACTGAGCCGCCTTTTACGGGAAAATCGAGGCCGCATCCCCGTACCGTCAGGATGCCACCCGAGAAGTCGTGGCGGATGCCGAGATTTTTCAGGGCCGACAGCGCTGCGCGGATATCGTCCGAGGCGGGAACGGAAGTCAGGCTGCTTTCGCCTTCCGCCGCCGCCGCGAGTAGAATCGCCCTGTTCGCCAGGCTCTTGCTGCCGGGGACGGCGAGGGTGGCGTCCGGCTTCGCAGCCAATGGCTTGACTGTTGCCGCATTGTTGTTTTTTTCGTGTGTTTGCACGTTGTCCATACCTTAAATAGCTGAGGAGAAAACATGTCCTGGTCGCGCGGCAGTTGGCGTACGTTGAAATCGCTGCAAATCCCCGAGTATCCCGATGCGGAGGCGCTTCGCGCCGCCGAAGACCTTCTCAAGACCTATCCGCCGCTGATCTTCGCCGGCGAAGTTCGGCAGCTGAAGGCGGAACTCGCCCTGGTGGCGGAAGGCAAATCCTTCATCCTGCAAGGCGGCGACTGCGCCGAGACCTTCGCCGACTTTAACACCTTCAATATCAGGGACACCTTCAGGGTGCTTTTGCAGATGGCCCTGATCTTCACTTTCGTCGGCGAAAAGCCGGTCATCCGCCTTGGCCGCGTCGCGGGACAGTTCGCCAAACCGCGAAGCGCTTCCCACGAGCAGGTCAATGGAGAACAGATTCTAACCTATCGCGGCGATATGATCAACAGTGTTGAACCGACGCCCGAGGCCAGACGCCCGGACCCGCAGCGCATGCACCGGGCCTACTTCCAGTCAGCCGCGACGCTGAACCTGCTCAGGGCGTTCGCCGGCGGCGGCTACGCCGACCTCTACAAGGCGGGAAGGTGGCTCCTCGACTTCGTCGATAATTCCGCCGTCCGGGACAAATACGAAAACCTCGTCCAGAACATCAACAAGACCTTGAGCGTCATGCGCGCCTACTCGGACCCGAGCCAGTCGTCCTCAACGCAGAAGGTGGATTTCTACTCTTCCCACGAAGCGCTGTTCCTGCCGTACGAGGAGGCTTTGGCCAGGAACGACAGCCTCACGGGAGACCCGGTGGCGACGTCGGCGCATTTCCTCTGGATCGGCGAGCGCACCCGCGAGATCGATTCGCCGCATGTGGAATTCCTGCGCGGGGTCATCAACCCGATAGGCATCAAGTGCGGACCCGGCGCGGACGCGCATTATCTCGAACGTCTCTTGGAGACGCTGAACCCGGCGAACGAACCGGGCAAGATCACCCTCATCCTCCGCGCCGGAGTCAACCGGGCGGAAGCCGTCTATTCGAAGCTTATCCGCAACATCAAGGATGCGGGCCATTCCGTGATCTGGATGCTCGACCCAATGCACGGCAATCCGCGCCAGGATGAAAATGGCGTAAAAACGCGGTATTATTCAGACATCCTGCATGAATGCAAGATATTCGTGGATGTCTGCCGCGCCGAAGGCATCCATCCGGGCGGGTTCCACCTGGAAATGACCGGGAAAAACGTCACCGAATGCATGGGCGGTTCCGACGAGATCAAAGACCTGAACGGCCAGTACGAAACAACCTGCGATCCCCGCCTCAATGCGTCGCAGACGCTGGAACTGGCTTTCGCCGTTTCCGAACACATGGTCAAGACCGCACCGCCCGAACGCCCCAAGACGGTTGTCTCCGGGCGATTCTGGTAAAACATCAACAACACAACTCCTTCATCGACGGGAGTTATGATTTTTCTCCCTCACACCGGCCCTCTCCCCCTCAAGGGGGCGAGGGAATTTTGTGTATGTGAGTTGTGATGATTATTTTGAAGAAGTATAAAAAAAACTACCCCTTTTTTCCCCATTGCATGAAATTACGCTGTATACTGACAGTGGAGTTTAATCGTTTCTCTTCCCATAGGCCCAATCAAATTGCGGCAGTGTATTACAATGCCTCCACATCGATTCGAATAATATTCCCGCCAGGTTTGGTGAGGGGGGCGGGTGGTTGGATTTTGGTTCCCTGACGAAAAGGAGAATACGGATGACTGCAAATCGTACTGGTTTTCTGGCGGTATTGCTGGCGTTGTTCTGTTTGTCGGGTATAGCCCAGGCGGGCGAGCAGGTCAAGATCGGCTTCCTGGTCAAGCAACCGGAAGAACCCTGGTTCCAGCTCGAATGGAAGTTCGCCGACATGGCGGGAGCGGAAAAAGGCTTCGACGTCCTGAAAATCGGCACGCCCGACGGCGAACGCATCACGCCAAGGGCGACGACCACCAGTACCGCCCCGAAAATGACAAAGCGCAACGGATAGTACATGCCGAGGAAATACGCTCCCCAGCCGGACACATATCCCGTCTCCGCGCCAAACCAGCTTCCCAGCGACAGCAGGGAGAATATCCATACCAATTTAGATTTGAACGCCAGCCCGATGACGCCGTACAGCACGGCGGCGATGAGCAGGAGTAGGGAAAAATGCCCGCTTCCGCTATCGACCGCCTTGCCGAAAAAGGCAATGGATGACGCGGCAAGGACGACGGCGCAGAAGAGCACGGCTTCGTTGCTGAAGAGCCGTTTCGGGTATTTCTTCCTGCACACGTATCCGGCGTAAAACACCACCGCCGCCATGATGCCGAATATCAGGGACAGCGCCGCATCCGAGGAATTGAAAAGGATGTCCACATAATGCATTAGCAGTTCGACAAGGTACTCGTCCGCGACAATGGCGGAAAAAGCGATAATTGCGCACACTATGGCGATGATGAAGGAGTATTTGGCCAGCCTGTTCCAGTCGAAGGAACGGATGGCGTAGCTGCCCCGCAGCGTGCCGGCCGTTTCGGCGTTTATGGTGCCGTCCTGCTCCCATTGGGCGATTGTCTCACCGAGAAAATGCCCTTGTTTTTTGTTGAATCGCATCATTCCTTTTCCACTTTCCGTAATCGGATTTTGGTAAAAAACCGCACCCGCATTTTCCATTTCAACAATATCCGGAAAACGCGCCAGTAGCAACAAAATTGCTTATTCTCCGGTTTATACCAAATCAAGGAGAAGAAACCGGCGTATTATTGCCGATACTTCTGATAAGACGGCTATTTTTTCCGGAAAAGAGGTTTCTATTATGTCAATTTCTGGCATAGGCTTTGGGGAATCGCTAACCTCGTTGCTCCAAAGCAAGGCAAAAGGTGCATCCGAAGCGACGGATGTCTTCGAACAGTTGTTCGAAGAGAAATCCCTCGTGCAGGAACAGCAGGACGAGAAAAGGAAACAGCAGTACCAGACGAAAAAGCTCGAGGAAGAGCTTTTCGACCCGAACAGCCGGGACATCCTTGAGGACGCGTTCCGCGAGGGCGCATACGGCTGGCGGGATGCGGTCGCGGCGCAGCTGCAGAAGGACCAGGACGAGGAGTCCAGGCAGAAGAATCTTGCTCAAATGTTGGCGGAGAATCCGGAAAACCCGGAAGCGCCGATCAATAAGCTGGATTCCGACCCCAATCCCATCAAAAGCAATTTCCTCGAGGACCTGGACAACACAGGGAAGAGAATCGGGCGCAAATCCCTGAAAATTTTGCAGGAGTCGGGGGAAGAAGCCCAACAAGAAGTTGCATCTCCACTATTCGGCACCATTGATTCTGAAATGGATTTCATGGAGATGCTGGACAAGATGGATCTGGAAAAAGCCCCTGAAATGCAGGAGAATGTTCGCAACCACCTTTCGCAGGACATCATGCGCAAAAACGGCATGAGCGTTCCGAACGACCTGGGCATGAGTTTTGCATCGACCCAGGAGTGGCTGGAATTCAACTCTCCCGCATGACGGACAGATATGCATGGTAGCCGCCTTATCGCCTTTAAGACGCCCCGCAATCTCTTATGGTTGCGGGGTTTTCGTTGGGTTCGGGGGGAAAACACAAAACCGCGGCCACATATATGCAGCCACGGTTTTCAAACATCTTTTTGGCCCCGCCTTCAGGAAGGGGCACTTTTCCGCTCAGCCATTGTCCGGCGACAAGACCTGCCGCAACTCGTCGATAGTGAAGTCGCAGCCGTTCGCCTTGGCATAGGAAAAAATTTCGGGATTGCTGGCGCCGTTGATGGAGCGGGCAAGATCCGGATCCTTGCTCACGTTTTCCATAAAAACCTTAGCACTTTCCAAAGACATGGCTCTCTCCTACATATTTTCTTTATTGACGATATACAGCAAAGCAACTGCTGCCTGTTTTCGCCATGGATGGGCGAATATCCCACCGTAAAAGACTCCCATTAAAAAAAAGCGGTCCGGCAATCAAACCGGACAAGTCCACTCTTCGAGACAATTACAGTCATTTGTACTTTTAAACCGTCGATCCTTTGACAATTGTACGATTGCCAACCGAACAATATACGATTAACGTTGAAGCATCAGCGTGTTTTGCCGAGATTTTCTTTCGAATAATCATATATCCCATGCGGAGCGCTGTATTGATAAATGGTTGACATTGCTGCTGTTGATGATAAAATCGTAGGAAGCGTCGAAAACTGCCAGGAATTGCACTAATCCCAAAAGTGAGAATTTGTCGATTTTCCGGTTTTTTCTTCTACAGTTTATATAACAATCACGCGCCGGAGCCGTTGCATACATGCCAGCACTCAACCCCGTCATCGCAGTGGATTCGGAAAAATGCGTCAACTGCCATGTCTGTATTGCCGCCTGTCCTGTGAAATTCTGCAATAATGGATCAGGCGACCACGTCAACCTCGACAGCGATCTATGCATCGGCTGCGGCTCATGCATCAGGGCCTGCCCGCACAACGCTCGCTACGGGGTCGACGATACGTCCGAATGGCTGACCATGGTACGAAATCGTACGCCGTTCGTGGCCTTCCTCGCACCGTCCGTCGCATCCAATTTTCCACACAGGGAAAAACGCCTGGCCGGCTGGCTGCGCTCCATCGGCGCGAAGGCGGTCGTCGACGTTTCCTTTGGGGCGGAACTGGCGGTATGGGGCTATATCAAGCATCTCGAACAAAACGGGGACGAGACGGTCATCAGCCAGCCCTGCCCGTCGATAGTCAACTATATCGAACTGTACCAGCCGGACCTCCTGCCGTATCTCGCGCCCGTAAACAGCCCGGTGGCCTACGCCGTGGCTGCGTTCCAGAAAGCCAACCCCGAACTCTCGCTTTGCCAGGCGGTGTTTTTCTCGCCATGCTACGCCAAGAAACGCGAATTCGAGAAGTTGGCGGCGCCGGTCCTGAACGTCACCTTCAATTCGCTCAAACGCTGTTTTGAAACATGGGATATACATATAGAAAGCTTTGAGGAATCCGAATTCGACAATCCCGGGGTCGAGCGCGGCGCATTGTTCCCCACCCCGGGAGGCCTTGCCAAAAGCCTCTCCCGCTGGCGGCCCGACCTTAAAGGGGATATTCGCGTCATCGAAGGCGCGGATGTGGTGTATCCATATTTCAAGGGCTTGGCCGACAAGATAAAACAAGGGATTTCACCCAAGGTTGTCGACTGCCTCGGCTGCCGCTACGGCTGCAACCTCGGCCCCGGCTCCGCCAACCCTGACGAGCATCCTGACGCCCTTGAGCCGATAATTACCAAACGCGTCCATGCCTTTGAACAGGCGAACCGCGGCCCTGCGCTCGAAGGTCGCTGGAAATGGCTTTCCCGAAAGTTGTCCGACCGGAAGATGCGCCGTGAGCTTGAAAAAACTTGGTCGGCCGACCTTGCGCCGCGCCGCTACAAGGATTTGTCAAAGACCACCACGGTGCGCCTCCCCACGAAAGATAAGCTCGAAGACCTGTTCCGGCAAATGGGCAAGTTCAAGGCGGATGATCTTTTCAACTGCCGCGCCTGCGGCTACGAGAGCTGTGAACAGATGGCGGTGGCGATCTTCAACGGCCTGAACAAAATGGAAAACTGCCATTATTTCCAGCGCTGGGATTCGGAACGCAAGCTTATCGCCAAGGCGCAGAGGGAAGTGGATGAAAAGGAACGCATGCACGCACAGGCGCTTGGCGAAGTGGAGGAGCGTCTGAAGGATGAAACGGGCAGGCTTCTCGACGCCCTCCACAGCCGCATCTCCGCGATGAAAGAAACATACGGCGGCAATGTGGCGGTTTTCACCCAGGTGGAGGAAGCGGTGTACAACGCATCGAAAGCGCTCCGGGACTTTCTCTCCATCTCCAAGACAATCCAGTCCGTCGCCTTCCAGACGGGACTATTGTCCATCAATGCCAGCATCGAAGCGGCGCGGGCGGGCAAGGTCGGCAAGGGCTTTGCCGTCGTCACCGAGGAAGTGAAACGCCTGGCCGAGGTCTCGAACGAGGAAGCGGAAAAAATCATCCCGCAAATGCAGCACCTTGAGCAGCTGTTCAACATGCTTTCCACATACTCGGATGAGTTGGCGGGAAGGGTGGAGAAACACCGCAGATCCTTCGACGAGATAGAATCGGACCTTGGCCAAATGGAAAAACTGTGGGAGGAGGAGAAAAACCGGCCGGTGTAAGCGTGTCCTTTTCTTCTTGCCGTCACCGCTTTAAATTGATCAAATAGAGTTCGGGGGCACTTGGTAAACGGAGACAGTTATGCGCATAAAAATAGCCTTTGTCATCGCCTGCATCGCGACGCCGGTGTTGCTTACCGGTTGCCTCGGTTCCTTCGCCGCCAACCAGGGAAGGCGGCAGGCTGCGCGGTCGGCCGACCATTACGTCAAAAAGTACGCCGAACCGGAGCTTCAGGAATATTACGGCGATGACCCGCAGGCACAAGCCGAAATGCGACAGGCCAGGAACGACATCGCCGACACCATTGTCCGCACCGGCAACGAGCGCCAGCGAACCCGCGTCGGAGTCGATGACCGGGGGTGGCTGACAAACGAAGAGTAAGAAACCAGTTACGTATTCTCCACCGCCAAGCCTATACATAAGCCCTGTTTATCAGGGCTTTTTTTATTGTCAGCTTCTTATCGTTGCCTGTACCGCGCTTGTTTGACCTTTTTTACACTTTTTAGTAACTAATCCATTGCTTTCGTTAGAAGGTATTTATTTTGCGTTTGATATTAAATATTTGCGTTCTTCCTTTTCTTTGCTTATAATAACTGAGAATTCAGGGGCAAAAGACTGGAGCACGCAAGCATGGCAATTGTTTTCAATATTCAAAAATTCAGCATTCATGACGGCCCAGGCATCAGGTCGACTGTGTTTTTCAAAGGCTGTCCCCTGAAATGTTTCTGGTGCTCCAACCCCGAGTCGATCCGATCCGCCGTCCAGGTATTTTGGAACAAGGACAAATGCGTCCGTTGCCTCAACTGCATAGGTACTTGCCCCGAACAAGCGATCAAAGCGTTCTCCGGCGGGATCAGGATAGATCACAGCCGCTGTACCGGCTGCGGCCTGTGCGTTCCCGCCTGCGCGGTGAAGGCGCTTACATTGTCGGGGAGGGAATACACTACGGAGGAGATTGTCAAAGCCTGCCTGACGGACAAGGACTTCTACGCGGAATCGGGAGGAGGCGTCACCCTTTCCGGCGGGGAAGTGCTGATGCAGGGTGACTTTGCCGCCGGCCTTATCGACAGCCTGCACGGCCATGGCATTCATGTAGCCCTGGAAACAAACGGTTTTGCCGGTCGGGATGTTTTCGACAAGGTCGCGGCCAAGGCCGATCTTCTGCTCCTGGACATTAAGCACCACGACGAAAAGAAACACCTCGCCGGAACAGGCGTTTCCAACAAGCCGGTTATCGCAAACATCCGGTCCGCCCTCGCGGTGGGCAAGGCGATGTTGAACCGCATCCCGGTCATTCCCGGTTACAACGACGGCCTTGACGACGCTAAAGGGTTTGCCCGTCTTATGACGGGTTTGGGCGTCAATACTATCGAGTTGTTGCCGTTCCACCAGATGGGGCAGAACAAATACGATATGCTGGGGCTCGACTACTGCCTTGGCGGGATCGGTCAGATCCATAAGGAAGACCTCGAGGATTACAAAAATACGCTGCTTGCGGAAGGAATGAAGGAGGTACTGCTATGAACAAGCGACGCGCCGAAATTTTGAACTGCCTTGCCAAGACGGGACAGGCGAGCGTGCAGGAACTGTCCGAACAGGCCGGCGTTTCCCTCGTCACCATCAGGCAGGACCTGAGCGTGCTGGAGAAGGAAGGCTTTATCCGTCGCACCCACGGCGGCGCGGCTCTTCTCGAATCGGAAAACATCGGGCACCGCCTGAGCATCCGCTACGAAGAAAAACGCGCCATCGCGAGAAAAGCCGCGGCGCTCGTCAAGGACGGGGAGACGGTGTTCCTGGAATCGGGATCGGCCAACGCGCTCCTGGCGCGGGAATTGGCGGGCAGAAATGTCCAACTAGTGGCCGGGAACCTCTTTGTCGCCCGCCAAGTCAGGAACGGGGACATCGCCAAGGTCGTCGTCATAGGCGGCATCTACCAGCCGGACAGTGAAAGCGTCGTCGGCGCGATGGCGCGACAGAACATCACAAGCACCTTCTTCAGCAAGGCGTTCCTCGGCATGGACGGCTTCACCCTGGAAACCGGCTTTACCAACCGCGACATGATGCGGGCGGAAGTGGTGTCGGTGATTCTCGAACGCTGCAAGCAATGCTACATACTCGCGGACTCGTCCAAATTCGGCGCGACCGCCATGGCGCATATCTGCGGACTCGACGACCTCGCCGGCGTCATCACCAACAAGGATCTGGACGAACCATACGTCGCGGCGATCAACAGCAGCAAGGCAGACTTGTATTTGGCGTAGCGCTACGAAAATCACAGGATTTTTCTTGTATTTATCAAATTTACATATATGCTTAAATGCGATTATTGGTATCCGTAAGCGTTAACGTCACTCAACGCACTTATTCGTCCTTCATGGCCGGAAGTGCGTTTTTTTTACGCCTTTTCTGGTCGTGTAGGCTAACCACGAAAGGCGTTACAATGAGTATTCTCCATTCCGAACCGCTTGCCTCTCTTTTGGACTCCCTGCTTAAGAAATCGGACGCGGAGCCTGCCGACGGCTTGTCCGACGGGGAGGTGAGGCGTCTAAAACAGAGCAAAACCGAATACCTTTACTTTTATGAGCGGCTAAAGGATCTGCCGCTGGCCGTTTCGCGGGAAACAGGTATGTTGTTGTACATGCTGGCACGGAGTAGCGGTGCGCAGACAGTCGTCGAGTACGGGACTTCGTTTGGCATATCGACGCTATTTCTCGCTGCTGCGCTTCGCGATAATGGTAGCGGCCACCTGATTACCACCGAATTCGAAACATCGAAAGTGGCCAGGGCCAGGCAAAATCTGACCGCCGGCGGCCTTATCGACCTTGTTGAGATCAGGGAAGGAGATGCGCTGGAGACCTTGCGAACAGACTTGCCGAAAACGGTGGATTTCCTCCTCCTCGATGGAGCGAAGGCGCTTTATCCCGAGATTTTTGGCCTGATCGAGAGTAGACTTGGCCCTGGCGCACTTATTGTCGCCGACGATGCCGAATCCAGCCCCGATTATCTTTCCCTAGTACGGAGTTCGAAAAGGTATATGTCCGTATTTATTACGGGTGATGTGGAGTTGTCAATGTTCGTCGGCTGATTGATTTAAAAATAGAAAATGCTGGACAGAGGCGCCAGAGAACCTTGGCGCCTCTGTCTAGGCTTTCATAAGCCGATTTGCCTCGGGTTTTGGAATCAGGAACATTCCTTCAAGCGCGACCGTATCCGCACAACCAGTTCCTGGTGCTCGGAGAGCGCGGTCCTCCCTTTTTCCGTCAGGGCGTATTGCCCGGCCGAAACACGTTCGAACCAGCCGTAAAAATTGGCGTAGAGGATTGAGCCCGTTTTTTCCGGGCAGCCGGATTTCCGCAACAGGGACGGCGATGCGGGTCCGCTTTGTTCCAGCGCCGCCGCGACGGTCAACGCTTCCTCGCGGTAGGCGGTCATCAGGGGACGGCGGGTCGAGCCGCCGATATTCATATTGACGCTGCGCCCCGACATTTCCGTCAACAACGCCTTGGTGACGGCTTTTTGCTGCCGCCGCTCCTGGCGCACTGGATGAAACGCCAGTTCAACCCTCGGCAGGATCGAGTCGAGATATACCAGGAGAAGGCCGATTTCCAGGCGCTTCAAAAGACGCAGCAATTCGTTCCAGCGCTTATCCGCCGTCCTTGGCGCCGGTACGGCAACATAGACGGATTCTGACGCCTGCTGACGCTTGACAGCCTGGAGAAGGAGGTCGAGATTAATGGCTCGCTTGATTTCGATGATGACGACATCGTCGCCTTTGCGCGCGACAATGTCACAGTCATTGACTTCGGCATGGACAATATAGCCGTTCCCCTCCAGCCAACCCTGGAGAGGATGATAGAGATCGGTTTCCTTGACGGTTTGAAGAGTCTTCTTTCTCGGCATGATGCTGTATTATACGAAAGAAGTTGACAGGCGCAAGTTTTGATTCGGGCGAGCTTAAAAGTAAAAGCCTTTGCCCCGGTCGATTCCCGCTATCTCACCGCAGCCAGCGACTCGCGCGCCGCCTGAACGTCCTGGTCGAACTCCACCCCGCAGTCGGGGACGATGACGGTCGGCGTGACCATGAAGAAATTGTTGCGGCGGATCTCCGTTTGAACCGGCTTCTGGAACGGTTTTTTCATCAGGCCAAGGGTATCCGAAGCCGCCTTCACGACGCCACGGGCGTCAAACTGGTCGAACAGCCCGGAAATCACGCCGGTCTCGCCGGAGCGAAGCACCATGCGCGTCCTGGCGGCCTTGACGTTGAGCCGTGCCGGCAGTTCTATGGACAATTCGCCCGATTGTTTTCTGTCGATAATGGGTTCTCCCGTCTGCACGGGGAAGACTTCCAACACCACCCTGTCTGTGCCGGGATAGACGATGGGAACTACGCTCATGCTGCTGCCGAGCAGTACGCCCCTGCTCTTTTCATCGGTGATTTCCCCGGTGATGTCGGCGACGGACTTTTGGCGCAAATCGCCGACGAATACGGACGCCTCTTCCCCGTCCATCACCAGCATCTGCGGAGCCTGGAGGATCCTGACGCACTGGTCCTGCCGCGCATTGAGAAGGAACGCGGTAAAGGCGTCATGGTTCATGACGCCGGTCCTGGACAACGAATCCACGGGCTCGCCGTCCCATTTTTCGCCGCGCCAGGAGGTGTCGAAGTCCCATTTGACGTCGGGGTATGAATTGGCATTGCCGTCGACGGACGCGAAAACCGTTTCCAACAACACCTGGTGGGCGGGAACGTCGAAGGTGTCTATGATGCGCAACATTTCCCGCACCTTCTCCGGCACATCGGTGAGAACCAGCGTATTGGTGCGCTGTTCGTAGGCGACGGATCCGTGGCGGGACTGGACGTTTTCGAGGATTTTCACAATCTCGGCCGCCGTTCTCGCGGACGGCAGGCCCTGCTCCTTCTTGTCCTTTTCCGGATAGACCGCGGCGGATAGGTTTTCGAGGGACAATTTGCCCTCCGGCACGATGAACCTGAGAGGGCGCAACCGCGTTTCCCTCCGTACCCCCGCCTCTTCGACGGTGGCGACACGCATGATGCCGGACTCTTCCTCAAGCATCACGCAGTTGTGCGCCTTGAGAACGGTCTCGATGGCCTGCGGCCAGGGGACGTCGTTCAGGGTGATGTGCACCGGCTTCGCCGTATCCACCGCCGGCGAGAAAACCACATTCGCATTGCCGAAACGGGCGATTTCAGCGACAGCCGCTCCGAAACCGACGCCGTTGAGAACGGCGCTGAATGCCGGGATTTTTTCAAGGAAGATCAGGCCGTCCTTTTCCCTTCGCCGGTCGATGGACAGACTAAGGCGGTCGGCGAGATACGACAAGGCAGTATCCCAAAGAATACCGGAGACGGCGATACTGACCGGCTGGCTGAGGACCTTGTTTTCCTGTTCCGGATTTTCGGCCCGGATTTTTATGTTGGTTTTGCCGCGCATGCGTTCGAGGTCGGTGAGGATCTGCCTGAGCGGCGCTTCGTGGTAGGTAAGGTTGATTCTTGCGTCCCGGCAGTCCTTGTAACGCAGGAGGGACAGTGCGTCTTCCGCGACGACGGAAGCCGCCAGCGCCGACAAAGCAAGCGCCGTGACGCATGCCAACCTCAGTGAGGCATCTACAAATGACCGGTTGCGCATGGCTTATTCTCCAAACAACTCGACCTTCTTTTCAAAGGTATTGCCGCGATAGTGGAAACGCACCCTGTCGCGGCCTATTTCCTCCACAATCGGGGGCGGGACGACCTCGAGCCCTGGGACGGGATCGCCGACGGCGAGGGTCGTTCCATTGACAAAGGCGAGGCTTTTTTCGGGAGACCAGATGACGCCCTCGAGGCGGATGGGCAGAAGGTCGAACGCGACGTTCCGCCGCTTGTCGTCCTCCCGTTCCTGGATCTGTAGCGCCATCCCGCGCAGCCAGACGATCTCGTCGACAAACTGCTGGAGGATGACGGGCATTTCGCCGACCTCGGCAAGCGCCTCCAGGACCTTGATGCCGATGGCCGCCGCAGCCGGATAATTGCCGACATCCATGGCGAGGCGCATTTCCTCCAGGCACCTGGACAGCTCGTCGGCCAGCGGCTGAAAGCGGTCGGCCAGGATGGGCGCTGCCTCTGCGTCAGGTTGCCCCGCAAGCTCTTCGGTGGCTGGTTCATCACCGGTATTCTGTTCTTCCTTCGCTGATTGTGCGCCTACCCATGGACCGGCGGGCGTATCTTGCTGTTGAGTGTCCTCAGGCGCCGCGCCCGATTCGCTTTTTGTCCCCATTCCGGTAGCGGCGGACTGGTCCGAATCAATACCTGGCTCAGTCTGGGCCATGGACTTTGCCTCTGCGCCGGCCGCATCTTCCCCAGTCGCGGCAGTCCCGCTCGAATCCCCTGCGCCGTCGCCTGTCGACACGCGGGAAAATTCCTGGTAACCGAGCCAGCCAGCATAGGCAAGCACCGCGAGCAGCAAAAGCAGGACAAGGCAGGAGAGCAGGCCAAATCCGGACTTCCCCCGCGGCGCGGGCGTTCCGGAAGGCATAAGGTTGATTTTGATCAGTTCGTCACCTGTCATGCAGCTCCAGCTTTCAACTTGCCAGACGGCAGGCAAGGCCAAACGCCAACGGGAACTCGTGGGCGTACTGATGTAAAAATTTCGCATCATACATGTCTGCTTCGACCGCGCCGAAGGTATCGAAAACCTTTACTTCGGAACGGAGCAGCCGGGACAACACCGGCACCGCTCCGGGAAATCCGGCCAAGCCGCCGGACAACAGCATGAGATCCGGGCGTTTGCCGCCTCTTTTCTCGAATTTATCGGCAGTCCTGCGGATTTCCGCCGCGACCTCCTCAAGACCGGAGTGGACAACATCCTTGATCGTGTCCATGTCGTTCCCGAGGCGGCATTTCAGGCTTTCCGCCTCGTCCAGCCCCACGGAGAGACGGCAGGCCAGCAGTTCCGTGAGGGAGTTGCCGCCGACCGGGTATTCGCGGAAGAGGGAGCGTTCGCCGTCCATGAAAGCCATAAGGGTTTTGCTTGCGCCAAAATCCACCAGGCCGACCGCCTGTCCGACCGGCAGGAACAGACCTCCCGCATTTGCCGTTTCATAGGCGTTCGCAATCGCGACAAGTTCGCTGTCCACGACGGCGGGTCGGAGTCCGGCCTTGTCCAGGACGGCGAGGCGCGGTTCGAGTTCGCTTTTGCGGGCGGCGACGAGAATGGCTTTTTGCGCCGACCCCGCGTCTCCTTCCCTCACATCGCAGTCGTAGAGAAGATCGTCTCCCGCCTCGGCGATTACCTTGCTGATGCGTTTGGCGATTTCCTCCTCGATGTTCACACCCGGCAAAAGGTCGAAGGCGTCGACAAGCGTACCCTTGCCGCTGACGGCGATGGATACGCACTCACCCCTGAGGCCGCCGGACTTTACGGCGGCGCGGATGGCTTCGGCGTAATTGTTCGGGTCCATAACCGGTTCGTAGGCATACCCGCTGACAAAGAGGGCGCCCCGGCGGCGCTTGATTTCGACCGCCTTGACTGCGTATGAACCCAGGTCAAGCCCGAGAAAACTGGTATAGTTCCCTAATGCCGCCACGTGATCCTCCAAGAATGGCATTCCCCATATACTTTCCGCCTAGCGGCCGTTTCTTTTAATGGTTCCATTAAAAAACCGCTCCGTTTTCCGCAAAGTCTGTCTCCATGACACGTAAATGTATGCAATTTCGATTTTTACATTGCCGATGCGATTTCAATGCATATCATTTCTTTTCATGGCTGCCAGCAGCCGATAATCTTTTGGTCATCCGTCTGTCATGAAAAAAGGAAAAGTTTGATGAACACCCTGGAAACGCTCCAAGAACGCGGCATAGTCAACACCCTCTCCGATCCGGCCCTCGGCGATCTGTTCGAAAAGGAAATGGTGTCCTTCTATATCGGGTATGATCCGTCATTCAAGAGCCTCCAGATCGGCAACCTTTTCGCCATCGTCACCATGCGCCGCCTGCAGGAACTGGGCCACCGCCCCGTCGTCCTGGTCGGCGGCGGCACCGGAGCCATCGGCGACCCCTCCGGGCGCAGCACAGAGCGAAACCTTCTCGACGCCGACACCCTCCAGTCAAACGTGAAAGCCATACGGGGCCAACTGGAAAAACTCATCGATTTCGACTGCGGTAAAAACGCCGCCGTCATGGTCAACAATTACGACTGGTTGTCCGAGTTCAGGTTCCTGGACTTTCTGCGCGATGTCGGCAGGCGCTTCCGAGTCAGCGAGATGCTGGCGAAGGAATCGGTGAAACGCCGCATGGAAGCGGAAGACGGCGTCAGCTATACCGAATTCACCTACCAGATCCTCCAGGCCTATGATTATCTCCACCTTTACAAGACGATGGGCGTCAAGCTCCAATGCGGCGGCGGCGACCAGTGGGGGAACATCACGGCCGGTATCGACCTGGTGCGAAAAGCGGAATCGGCCCAGGTGTTCGGCATGGTCATCCCCCTCGTCACCGACTCCAAGGGGCAGAAATTCGGCAAGTCGCTCGGCGGCACGGTCTACCTCGACCCTGACATCTCCAGCCCCTACCAGATGTACCAGTTCCTGATGAATGCCGAGGACGTCTGCGTCGTCGACTACCTCAAATATTACACTTTCCTTGGCATGGACGAGATACGCGGGCTGGAAAAGGAAGTGCAGGAACATCCGGAAAAGCGCACCGCGCAAAAGACGCTCGCCTCCGAAGTGGTGAAATTCGTCCACGGCAGCGCCGGCCTCGAATCGGCGGAAAAAGCGACCCGCATTTTCTTCGGCGAAGAGATCGACAACCTGAACGATTCGGACCTCTCCGGCATCTTCGCCGATGTGCCTTCCGTCGAGATGGAAAAGGACAAACTCGCCGCCGGCCTCGGCGTCGTCGACCTTCTTGCCGCCACCCCGCTGTGGAAAGGCAAAAACGACGTCCGCCGCTCCATCGAACAGCGCGGCGCGTATATCAACAACCGCCCGGTCGAGTCCGCCGACATGACGGTCGACACGGCGAACCTTGCCAGCCCGACCGCGATGGTGATAAGAAAAGGCAAAAAGAATTACGCCGTCATCCGTTTTGCGTAGAGCATTCTAAGAATTTTCGTGATAATAAGGAGTTAGTCGCCTCCGGTCGCTTGCGTGACATTTCGCCAAACTACCGGCGAAAAGTCACAGCGCTCCTTCCAGCGCCTAACTCCAATTATCACAGAATTTCTTAAAATGCTTTAAGGTGATCGGGTGAGGATAAACGTGTTTTTTTACCACAGGTAACACGGATGACATGGCGGTTGCAAAAACCCCGTGATCCCCGTGTCCTCTGTGGTTTAAGAACCTCCTACTGGAAGGGCGATCCTCAACAATGTCCAAAAAACCGTCCGGCTCCCTGTTCGATTCCGACCTGATGCAGGCTGACGAACTCCGCAACCAGATACGCCGCCATGACGACCTGTATTACAATAAAAGCACGCCCGAAATTTCCGACGACGATTACGACCGCCTGTTCGCCGAGCTCAGGGAGATCGAGTCGCGCCATCCCGAATGGGACCTCGCCGACAGCCCGACCCACAAGGTCGGCGCAGTCATTCCCGCCGCGAAATCCAAAAAGGACGCGTTCCAGCCGTTCCGACACGCCGTTCCCATGCTGTCCATATCAAACACCTATTCGGCGGATGAGATCCGGAAGTTCGTCGGCAGGGTCGAAGGAAGCTTGCGCGACGCCGGCACAGCGGCTTTTACGGTGGAATTGAAAATCGACGGCGTCGCCTTCACCGCGTTTTACCGCGACGGCGCATTGCACCGCGGCGCTACACGCGGAGACGGAACGACCGGGGAAGACGTCACCGCCAACCTGAAGGCGATCAAGGCGATCCCGGCAAAGCTGTCGGGCAGGAACATTCCGGCCGGGGTGGTCGAGTTCCGCGGGGAAATCTACATGCCCCGGAAAGAATTCGCCCGCCTCGTGAAGGAGCAGGAAGAATCCGAAGCGGACCGCGTCTTCGCCAACCCAAGGAACGCCACGGCGGGCAGCCTCAAGCTGCTTGACCCGAGCATTGTCGCCTCCCGCAACCTGCACTGTTTTTTCTACCAGGTCATCGACCCGGAGGAAATAGGCATCACCGGCCAGTCCGCGGCGCTGGCCCAGCTTGTCCAGTGGGGACTGCCGGTCAATCCTCTGAACAAGCTCTGTTCGACCGTCGATGAAATACTCGCCTTCCGGGACCGGATCGATGTTGAACGCCACGACCTGCCATACGACACTGACGGCCTGGTGATCAAGCTCGACTCTTTCGCCCAGCAGCAGAGGCTTGGCCTTGGCGCACGGTCGCCGAACTGGGCGGTGGCGTATAAATTCACGCCGGACCGGGCAGAGACCGTTGTCAAGGACATCCGCGTCCAGGTCGGCAAGCTCGGCCGCCTGACGCCGGTCGCGGACCTGGAACCGGTGTTCCTCTCCGGTTCGACCATCACCCACGCCAGCCTGCACAATGAAAGTTATATTGCCGAGAAAGATGTCCGCATCCACGACCGTGTGCTTGTCGAAAAGGCGGGCGAGATCATCCCGCAGGTCTACGAAGTAGTGAAGGAAAAACGTCCGGCGAATGCGGAATCCTACGCCATGCCCCACTCCTGCCCCGCCTGCGACCACGAGTCGGTGACGACGGAAAACAAGGGGCCGGACGGCAGGATATCCGTGCTGCGGTTTTGCCCCAATCCCGGCTGCCCGGCAAAGCTGTTCGCCCGCATCGTCCACTTCGCCTCCCGCGACGCCATGGACATCGAAGGCATGGGGCCGGCGGTGGTCGACTGGCTGCTTGAGCACGACATTGTCAAGGATGTCTCCGGCATCTACACGCTGACCAGGGATAAACTGCTGCCGATGACCAAGGCGGGACAGGCGCTCCTCTCCGGCGCGGGCAACGAGTCGGAAGCGACAAAATCTGTCGAAAACCTCCTGAGCGCCATCGAGGCGTCAAAGAAGCGTGGCCTTGCCAAACTACTATTCGCCCTCTCCATCCCTGACGTCGGCGAAACGGCGGCCCAGATACTGGCGCGCCATTTCAAAACCCTTGACAACCTCGACCAGACCGCGGAAGCTGAAATCAGCGCTGTTTCCATGGGCGAATCCACCAGTTACCGCACCCTCGGCAACCGTTCAGCGGCGGCTCTGAGGCAAAAATTCGACCAGCTCGCGCCTGACGAAAAACCCTACGGCAAGGACGCAAAAGCGCTGGAAATGTATTTGAAAAGCCTGTCCCTCGCCAATTTCGGAGCCAAGAAGATCGAGGCCGTCGCCAGGGCATACGGAACCATCGACAAGCTTCTTGCCGCAAGCGCTGAGGAACTGTCGCTGGTGGAGATGGGATCGAGCCAGATCAAGCGCACGCTCGGCCCGGTCGCCGCGGCGTCATTGAAGGATTACCTCGGCGATCCGGGCAACCGCGACATGCTCGACCGCCTCAGGCAGGCGGGCGTTTCCGTCAACGACACATCGGCGGGCGGAGACGGCGACGGGAGCGGGTCAAAGGCGGCGAACAAGGTCTTTGTCATCACCGGGACGCTGCCGACCCTCGGCCGTGCCGAAGCCAAACGCATGATCGAAAAGGCGGGAGGCCTGGTCGCGGGTACGGTGAGCCGCAAGGTCGACTATCTTGTCGTCGGCGACAGTCCCGGTAGCAAGCTGGACAAGGCACGGGAAATGGGGGTTACGGTCATTGACGAAGCGGAAATGACCGCACTGTGTAATAGCTGACAGTTGTGCCAATAGAAACGATATAACCTTTTTGCATTACTTCTTGTCGGCTTGTGGATCAATTGGTATACTATCACGAGTGCGGCAGTAATTTTAAAAACTTCAAAAAACGGACATACAGTACATATGATGATTCCTCTTAACGGGCTACCCCTGGCAGCCACCATGGACTTGCAGTACCGTTTGCCGCCGCCGCAACAGGTGCTTATGTCCCCGACCATCATGGTGTCCTTGATCCTGATTATCGCCGCAATCATCGTGGTCGTTGTTTTATACCAGCGCTCCCAGGCCAAGGCTAAAAGGCTGAAACGCCAGAACGACCTTCTGCTGGCCAAAAAGCTGCTTTTCAAACGCGGCGGCAATGACGAAGACTACGAACGGCTCAATTTCGTTTTTGAAAATTACACCAGGATCGATCCCGCCGCTACCGTGATGGTGCACGATACTTTCAAGACGCGCCTCAAACCGATTCTGGAAAGCACTTTCGACCAGCTTTTCGCCGCACGCATAGAGTGCTTCTATTTTCCGCCGCCCAAGGACACCAGCGCCCTGGCGAAAGAGAAGAATCTCAAAAAACTGGTCGCCCAAACCAAGAACGTCGCAGACGTCCAGGCCGCAGCCGCCATGATCGACCTCATGGACGCGACCCTGAAGCCGGGCACCATCCTCAAGGTCTCCTTTGAAGGCGTTGAAAACAACTACGAATGCCTGGTCATGAATTACAATATGCAGTTCATCAACGTCTCGCTCCCTGCGAACAACCCGCTTCTCCTTAGTTCGCTCGAACCCGGATTGCGGGTTGAAGGCAATTTCGAGACAGGCCCTTCCCTCATGGCGTTCACCAGCTACGTCCTCGGCATTGTCGGGGGAAGCATGCCGTTCTGCCGCCTGGGAGTGTGGAAAAACGCCTGGGAAGTCAGGAAACGCGATTCGGTGCGCCTTGGCATTATGCTTGAAGTCGATTTCCAGCATATTTCCACCGCCGCCTCGGCGAACTATACGCTTGCCCAGTTGGACAAGGAAATCGGCGCGGTCCGGCCCGGCAGGGTCGTCGACCTGAGCCTCGGCGGCGGATGCATAGAGACTCCGAGTTCCTACCAGTTCAGCGTCGGCGATTTTATCCGCTTCACCACTCCCCTTGTCGAAGGCCACCCGCCGGCAACATTGCTGGGGTCCATCGTTGACATCAACAACCTCGACCCGCAGCAGCACGAAGGGATGATAAAGCGCCTGCACGTGCAGTTCCTCGCCCTTGACGACGTCTCGCAGCGTCTTCTTGCCAGAGCGATGAAACAGCTGCAGGATGCGGCGACCCATAGCGACTGGCTGAAGGCCCAGCGCATGCTTGCACAAATGCGGCAAAACAAAATTCCCGAAGCGGGAATGATAGTCCCTCAGGGCAGTGGCACCCGCCCCCCGACAGGCAGCATGAAAAAGACAAGCACATCCAGCGTACACAGATCCTCGACCCGGACGGCACAGCAAAAAACGACAGGCTCACATACAAGGGTTCCCGCCGGCACGGGCGCAAACCGCCCGGTCGACGGCAGAAACACCGGCAGCCAGCCCGGCAGGAGCCAGACCCAGCCCAGGCCGAGGCCGGATACGCGCGACCTGTCAAAATAAACGCGAAGCCATTCCATACCTTTTCACGGTATTGCCATTGCCGCTCATTGCGTATACTATATATGTGGACGAACGCTTGTTCGTTATCGCACATCGATTGGGAGAAATGCCATGACTGAATCCGAAAACATTTTTTCCGCTTTCAAATGGTTCAATCCGCCGGAAGAGTACAGCATCAAAGACGGTGTGGTCGAATTGAAGACCAAACCCGACACCGATTTCTGGCAGCGCACCCACTACGGTTTTCGCCGCCACAACGGACACGCGTTTCTCATGCCCATGCCGGCGGACTTCACCCTTTCCGTCAAAGTCGAATTTTATCCCGAGGAACTGTACGACCAGGGCGGGCTTTTCCTCCTTGTCGACGAAGAGAACTGGGCCAAAGCGTCCACCGAGTATGAAAACAGCCATTACAGCCACCTCGGCAGCGTGGTGACCAGCTTCGGTTATTCCGACTGGACGACCACCAGGGTCGATTCGGACCACAATTCCATGTACTACCGCGTCAGCCGCAAGGGACCGGACTTTCTTTTCGAGAATTCGATCGACGGCGAGGAATATTCCCAGATGCGGATATTTCATATGCATGCCGACCTGAGTTCAGCCAGGATCGGCTTTTACGCCTGCAGCCCCCAGCAGTCTTCCTTCACCACCCGTTTTGAGGAAATGACGCTGACCAATTCACTGTGGAAATAATCGTCTGTGAGAAAATTCTTTTTGCCACTCCTTCCAATGCTCTGCCTCGCCGTCCTTTCCGGCTGCACGGAAGAGGAGCACGGCCACATGAGCGCCAATCTCAGCCTTGTCGAAATAGGCGAACGCTCCCTCGAGTCGGCGGAGCGCTTGGAGGCTGCGGGAAATCTCGGTGACGCCGAAGCGTCGTACAAGCGCGCCGTGTGGGCGTTCGGCTACCATGAACGCCTGACAGGCGAGCAGGCACTGTTAATGGACGAGGCAAAAGAAGGTGTGAGCAGGCTGAACCACAGAAGGCGTTGACAATTTTCCTTTTCACGCCTATGCGACGCCATGAGAAGGAAAAAGCCGAATGGAATATAGGAACAACGCCAACGCAACGCGCCGAAACGGCATCTATCGCGACATGCGTTCCAGGCGCAGCGGCAGGTTGAAGGATTCGGCTGCGACGGCATCGGAACCCAGAGTGCAGTAGGCGTCCCCGACAAGCGCACCGTCGTCGAGCCTTCCCCGGAACTGCATGGTGAAGGTGACGGGAAGGCCGCTTGACGTTTGTCCGGGCCCTTCGGCGACAAATTCGACCCTGCCGGCCCGCGCCAGGCAGCTGACGATCTGCGCCGTGAAGTGATGGCCGGTCATCGCCGTGAAATCTGCGACCACTTCGCCGTTGTACGATTCGCCGCCCGGCCGGAACATGGCCGCCACCGACACTTCCCTGTTCCGTCCCCTGCCCGTGCCTGGTTCAAGCGGTATCCGCATTTCCCAGCGCCCATTGAGGGAGACGTCGCCGCCATGCGGACCTTGCCTATTATGGTCGCGGACGGAACCCCGGTCCCCGCGGTTTGGCTCATAGCCGAATTCGGGATGCACGGGCTTGCCGGGAGGCATAGGCCTTGCTTCGCGGATGCTCATTGTTATCACATTGTTCTGGTTGTCCCACCTGACGTCGTCCGCCCCTTCGGGAAGATAGTAATGGGTGGTGTAGTTGATCCTGGCATTCTTGCCCAGGCTCGGCCTGATATGGGTGGCGACCAGATACCCGTCGCCTTGGTGGATAATCTCGGAATGTTCCGCAAGCGGGAATTCAAGGCGATCCCGGATTCTGGCGCCGTAGTTCGGCAGGTCCGCATTTATGATGAAAACCCTTTCCCGCGGGTCGAACCGGGTGGCGATATTTTTTGCCTTTGCGGCGTTGTCGCCGCCGACGACGCCAAAGAGCACAAGGGTCGCCTCGACTTCGCCGGGATTGTTGTCGCCGTCCGGAAGCGCCGCTTCAGGCGCTTCGACCTGGAGCACGGCATTTCCGTCCCGGTCCAGGGTGACAGCCACCCGCGTCAGGTTCAATTTCAACGCATCGGCCGCAAGGCTGAAATCGGCAGCCCCGAAGAACAGGATGCAAGCCGCAAGAAAAACAGTCACCCTCCCAGCCATGGCAACCATGCGCATCGGTCTATCCCTCCACACCCGGAATATTGCCGTCCACATCCCATAAGTCGCGCCATGACTCCGCGCCTTCCCATAGGAAAACCTGTCCCTTGATCAGGCGGCAGTTGGAATCCACGCCGCCGACAATGCGCATTTCAATTTCATCGAGAGGGTCTGAACATACCGCCTTGATGTTGGCGGCGTATTCCTCCCGCTTCACCGTCGACGGGATCGGAACTTGTCCACGCTGCACTGCCCACTTGAGGCAAATGATGGCGGGATGGACGCCCCGCTTCTCCGCAACGCGCCTGATAAGCGGGTTGTCCAGCACGGAGACGTCATCCAACGCAGTGTCCCTTTCCGGGCGTTCAGGCGAACCCAGGGGGCTGAACGCCACCGGCACAATCCCTTTCTCGAAAAGATAGATGAAAAGGTCGGGCTGGGGAAATGCGGGATGCATTTCCATCTGGTTCAGGGCCGGGGGAATGATCGCGTCGGGAAGTACAAGGTCAAGCTTGGGGATTGTCATGTTGGACGTGCCGATATGACGGATCAACTTGCGGTCGACCGCCTTTTCCAGCTCATGGTAGGTCGCCATATAACCTTGATGGTCGTACGGCCTGGAGTCCGGGTGCCGATCCTCCGGGCCGGCTCCGGGCGCGTGGGTATTGGCGAACGGCCAGTGGATATAATAGGCGTCCAGATAATCGAGCTGCAAGTCGGACAGGGATTGCTCCAGCGCGGGTATCACATCGGAGGGAGCGTGCTTGTCGTTCCACAGCTTCGACGTGACGAACAATTCTTCCCGCTTCACCCCGCCATTCAGGGCCGACTGTATGGCTGCGCCGATCTCTTTCTCGTTGCGGTAGGCGGCGGCGCAGTCGATGAGCCGGTAGCCGACTTCCAAGGCTCCGTGTACCGCTTCCGCTACCCGCTCCGGCGCATATCGGTCGTTCCCGAACGTGCCAAGCCCGATCGCGGGCATTTCCGAACCGGTATAAAGCGTACGAACAGGGACCTGGACGGTATCGATCCGGTCCGATGCATGAGTGTTGAACGGGGGAATTTGCGTCATACTTTTGTCCTTGTGCTGTTTGGCTGGTGATTGCCCCTCGCGCATCATCATGATGAATTCCGCGTGTTGCAAAGCTCGGATCCATTTCTTCCAAAGCATTTCAAGAAATTTTGTGATAATCGGAGTTAGGCGCTGGAAGTCACGCAAGCGTCCGGAAGCGGCTAACTCCTTATTGTCACGGAAATTCTTAAAATGCTCTAATCCGCCACGGCCACCACTTCCGGCCTGTCGATCTTCGACCAGGAATGGAAGCTTTCCAGCGCGGCCTCGACACGGGTCAGATATCCGGCGTCGGCGCCGTGGCCGTCGAATTGCAGACAGAGGTACGGCTTGCCGGCGCGACGCATTATTTCCTTGAAATAGGTCATGATATAGCTGTCGGGGCCGCACATGAAATTGGTGAAATAGACGCCGAAAAGGCGGGGATGATCCGCCACATACTGGGCGCAGGCCAGGATCTTCTGGCCATAGTGCCAATACATGTTTGAAAACTCCGGCAGGATGGAGTTGAGGTCGAACGGCAACATGTCCTGATAAATCAATGGGTATCCCATCGCCGCGACTTTGCGCGGGATGTCCAGGGTCAGCCCCGCGTCAATAGTATTGTACGGCCTGCCGATGCAGACAAGGCCGAGGGAGTCGTTTTTCTCAATCCACTCCAGGGCCTCGCTGCCGAGTTCCAGCGAGCGCCTGCCGAACTTCGCCTGCGCATCCTTCGCCGCCGAAAGCGCACGGGCAATTTCGGGCTCGCCGACCCCGAGCTGGACCAGGCCTTCCGCCAGCGACTTGGCCTGTTCCTGAACCGGACGGTTGAACTGGATGACAGGGGAAAGGATCTTTTCTCTGCCCCGCAACCCGGCCGCGGCCTTGAGGACGCCGGGATGGGACTGGACATAGCAGCAGAAGTGCGCGTCAGTGAAACCGGCGGAGGTGGGTTCCCTCAACATGTGCGGCACCAACAGCCAGTCCACCTTGTCGCCGGAAAGCATTTCAACCGCATGGCCATGACTGGCGACGACGGGAGCGCAGTACTCGGCCGAAGTGATTTCGGTTCCGTCGTGGATCGTCTTTTCGCTTGTGCGCGAGGACAGCACCGGCTGGAAGCCGAGATTCTCCACAAAAGCGCGCCAGAAGGGATAATAACCATAGGTGCCAAGGCTCTGAAGAATGCCGATCTTGCCGCGCCCGCCCTTTTTGCCGCCCTCGGAAGATCCCGTGGTGAGCCAGGAATTATAACGCTGTTTCCACCATTCGTAGGTCGGGTTCTCCCTTACCTTGACTTTCTGTTCCCCATAGTCGCGTCCGCATTTAAGGCCCCAGGCGAGTGTTTCCCCGTCGGAACGGATCAGGGAAAGGTTGCAGCGGTTATGGCACAGTTCGCATGTCTCATAATCCACCACCACCTCCGCGTCGGCAAAAGCCAGTCCCTTGAAACGGGCGGATTTCTTTTCGTCCGGAATGCGTTCATTGGCGAGGATGCACATGCCGAGGGACCCCGTGAGGTGACAGTACGGGCTTACCTTGATTTCCTTGCCGAGTTCGACCTCAAAAGCCGCCACCAGCGCCCTGTTCCTGGCGGTCGCGCCCTGGAAATAGACGTGATCGCCGATGTAGAGGCCGCCCACGACCTTGTTGAGGTAATTGTCCCGCACGGAATGCAGAACCGCGGCCGCCACCTGGTCCTTGTTCCAGCCGCTGGCGAGGAGAAGGTCGAGGTCGCGCTCCATATACACGGTGCAGCGGTCGGAGGTCAAGGGACAGGGCTTGCCCATGGCGCGGTCGGCGTATTCCCCGAGGGGGATGCCCAGCTTCAGGGACTGCTCCTCGATAAAGCTGCCCGTCCCAGCCGCGCAGACATAATTCATGATCGAATTGTAAACCATGCCGTTCTGCAGCTGCGTGAACTTCGCGTCCTGGCCACCGAGCTCGATGATGGTGTCGACTTCCGGATCGATAAACACCGCAGCCGTGGCATGGGCGGTGATTTCGTTCGTGGCCATGTCCGCGCCGACGAGTTCTCCGATCATTTTCCGGCCTGAACCGGTGGTACCGACGCCCTTGATATCGAAATGGAATCCGCCTTTCGCCTCCATCTCGCGGGCGGCCTTGAACAACAGCTGCACCGCCTTGATGGGGTTTCCGGCGGTCTTGCGGTAGATCCAGCCGACCACCTGGTTGTCGCGGTCGAGGAAGGTCGCCTTGGTGGAGGTGGAACCGATGTCGATACCGAAGGAGACGGTGATTTCGCCGCTTCTCGGGGTGACGATGGCTATTTCCGAACCGTCTTCGTTGACCCAATGATCGTGCCACTCGAAATCCGGGTAGGTGGACAATTTCAATTCGAGGGCCGGACGCAGATCGCCTTTTCCCTCGCGTTTCCTGACCTGTGTCGCGTCGCGGCTGACAAAGGAGAAATCGACCATGATCGGCTCTTCCGGAGCATAGCGCGTCATGGCGACCATCGCCGCGCCGAACGCGCCGATAAGTTGCGGATCCTCCGGCACAACCACCTCGACCCCGAGCTTTTCGCGGACCGAACCGACGACTACGGGGTTGATGGCGACCCCGCCGATGACGGCGGTCTTCCCCAAAAGGGCGCGGCCGCCAAGAAGGCCGTCGACGGTGGAATTGCCGAGGCCGGCGCAGAGGCCGGCGGCGATGGCGTCGACGGTAAACCCTTCCTGCTGCAGGTGGATCATGTCGGATTTGGCGAAGACGGCGCAGCGGGTCGCGACTGCCGGCGGCCGCTTGTCGTAGCGCATGGCGCGCTCGCCAAGTTCCGTCGGCGGCACCTGGAGCCTGAGGGACTGCTGGTCGAGGAACGCGCCCGTTCCCGAGGCGCAGGCGGAGTTGATGGAACTTTGCTGGTAACTGCCGTTTTCGGCAAGCCTGGTGAGGCTGAACGAGCCGCCGCCGATCTGGATTATGTTCCTGGTATCGGGGATGAGCTGCTTGACGCCTTCCACGCCCGCGACGACGGGATCGACAAAATCGCCGCCAAGCATGTCAAGGCCGCCGCCGCCGGAGCCGGTGCGGACGGCGTAGACGATTTTTGCAATGGGGAAATCCGCGAGGATATTCCGAACGGTGTTTACCGGTTCGCCGCTATGGCGTTCGTACGCTGTTTTAACGACGGCGCTGTTCTTGTCGACAAGGACAGCCCCGACAAACAGGCTGCCGACATCAATTCCTAGAAAATACATGATGGCAATACAACCTCCGCGAGAATAAATCCACAGATAACGGGGCTCAGGGGGATTTTCACCTCCGGCCGTAAAAAAATCTGACAAAAGTAAAACCGGCAAGCAGCCTTCGCCGTCCGCCGGTGAAAAATATCTACACTGTGGTACCCAAATCCATAAGTCCAACCATAAGCCGTTAATTATACAGCATTCGATCCGCCCGACGCAAGAGGCGTTTTCGCCCGGAAAGCGGTTCTTCAACTTTTTCGGAAAATCGGCGAACGACGCGGAAAGGCAATTTCATATGCATTCCCGGCGGGTAATGGTCGATAAATCAGGTAAGGCATACTGTATATATACATAACTATTACAATAGACAAGGATCCACAGCCATGAAACAAACGGTCAAACTGCTTGCCTTGGTCGCACTGGCGCTTTCCGGCGCCCTGCATGCACAGGCTGCCGAGCCATTGACGGGCATTTATGTGGCTGTCCGCGATTTTATCGTTACAGTCTCCCCTGTCGACGAGGAAAGCAAAAACGCGGAAAACTCCGACCTCTACCAGAGGAGCGACATTGACGGCGAGTGGACGAACCTCGGGGCGTGCGAAAAAATCACCCTGCCGAACGGCGATGTGCGTTTTGTCAAAACCGTCTCTGTCGCCACGGACGGGACCTATTTCTACACCAGCCGTCCGGTGGTGAGCGGCCAGGTGCAACGCGCGCCGCACAGCGACTCTCCCCCGCAGGCGACGGTGGTGGTGGACACCCTCGCCCCCATAGTCGACCTTCTCTCGCCTTCCGAAGCGGCGGAAATAACCGCCGGGGACACGGTGAACCTTGTCTGGCGGGCCAAGGACGAAAACCTCGCGGAACGCCCCGTAAGCCTGGGATGGTCCCGCGACGGCGGCGATTCCTGGCAGATCATGGCCGATAATGTTGTCCCGGAGGGCGACATGAGCTGGACCATACCGGAAACGGCGGACGGCCCCACCCTGTTCCGCGCGCTGGCGGTGGACAAGGCCGGTAATATCGGTACGGCGTTGAGGAACACGGATATCGCGGCATTGCCTGTTCCCGAGCCGCAAAAGAAGACGGAAATCGTCGAACGGGAGACTCCGTCCGAACCCGCCAAGAAAGAGGTCGTCTACGACCGCAACAAGTCCTGGCTCTACTACCTGATGGCCATCAACCAGATGCGGCAGAACAAGCCGAAGGAGGCGCTGCAATATTACTGGCTGTCGGTGAAATACGATCCCGAGTTCGTCGACGCCTGGGCGGACATCGCCCTCGCCTACATCGACCTCGGCGCATACCGCAGCGCCAGGGAAATAGTCGAACGCACCCGCGGCATGGACCCGGAACGCATCGACCTCATGCACCTTATGGGCGAGACATACCATGCGGAAGGCATGACCAGGCTCACGGAGGCCAAATCCCCGTCGGACCGCATGCAGGCGAAGGAAATGATCGATCAGGCGGTGGCGTGGTACGGCATGGCGCTGGAAAAGGCCTCGGAGGACTGGCGTCTTGCCGAGCAAGCGCCAAGCTATTACCGCCTCGGCGAGATTTGTTATTTCGTCAACATGGACAAGGATGGCGCACGGGCGTATTGGATGAAGATTCTCGATCTCCACTCCCCCACCCCGAACGCCGACCTGATCATCTGGGCTTCGCCGGAAGAAAAGGACTCGGCCCGCCGCAACTACCAGCGCTACACCTACCAGCGGGTATCGCTGGAAGCGTGGCAAAACTGGGCGCGCGGCTATATCCTGCAAATGGACGAACGTGAACGCAGAGGCATAGCCGACATGATGCCGGCCAACCGCATCAACCGCACCGGCCTCACGGCGGCGGACGCCGCCGCCTGCGGGGATTTCGCGCCTGGCCGTCCGGACGGGAGGTCGTTGTTCTCCCTCCCGACGCAGTTCGGGACGGAGGCAAGCGTTCCCGTCAGCGCAGGCACCGCCTACGGAACAAGCCGCAAACAACGCCCGGTCACGGACGGCTATTCCTTCTATGCTCCAAAAGAGCAAAACGGTTACAGCACCATGGCGCCGGCGAAAAGAGGGCCGGGCCGGAACAAGCGTTCGGTCTTCTCCGGCGGCCCCGACATTCCGGAACCGATTCCGGCGGATCCCTATGCATTTCCGCTGGGGAACCGCAAATCCGCGGCCTGGAATGAAAGCACCCCATACGGCAATAAACCAGTGGAAAATTGGTAGAACGGCATTTTTGGCGAAAAATATTTTTTTTCATATATGCGATTGACAGATGACGGGTAATCGCTATACTACCACTTCGCAAAATTAAACGCCCGCTTAGCTCAGTTGGTAGAGCAACTGACTCTTAATCAGTAGGTC
>DAIOFH010000035.1:0-32018 GCA_036745875.1 Planctomycetota bacterium | reverse complement strand
GACTGCCTGGACTACCTTATTTTTACAATGACTCAGGAAGCGAAATAAGACAGGACCATATGAGAAGACCGACGACGTATTTCCTCTGCAGCATCATTTGCCTATTATCCAGCATTTTTTCGGAAGGATTCGCCATGGATACCGGACCATTGAACGCCAAACAGCAAGCCATTGTCCCCATAGCCTCATTTACCGCCAGCGGCGACATGCGGGGACTCAAACAAGCCCTGGGCGAGGGGCTCGACGCAGGCTTGACCATCAACGAAATCAAGGAAATCCTTGTCCAGTTGTACGCGTATGCCGGCTTTCCCCGCTGCCTGAACGCCCTGGGCGCTTTTTCGGAAACGCTTGAAGCCAGGCGGCAGAAAGGCATCAACGACGCGGTGGGCAAAGCTGCCGGCCCATTTCCCCGTGACGGCAAAACAGCGCTGGAGTTGGGGACGGAAAACCAGACCGCCCTTGCCGGCGCTCCGGTGCGGGGCGGTTTGATGGATTTCGCCCCCGCCGTCGACCAATTTCTGAAAGCCCATCTTTTCGGCGACATCTTCGGGCGCGACAATCTTGACTGGCAAAGCAGGGAAATCGCGACTGTCTCCGCCCTCGCCAGCATTGCCGGGGTCGAGT
Organism: Planctomycetota bacterium; assembly: GCA_036745875.1. Lineage (GTDB taxonomy): Bacteria > Planctomycetota > SZUA-567 > SZUA-567 > SZUA-567 > DAIOFH01. The sequence goes on along the minus strand of DAIOFH010000035.1, from coordinate 31,394 downwards.
CGCAACTGCGCAGCCACTTCAACATCAGCATGAACATCGGCATTACCCCCGCCCAGCTGAAAAAAATCACGGCAATCCTTGGCGACAAGGTCGGCGGATCGGTCGGCAATGGCGCACGGGCGGAGCTTGATTCATTCCTGGGCGCAAACAACAGCGAAATTGCCGATGGCGTGATTTTCCCGGTTGGGGAGGAAAACAGCGAGTATGCCCAATACTTCACCGGGACAAGCTATCTAAACATGCTGACCACTACCGGCGCGCCCATCGGCAACGTGACCTTCGAACCCGGATGCCGCAACAATTGGCACATACATCACAAGGGCGGGCAGATCCTGCTCGTCACCGGCGGCCGCGGCTGGTACCAGGAAGAAGGCAAGCCCGCTCAGGAACTGCATGCCGGCGACGTGGTCAATATCCCTGCGGGCGTGAAACACTGGCATGGCGCGGCCAAGGACTCCTGGTTTGTGCACCTTGCGGTGAGTGTCCCTGCAGAAGGCGCTTCCACGGAATGGCTGGAGCCGGTTGGCGATGCGGAATACTCCAAATTAAAATAGAAGTCGTTTCTGAAAAGGAAAAATAATGAAAATTCTTAACGCACTTGTTTTCGGGAGTCTGGTTCTTTGTTGCTCCACTATTGGTTTTTCCGGTGAGGAACAGAAAATCACCCGCGCGGGAGAGAGGGATGCGAGAAAAGGTCCCGCCGACATTTTTACCGGCAATGTCCGCATAGAACCCGTCTTTACGTCCATAGACGGCATTTCCGCCGGCGCAGGCATGGTGACGTTCGAGCCGGGCGCGCGGTCAAACTGGCACACCCATCCCGCCGGGCAACAGATATTCGTCATCTCCGGCGTCGGCAGAACGGGCACCTGGGACGGCAAGGTCGAGGAGATCCGGGCCGGAGACGTCGTTACTTGTCCCAAAGGCGTCAAGCACTGGCACGGCGCGGCGTCGAACGTCGCCATGACCCATCTCACCGTCACTGGAGAACTCGACGGCAAAAACGTCGACTGGCTGGAAGCCGTCACCGACGAGCAATACAACAAATAACCCTATATGGCAGTTTTGAGAAAGCCTGTGAACGACTTACCTTTAAAGTGCTTTTGCATCGGCGGGAAAAATATATGCGTATACTGACCGTAATTATGACTGCCTTGCTGGCGACGTTGTTTGCCGCCGCCGGTGAAAGGGCAAAAGGAAATGACGATATGAGCACAGCCATTCTCCTGAAATTCGACGGCGAAGAACTGACTGTCCGCCTTAACGATTCACCGGCGAGCCGGGATTTTATCGCCATGCTTCCCATGACCCTGGCCTTTCGTGATTACAACGCGACCGAGAAGATAAGCGACTTGCCCCAACGCCTTTCCGTCGATGGCTCGCCGCCCGGCTGCACCCCGTCCGCTGGCGATTTCACCTACTATGCGCCATGGGGGAATTTGGCGGTATTCTACCGCGATTTCCGGTACGGCAGCGGGCTCATCCCCCTCGGCGCCATCGAATCCGGTGTGGAGAAGCTTGCCTCGATGCAGGGTGAATTTTCCGTGCACGTCGAGGTGAAGCAATAGGCGTTGCCAAAATGCGGACGGAAAGGATATTGACATGAACCGAAGGGATTTTCTGAAAACCGCATTGGCCGCGACCGTATTGGGAGGTTCGGCTTATGTCCGGAAAACGTCGGCCGCCGAATTGTTGCCAGCCGGCCCTGCACAGGGAACGGAGAGGAGAAAAAGCATGAAGGTGCTGGTCTTGACGGGGAGCCCGAGAAAAAACGGCAATTCGAACACGCTTGCCGGTCGATTTATCCAGGGCGCAGAAGAGGCGGGGCATGAAGTGACGCGCTTCGATTCGGCCTCCAAGAACGTCAATCCCTGCACGGCCTGCAATGCTTGCGGGATGAACGGGGATTGCGTCTTGGAAGACGATTTTCTTTCGATTCGCCCGTCCCTCCTCGACGCTGACGTGGTTGCCTTCGCCACGCCAATGTACTACTTCGGTGTATCGTCCCAGTTGAAGGCGGTAATCGACCGCTTTTATTCCGTCAGCTCGCGGCTGCATGGCGGGAAGCGGGCTGTATTGATGATGACCTACGCCAACACGGCCGCCAGCGAGGCCATGCCGATGCTTTCGCATTACGAAGTTTTGCTGCGCTATTTGGGCTGGGCCGATTCGGGTAAAGTCGTTGCCCCCGGAGTCTGGCCAGCCGGAGCAATAGAGCGCACACCATTTCCCGAGCAGGCGTACCAGCTTGGGAAAACCATATAAACAGCATTGCAGCAAAGGAGACAAAAATGAGCAATATCCTTATCGTCTATTATTCCCATTCCGGAAACACCAGGATAATCGCCGAATGCATCCGGGAGAAAACCCAGGGCGATCTTTTCGAGGTGGAACCGGTCTCGCCCTATCCGACATCGTACAATGCCGTCGTCGAGCAGGCAAAGAAGGAAATCCAGGCGGGATTCAGGCCGCACCTGAAAGGAACACCCGAGGGAATCGAATCCTATGACACTGTATTCGTCGGCTCGCCGATCTGGTGGCATACCATGGCTCCGCCGGTTGCGACGCTTCTTGCCGGATGCGATTGGGCCGGCAAGACGGTCATACCGTTTTGCACCCATGGCGGCGGCGGCGAAGGCCGGATGGAGAGGGACATAGCGGAGCTTTGCAGCGGAGCCGACTGCAAGACAGGACTTGTCGTCTCCGGCAACGGAGGCGGCAGGCTCGCACGGCAGGTAACGGAGTGGTTACGCGCCATTGGTATGGATTCGTAGCAACCTATACAAGGAGGAATACATGATTCGTTTTGTTTTACCCGCTCTGCTTGCCTGTGTGCTTCCGGTGCTGGCTATCGCCGGGGAGGCGCAACAACCGCCGCTCATGGTGCAGGAACAGGGGAGTTTCACCGCCGGCGGGATTGTGGTGACCGCTCCGGGGGAGTACGATCCCGGCAATTTCCGCAGGCCGGACGGACAGTCCACCTATGCCGACCACGCCTATGTCTCGTACCAAATACCGGTCAACGCGAGAAAGCTGCCGCTCGTTTTTCTTCATGGAGGATTCCAGTCCTCAAAAACGTGGGAAAGCACTCCCGACGGCCGCGAAGGCTTCCAGAATATTTTCCTGCGCCGGCGGTTCGGAGTCTACCTGGTGGACCAGCCGCGGCGCGCCAAGGCGGGACAATCGTCCCTGGCAATTGACCTGCAACCGAGTTTTGTGAACATTACCTATCACATGCTTTTCCGTTTGGGCAATTACCCGGATTTTTTCCCCGGCGTTCAGTTCCCGCAGGATTCCGCAAGTCTTGACCAATACTTCCGCCAGATAACGCCAAACACGGGGCCATTGGATTTTACCGTGGTTGCCGATGCCATGGTCGCCTTTTTCGACCGGATTGGCCCCGGCATACTGGTGACGCATTCGCAGGGCGGGTCGCCGGGATGGTTGACTGCGATACGCAGCGACAAGGTACGTGCCATTGTCGCCTACGAGCCGGGCGGAAGCCCTTTTGTTTTTCCCGAGGGCGAAGTTCCCGAGCCCATCGACACATCCTTTGGTCCAAGGGCAGGCAGAGGGATACCGCTGGAGGATTTCAAGAAGCTCGCCTCCATTCCCATCGTGATTTATTACGGCGACAACATCGCCACCGAACCGACCGAGCATTACGGCATGGATCAATGGCGCGCCGAATTGCAGTTGGCGAGGGATTTCGCCGACACCGTCAACCGGTACGGCGGCGATGCGACTGTCGTGCACCTGCCGGAAATCGGCATTACCGGCAATACGCATTTTCCATTCTCCGATCTCAACAATATCCAAATAGCTGACTTGCTGTCGGAGTATCTGGAAGCAAAAAGCCTGGATGACTGACCGGGACAATGCGGGATTTTTCTTCGGCTGCGAATGCTCTTGTTATAGTATCGTGCTTTATCCGGGTATGGATCAGTGCATAAACAAACAACCCCTTACGCCATATGGCATAAGGGGTTGTCTAATATTGGAGCGGGCGAAGAGATTCGAACCCTCGACCCCCACCTTGGCAAGGTGGTGCTCTAGCCACTGAGCTACGCCCGCATTGCGTATGTACATAATAAATAGGGGAAAGTTGCTTTCCCCTGTTTGGGAAGAGACATAATAGCGATACTTTATTGGCAAGTCAATATTTTTTCGAAAATATTCTTTATTGATTTTCAGTTTTAATTATGTCTTTCCAGGAAAGGCCGAATTTGGCCAGGTATTTCCGCAGGCGGTCGGCGTCGTTGGCTTGTTTGCGTTTTTGCCGCGACGTCTGGAAAAGCACGCGGCCGGCACCGGACAAGCTTTCGCAACGCCTGCATATCTCCAGCACTTTTTCCAGCTGCACCGCGTCGAAAAGGTCCAGATGGGGGAAGGCGGGAACGCTTTCGCTCTTGCCCGACCGCCACTGCTGTTCCAGGCGGCCTATCTCCGTCCGGCATTCGGCAAGGGCGATCCTTCCGCCGTCGGCGAGGGTGGCCATCCGCGTCACCGCCGCCGCCAAGTCGCGGAAATTGGCCGCCCAGGTCGCCCGGTCCGAATCGGCGAACTCCAGAAATGCCTTTCTCGCCTCCGCGTTCATGGTGATCCTGCGCCCGAGTTGCCCCGACGCGCGCTCCAGTTCGTAGTCAAGGTTTGGCGCGATGTCCTCCCGCCGCTCGGCCAATCCCGGCAGGCGGAAGGTCCATACATCGATGCGGGCGAGAAGGTCGCTGCGAAACATTCCCGCCTCGGCCTCCTGCGCCAGGTCGCGGTTGGTTCCCGCGATGAGCTGGAAATCGGAAAACACCTCGCTGTCGGACCCGAGCGGCAAAAACCGTTTTTCCTCCACTGCCCGGAGCAGCATCGCCTGTTCGTCAAGGCCGAGTTCGCCGATCTCGTCCAGGAACAACATGCCCTTGTCCGCTTTCCTGAGTAGGCCGTCCCGGCTTTCGATCGCGCCGGTGAATGCGCCCTTGGCATGGCCGAACAGGGCGGCCATCGCCTGGTCGCCCCGGAGGGTGGCGCAATTGACTTCCACAAACGGCCCGCTGACGAGCCGCCGGTTTTTCTTGAGCTCGTATATTTTTTTGCCAAGTTGGGATTTGCCCGCGCCCGTCGGCCCGATCAGCAGGAGCGGCTCGGGCGAACGCACCGCAACTTTCTCTATTTCCTCGATAAGCCGGTTGAAGCGCTTGTTCCTGGTGTCGATCCCGGACTTGAGGAACGCGAGGTCGTTTTCAGTCGTTTTGTCGAAGCGGCTGGCGAGGCGGTCGTATTTGGACAGGTCAAGGTCGATGACGGCGAAGGAACCGGCGTTTTGACTTCGCCGCCGTTTCGGCGGGCTGGTTTGCAGAAGCTTCGCCGGAAAATGCCTCGATTCGGCCAGGAGGAAAAGGCAGATCTGCGCCACATGCGTGCCGGTGGTGATGTGGACAAGATAATCCTCAGTCTCGTGCCTCCAGGCATAGCCGTGGGCAAAGTCGTACAACGCGGAATAGACTTCCTCGAAATCCCAGGGATCGTGCATGGCTATTTCGTGCAGGTTGACTTTCGTCTCCGGCGAGACCGTTTCCATGTCGCCCGCGAGGAGGGCGGCGCTTTTGTCATGGCCGCGGCCGTGCAACAACTCGAAGCGGTCGACTATGAGATCATCGTGCTGGCAAATGGACAGGCTTGGCCGCCAGCGCTCCCAGCGTTCGCTGCGACCCTGCGGCGAAGCGTCGAGGTTTGTTCCGAACATGCCGATGACGACAAGCGGCCGGTGCTTTTTCAGTTTTGCCATGATCCTGCCTCATTATAAAAAATTATAAAATGTAGAATTAATTATAATATCGTCTTCACATGTTTTCAACTGCCTCCCCGCCAAAGAAAAAGCAATTTCATCGCAAATTAATAAATTCTTTTTTAACTGCCTCATAATGAATATGTTGCATGATTCTGCCGATTTTGGCTGTGCCCTGTTTATTTTTGGCAAGCCTGTTGTTTTTACCAAAAGCGTGTTCGATTCTTCCGCCGGCATTCCCGCCTCTCCCAAAAGATCGGTCGGGCCTGTACCGGGGAACGGGTTCTGAAAAGAATCGGGCCGAGCGGGGCAATCCATGACGGTATGGCGGCGGGTCCGAGACGACTCCCGGCGGGTTCGACTCCCGTATTGTCCACCATCTCGGATAGCTCAGTGGGTAGAGCAGCTGACTATGGATCAGCGGGTCGTGGGTTCAACTCCCACTCCTTGGGAAAGGGTTGCCTCTTTCCACCAGTTTTGGCTTCGGGAAGAAAGGAAAACGAGCGTCTGTCCTCTAAAGACGGGAATTCGGCGAAATCCGCATCCCGTCCCGAGGAAAAGTAAAACCGGCCTGCGGAAACGGTACGGGCAAACGGGGAAAGGAAAGGCAGGGCGTCGTCGGGCTGAAGCGTATTCCCGATGCCGGCGAAATCCAGTCCGCTCCGCTTTTCTCCGCCGCTTCCCCGTTGAGTAATGCTTGGACGTGCGTAGTCCGGTCTTTGCGAAGCCAATTTTTACAGAACAACCATACGAAGAAAAGATAGAGAAGGAGAAAACAATGGGCACCCTCAAATTCATCGGCGACGTTGCCACCTATTTCGCCGGACTCAGGAAATTTCGCGTCCGTGATTATCAGCGCGGCCTGTTGTGGAGAAACGGCAAATTCCAGGGCCTGCTTGAAAAGGACGAGAAATGGATTTTCGACCCCATGGGGGAGTATACCATGGAGGTCTTCTCCCGCCTCGACCCGTGGTTCAGGCACGAACAGCTTCCCGCCATGGTCAAGTCCGGTCTTTTGCCCGAAGAGGAAGTGGCGCTCCTCGATCTTGACTCCAATCAGCGGGCGCTGGTCTGGCGGGACGGCGTCTTTTGCGGTATCCTTGAGCCGGGACGCTGGGCCTGGTGGAAAGGGCTTGTCGATATCCGCTATGAAGTATACGACATCCGGGACGAGCATGGCCGATTCGTCCACGCCGACCTGGACAGCATCATGATGAACCCGGCGTTTGCTGCGCATTTTCTCGTCGTCCTGGTCCGACCCGGCAGCAAGGCGTCGTATTACCACAACGGCGAATTCGTCGGCTTGCTCGAACCGGGGAAATACGTCTATTGGAAGGCTGTCGACGGCAACCAGTCCAGCGTCGTCGATATGCGGGAAATTACCCTGGACATCGGCGGGCAGGACATGTTGACCGCCGACAAGCTGGCGCTGAGGCTGAACGTTTCGTTGACCTGCAGGGTCGTCGACGTCATGAAAAGCCTGGACGAATCGGTGGACGCGAAGCAGGCACTGTACCGCGAAGCGCAACTGTTGCTGCGGGCAAAGGTCGGCGGCGTCGAACTCGACAGCCTGCTTTCGGACAAGGACTCCCTGGCCGGAGATCTGGAACGGGAGCTTCGCGCCAAGGCCGTGCAGTACGGGTATTCGGTCACCTCCTTCGGCGTCAGGGACATAATACTCCCCGGCGACATCAAGGCGATCATGAACAAAGTGGTCGAAGCGAAGAAGGCTTCCGAGGCGGCGACCATCACCAGGCGGGAGGAGTATCCGATGGTTTATATAGATGGATCGCTTGGCGAAGGGGGAGGGCAGGTGTTGCGCACCTCCCTTTCCCTGTCGATGATCACGGGAACTGCGCTGCACATCGATAAAATCCGAGCCAGGCGGCGCAAGCCGGGACTTATGCGGCAGCATATGACCGCTGTCAAGGCGGCGGAGGAAATATGCGGCGCCCGGGTCGACGGCGACTTCCCCGGTTCGACGGAAATCGAGTTCAAACCCGGACGTATCCGGCACGGCAACTATTCGTTCGCCATCGGCACGGCCGGGTCCGCGACTTTGGTTTTGCAAACCGTCCTGCCTGTCTTGCTGTCTGCGGATGGGGAGTCGAACCTGACCCTGGAAGGCGGCACCCACAACCCGCTCGCTCCGCCCTACGATTTCCTCGAACGCACCTTTTTGCCGCTGCTGCGGCGCATGGGGGCGGCAGTGGATGTTGCCCTTGCGCGTCACGGCTTTTTTCCCGCCGGGGGCGGCAAGGTAAAAGTCCGCGTGCAGGGCGGGAAATTGTCGCCGTTGTCTTTGCTGAAACGCGGCGGAGAAGTGAAATTGAGCGGCTGTTGCGTCTACAGCGGGCTGCCGGAATCCGTCGCCAAGCGGGAGGCGGAGGCCCTGCGCCGTCGCCTCGGCCTGTCGGACAGCCAATGCCGCGTCCTGCAGGTCGAGTCCGCCGGTCCCGGCAATGTCGTCATGGTGGACGCGCGGGACGAGAAAGGCGACCACAGCGAAGTATTCACCGCCTTTGGCGAAAAGGCGCTCAGGGCTGAAAAAGTGGCTGACGCCGCCGGAAGCGCCGCAAGGCTGTATGCCGCGTCGACGGCCGTCCTGGGCAAGCATTCCGCCGACCAGATATTGTTGCCGCTCGCCCTGGCGGGTGGCGGGGAGTTTTCCACCCTTCCCCTGACGGAACACAGTAAAACCAACATGCAGGTCATCGAGTCGTTCCTGCCGGTCAAATTCGACCACCAGACGGACGACTACTCCGTATACACCGTGACCTGCCGCGATAAAGGATGAGACAATGATCGACTATAACCAGTGGGGTACGGATATCGAAGAAGGCGCCCTGAAGCAGATGCGCAACGCCTGTTCCCTCCCCGTCTCCGTGGCGGCGGCGTTGATGCCTGATGCGCATCAGGGCTACGGCCTGCCCATCGGCGGCGTATTGGCCACCGAGGACGCGGTTATCCCCTATGCAGTCGGCATGGATATCGCCTGCCGGATGAAAATGACTGTCCTGGACCTGCCCGTCTCCGCCCTGACCGGCCAGGCTGAACGCCTGCGCAATGCCTTGCTGCGGGAAACGGTCTTTGGCGTAGGCTCGAAAATGAAAAAGCGCAACGAACACCCGGTCATGGATATGGACTGGGACGTCTCGCCGGTCACGCGGGCCAACAAGGACAAGGCATGGGCGCAACTCGGCACCTCGGGGTCGGGGAACCATTTTGTCGAATTCGGCATCCTGACCCTGGACGAACCTGCCGCACTGTGGTCGCGGCCGGAGAAGGCCGGCCGCCATGCGGGCGAATTGGCGGAAGGAAAATATCTTTCCCTGCTGTCGCACTCCGGTTCACGGGGGACTGGCGGCGCGATCGCGCAGCATTATTCGAAGCTGGCGGCAAAGCTCCATCCCGAACTGTCGAAGGAGCAGTCGTACCTCGCCTGGTTCGACCTGGACTCGCAGGAAGGGCGGGAATACTGGCGGGCCATGGAACTCATGGGCGAGTATTCGTCCGCCAACCACCAGCTGATCCACAAGAAGATCGCCAGGAACCTGGGCGTCGACGTTTTGGCCGATGTGGAAAACCACCACAATTTCGCCTGGAAGGAAACGCATGGCGGGCGGGAAGTGGTTGTCCATAGAAAAGGCGCGACGCCCGCCGCCCTGGGTACGCTTGGAATCATCCCCGGTTCAATGGGGACGCCGGGCTACGTGGTCAGGGGCAAGGGAAACGAAAAGTCCCTGTTGTCCGCCTCCCACGGGGCGGGTCGGCGCATGAGCCGCAACGCGGCGAAAAACACCTTCACCAAGCGGCAGATGCTGGACTTCCTCGCCGAACGCGGCATTACCCTCCTTTCCGCCGGTCTGGACGAATGTCCGATGGCCTACAAGGATATCGACGAAGTCATGCGCGAACAGGAAGACCTGGTGGAAATCGTTGCGAAGTTCGAGCCCAAACTGGTTCGTATGGCTGAGGGAGGGGAACGGCCGGAGGATTAATATGCCATTAATCCTCTAATCCTCCACCACCACTGTCTCGATGACTCGCATGCTTTCCCATTCCTTGCCGAAAAAGCGCCAGAGCCAGGCTACGCCGGACACGGCGATGTACAGTGTCGCCACCGCCCAATATGAGTAGAGCCCCATGTTGAAATGGTAGAGGATAAACAGCGCCAGTATCGCCGCCGCCGTCAGGATGAAGGTCATTTTCGACGTCCACCACGAATCGCCCGCACCGATCAGGCCCTGGGCGAAAACCACATTGACGCTGTCGATGAGGCAGTAGGCCGCGACAAACCACAGTAAATGCCTGCCGGTCGAGAGGAGCGGCGCGGCCTGCTCCGGAGGGAGGTCGCCAAAGAACAGGTTGAGGAAAAAATACGGGAACAGGATGAACATGAGCGCTCCCGCGAGTTCCCAGGCCTGCGTCAGCCAGAAGCCCCGTACCATCGCCTGCCGCGACAGGTCGGGGCGTCCCGCTCCCTGCGCCTTTCCGACCAGCATCGACACCGCCATGGAGACGCCCATCATGGGCTGCCAGGCGACGTTGTTGATGGTGAAGGCGACATTGGACGCCGCCAGTTCGACGGTTCCCAATAAGCCGATCAAGCCGAGGAAAACCGACCACAGCAGCAACTCGACAACCGCCTTGAACCCGCTGGGCATGCCGAACCGCAGCACCCTTAGCGCCAGGGCCGGCTCCACTTTGGCGGTCCACGTATGGTAGAGGGTACGGTACGATGGGCGCAGGAACAGCATCACGCTGGCAACAACGGCGAATACCTGGGAAAGCACCGTTGCCCAGGCCGCTCCGGCGACGCCCCAGGCCGGAAAACCCCATTTGCCGAAAATCATCGCGTAGTCCAGGGCAATGTTGATGGCTATCGCGCCGAGCTGGATCAGCATGACTTTGCGGTTGTCGCCCCTGCCGATGAAAAATCCCAGTGACGCCATAGAGAGCATGAAAAACACGCCGCCTTGCATGACGGCGGAAAAGTATTCCACCTCCGCCCTCAGGATGGCCGGCTCGTGTCCTATCCATTCGAACAGCGCCTGCGACCGGAAGGCGAGGATGTAGCTCAACAGCCCGAAGGCGAGGGAAAGGTAGATGCCCTGCCAGACGACCGGGCCGATTTTTTCCAGCCTTTGCGATCCCAGGTACTGCGAGGTGAATACCGAGGTGAAGCCGGTGGTGACGTAAAAGAAACTGAGGAAGCAGATGGAGATCAGTCCCGCCGTCCCCGCTCCCGCAACTGATTCGGGAGCATGCCAGGCGAGGAACATGCGGTCGGTGAATTGCATGATTATCCCGCCCGAATAGGACAGGATCAGCGGCAGTGAATAATGGATGATGGTGCGGTAGCTGGCGAAGTCCTTGGTTGTGGCCGGATCTTCATCATCTCCCGCATACCCGAAACGGGCAGACATAATGGTTGCCTGTCGGTAAAGTCCGGAGCGCCTTTTCCGGAAGGTATCGTGTTGAGCGCTACTCCCTCGCCCAGGTTGACTCCCCGGCGCGGTCCTTGATGACGATGCCGAGGTCCTTGAGGCCGTCCCTGATGCGGTCCGAGAGCGCGAAGTTCTTGTCCGCGCGGGCTTCGTTCCTTATGGCGAGAAGGAGGTCAATGACCTCGTCCGCGCCGCCGGAACCGGCTGAAGCCTGTTTTTCCAGGGGCAAACCGAGAACGCCGAGAACCGCGTAGATTACGTTCCTGGCTGCGATGACGTCGGCTGCCGGGGCTTTGGCGCGGACTGCGTTGTTGAGGATGTTCACCAATTCGTAGACGACGGCGAGCGCCTGCGGCGTATTGAAATCGTCGTCCATGGCGGCGCGGAACTTGGCTTCGGCCTCCTTTGCGGCGGCGGCGGTGGCCCCGTCCTCCGCTTTTACCGCTTCCCCGACATATCCCGCCACTTCCTCAAGGCAGTTGTAGATGCGGGCGAGGGAGTTTTCGTTTTGCAGGAGGAGGTCCGGTTTGTACATGAGGGGCATCCGGTAGTGGGTGCCGAGTATCCAGAGGCGGAGGGCGGCCGGGCTTGCCAGCTTGAAGGCGTCCCTCAGCCAGAAGGCGTTGCCTTTCGACTTGCCCATCTTTTCGTCTTCCGCGCCGTCGGTCTTGCCGACGGTGATAAAGCCGTTGTGCAGCCAATAGCGGACGAAAGGCTTGCCGCTGAACGCTTCGGACTGCGCCTTCTCGTTTTCGTGGTGGGGGAAGGCGAGGTCGGCGCCGCCGCCGTGGATGTCCAGCTGGAAATCGCAGTACTTCCCGGCCATGGCGGAGCATTCTATGTGCCAGCCGGGCCGGCCCGCTCCCCACGGGGAGTCCCAGGACGGTTCGCCGGGCTTGGCCGTCTTCCACAGGGCGAAATCCTGGGGATTACGCTTTTCCGGGTCTTGTTCGACCCGGTGTTCGGTGTTTTCGTCGTCCGCCGTGCGGCCGGAGAGTTTGCCGTAGTCCTTGAATTTGGTTACGTCGAACCAGACGCCGTTGGGGGTGGCGTAGGCCACGCCCTTTTCCTCGAGTCCCTTGATGAGGCTGATCATTTCGCCGATATGTTCGGTGGCGCGGGGGCGTATCGTCGGGGACATGACGCCGAGGGCAGCCATGTCGCGTTCGTATTCGTCCTGGTATCGCCGGGCGAGGATCTGGAAAGGGATTCCGAGGCTGCTTGCGCGGTTGATTATCTTGTCGTCGATGTCCGTGATGTTCGATATGAAGGTGACGGAGAGTCCCGAGTACTCCAAATAGCGACGGATAACGTCGAAGACGACGGAAGGCCGGGCATGTCCTATGTGGCATGAGTCGTAGACCGTCGGCCCGCAAACATACATGTTGACATGGCCGGGGGTAAGCGTTTCAAGTGCGGCTTTTCCGCGTTCCGAACTGGAGTAAAGGTTGATCGTCATGGTTAATCCTGCTTGCGTACGGTGATTGTTTAGTCTGCAACCCGAATAATCCTGCAAAGTATACAGTTTCAGTCCGTTGCCCGAAAGGTTTTTATTGAAGGGCGACAAGCGCCGCCTGGCGGCAGTATGGAATTTGTACCGTATCGGGGTAAATTTATGGTGAAAAATTATTTTATTAGCGTATGATGGTGATAATATCCTGACAGTTAATTACAACGTTCAGCACAAATGGATCAATCGTTTTAACGGAAGAATTCTTTCTTCTCTTAACCTCGCTACGAATACGGGGATACGAGGGGAGTTCACTTGCAAGAAGGAGAAAACCATGGATAAGTATATCTGCGATGTTTGCGGCTGGGTTTATGATCCCGCCAAGGGCGATTCGATCAGTGGCGCTGCTCCCGGCACTCCGTTTGACAAGCTTCCGGATGACTTTGTCTGCCCCGAATGCGGCGCGGGCAAGGAGTCGTTCTCGAAGCAGTAATACGGAACTTTTGTTGCTCAATTGACAAGCCGCCTTGCCAGGCGGCTTTTTTATTTGGATAATTGCGCTCCATGACTATCAGGCACGATTATTACATCAACGAGCGGCTCGCCATCCCGGACCACGAGGTCTGGTACGAGTTTTCGCATGCCTCCGGGCCCGGCGGCCAGAACGTCAACAAGGTATCGAGCGTTGCCACCCTTTGTTTCGCCCCCCAGGCCAGCGGTGCGCTTACCGACTGGCAGAAGAACCGCGTCATGGCGCGGCTGGCGCGCTTCATCAACAGTGACGGCATTCTGAAAATTACCTCTTCTGTCGAACGCAGCCAATCGGCGAACAGGGCGGACGCGGCGGGGCGTTTTCGCTTTCTCGTCAATGAAGCGCTGAAGCCGGTCAAAAAACGCACTCCCACCAAGCCGACCAGGGCGTCCAGGGAACGCCGCCTCGCCGACAAAAAAAGGCAGGCGGCGCGCAAACAGGACCGACGCCAGTCCGACGACGATGTGTGAGGGCGTAACTGTTTGCCTTTTCCCCATCTTTTTATATTATTAATAAAGCGGCGTTACGCCGATTTTTTTTGTTTGAGGGACATTGAAACAAAGGAACAGGTATGCATATAGTCACAGGCGGCGCCGGCTTTATCGGCAGCGCCATGGTTTGGAAGCTGAACCTGGAGGGGATTGACGATGTCTGGGTCGTCGACGATCTCGAATCAGGCCTTAAATGGCGCAATCTCCCGGGATTGCGTTTTTCCGAGATCATGAGCCGGGACGAATTTCTCGAACGTCTGGACCGGGACAACGGGCTTCCGGACGGCGTGGAGTCGCTGATCCATTTCGGCGCATGTTCATCCACCACCGAAACGGACGGCGATTATCTTTTGAAGAATAATTTCCAGTTCACCCGTCTCCTGTGCGAGTCGGCGCTGGTGAAAAACATCCGCTTCCTCACCGCCTCATCCGGAGCGGTCTACGGAGCGGGCGAAAACGGGTATGACGATTTCGAGGAAAACCTCGGCAAGCTGCGGCCGCTGAACATGTACGGCTATTCCAAGCTGCTCTTTGACGATTGGGCCAGCCGCAACGGGATGCTGGACAAGATCGCCAGCCTGCGTTTCTTCAACGTCTACGGTCCGAACGAATACCATAAGGGCGACATGGCCTCGATGGTGTTCAAGGCCTACGGCCAGATCAGGAACACCGGCCGGATCCGCCTGTTCAAATCCTACCGCAAGGAGTTCGCCGACGGCGAGCAAAAGCGCGACTTCGTCTATATCAAGGATGTTGTCGACGTGGTCTGGTGGCTTCTCAACAACCGCCACGCCAACGGCATTTTCAACATCGGCTCCGGGGTCGCCGAAAGCTGGAACGAACTGGCCGGCGCGGTCTTCGACGCCATTGGGATGGAACCGAACATCGAGTACGTCGAGATGCCCGCGAACCTGCGCAACCAATACCAGTATCTCACCATTGCAGACATGACGCGGCTCAGGGAGGCCGGTTACACCGGCACTTTCCGGGGCGTTCATGCCGGGGTGGAGGATTATGTTAAGTGCCATCTTGCGAAATCGAACCCGTACATCAATAACGGCGTTGTTTTGGGCGAGTGAAGAACAACGACCCTCAAGGAGAAGCGAGTGAAACCGTTCACGACCATAGATCCGAATGATTTCAACCACAGCGTGTTTAAAATGATTGGCGGCGACTGGATGGTTATCGCGGCCGAAAAGGCCGGGAAAGTCAATGCCATGACCGCATCCTGGGGCGGGATGGGCGTGATGTGGGGACGGAAGGTCACATACACCGTTATTCGTCCGCAGCGCTACACCAAGGAATTCGTCGACGCGTCGGAGACGTTTTCGCTGAACTTCCTGAACCCTGCGAAATACCGCGAAATCCAAAGCATGCTGGGTTCGGTGTCGGGAAGGGACGTGGACAAGATCGCCAAGTCGGGGTTCACCGTCGACCATGCGGAAAAAGCGCCGTATTTCGCCGAATCCGACTATGTTTTCATCTGCCGCAAGCTGTTTCACCAGCCCTATGACCCGGCGTCCTTCATTGACAAAAAAGTGGATGCCGAATGGTATCCGGACAAGGATTACCATACGCTTTACATTTCGGAGATCCTGAGCATTTTCGGCAGGGAATAATCCGGTCCTTACCGCGCAAAGGCGAGTGCATAGACGTGTTTCGCCCCCGCGCCGCGAAGGGCATGGGCGCATTCCGCCAGGGTCGCCCCTGTGGTGACGACGTCGTCCACCAGGAGTATCGACTTGCCTGTGAGATCGGCGTCTGTCCGGAAGTTCCCTTTGGCGTTTTCGATGCGTTCGAGGCGGGTGAGGGCGGATTGCGGCGTGGTATGGCGCGTTTTTTTGACGGCAGCCGTTTCCAGCCGGATTGACAGCCGCGAGGCGATGCGGGCAGCCAGCAGTTCTGCCTGGTTGAATCCACGCGCGCGTTCCCTTGACGGATGCAATGGTATGGGCAGGACGAGATCCAGCCGGGACAAAGGGAATTCCTGCGCCCGCAGGGCCATTATTTCCGCCATCGGCGCCGCCAGTTCCGTTTCGCCGTGGAATTTCAGCGCCGTGACCAGGCTCCTCGCCCCTTTGGCATAGCGCACCGCCGCGAGGACTCCGGTGAGGGAGGTGTTTCTCCCGTGGCAATGGCGGCAGCTTTTTCCCAATTCCGCGTGGGGACCGGCGGGATAGCCGCAACCCCTGCACGCCCCGGCGCCGATCCATTTCAGTTCGCCAAGGCATTGGGGGCAGAGGAACGGGTTCCTGTATCCGGCAAGCGCGTCGCCGCAGTGGCGGCAGGCGGGCGGAGTGACCGCCGAAACAAAAAGACCGAGGCACGGCCTGAAGATCCGTGCGAAGAATGAGGCAAATGCATTGTCGTGTCGGGAATTTGTCGATGTTTCCATACGCGTATCTTACTGGAGGAAGAAATGCCGATCAAACGAAACCTTGAACTGATCATCACCGAACTCAAGGAGCTGTACGACCACATGGGCATTGGCGGCGGTGAAAACCTTGTTCGCCTGATTCTTGACGCGGATTCGGTGTTTTTGGCCGGTGCGGGGCGTTCCGGGTTGTTCCTGCGGGGATTCGCCATGCGTCTGATGCACATGTCGAAGCCGGCGTTTGTCGTCGGCGAGGTGGTGACTCCCGCCATCCAGGCGGGCGATCTCCTGCTGATAGGCTCGGGGTCCGGGGAAACGGCCAGCCTGAAGGCGATGGCGGAAAGGGCCAAGGCCATCGGGGCCAAGGTGGCTCTGGTCAGTTCGCGTGAAGAGTCGTCCATCGCGAAGATGGCCGACCTGACGGTGGTTCTCGAGACCTTTTCCCCGAAAGTGGCGACAAGCGGCGGCGTCCAGTCCGCCCAGCCGATGGCCAATCTGTTCGAACAGGGCATGTTCCTGTTTTTCGACGCGCTGACCATGGAATTGATGAGCCAGATGAATTTGACTTCCGAAGTCATGTTCAAGCGGCATGCGAATCTGGAATAGAGCGCTCCAATTTGACTTTGCCCGATGATTTAAGGTAATATAGAGCATGAATAATCGGCAGCGGAAGATATTGAGTGCGTTGTTCGCCAAGAAGGTTCCAAAAAGTATTCCTTTTCGGGATATTGAATCGTTATTGACGGCATTGGGATGCGAGGTGATTGAAGGGCAGGGATCGCGAGTCTTTTTCCAGCTGGGTGAAATTGGCCTTGATCTTCACCGGCCGCATCCCGGGAAAGAGGCCCTCGAATACCAGGTAAAGTCGATCCGCCTTTTCTTGCTTAAGTCAGGGATTGAGCCATGAGTCAAAACTTCATGTTTTATAAAGGGTATAC
The DNA here is from genome assembly GCA_036745875.1 of Planctomycetota bacterium. Lineage (GTDB taxonomy): Bacteria > Planctomycetota > SZUA-567 > SZUA-567 > SZUA-567 > DAIOFH01. The sequence continues at coordinate 14,380 of DAIOFH010000035.1, read as the reverse complement.
CGGAGCTGTCGAATATAGCGACGTTGACGGTTGTTTTGTCGGCGAGGTTGTGGGGCTGACCAAGACGTTAATTGGTTTTCATGGCGACAGCGTTGCCGAATTACGAAAAGACTTTGAAAATGGGATTGACTCGTATCTCGCCGCCTGCGCTGAATTGGGCCGAAATCCGGAAATGCCGGCTGAAACTGAAATTACCGTGACCGTACCAACGACTGTCTATCAGACAATTTTTGAAAAGGCGGAAAAATCGGGAAAAAGCGTATCCGATATCGCGGTCGCTGCGTTCAATGCCGCCGGCTTTGGCCGAGGCAAACGAAGAAAGACCCCGGTCATCGCCCAAGCCCAGCGAAAACCCAGGAAAAAAACGACCGTACGGTAAAATCCGCTTTCGGTACCAGGATTTGGAAAGAAAGGCGGATGAATCTCCGGATTGCCAAACACAGAAAACGCCGAGGAAGGCGGAAGTTCCCTATTTTAAATGCTTCAAAGGCAAAACGTCCCGTATCGACATTAATAACGGATACGGTATAATGTCAACCGAGCCGCCTTGGATATCAAGGCGGCGGTTTTTATTGTTTAATAAGCAGACGAGCATATGACCGAGTATATCAAAATCGTTAACGCGCGTGAACATAACCTCCGGAGTGTCAGCCATGACATTCCCCGAAATACCCTGACCGTACTGACCGGTTTGTCCGGTTCGGGAAAATCCAGCCTCGCTTTCGACACCATCTATGTCGAAGGGCAGCGCCGGTATGTCGAGAGCCTTTCCGCCTACGCGCGGCAATTCCTGGAAATGACGGGGAAGCCGGATGTCGAGTCCATCAGCGGCCTGCCGCCGACTATCGCCATCGAACAGAGAAAAGGCCACGCGACGCCGCGTTCGACCGTGGCGACGACCACGGAAATCTACGACTACCTGCGCCTGCTGTTCGCGCGGGCGGGCATCCCCCATTGCTGGCAGTGCGGCAAGCCGATCACCCGCCAGACCTCGCAGCAGATCGTCGATTCGATCATGGCCGAGGCGAAGGGCAAAAGGGTGATGATCCTTTCCCCCATCATTCGCGAACGCAAGGGCGAACACAAGGACATCATCGCCATGCTGAAGCGCGAAGGCTATATCCGCGCACGCATAGACGGCCTTATGCAGGAACTGGGCGAACTGAACGAAATTCCGCAAAAGCGCCGCAAGCACACCCTTGAAGCGGTCATAGACCGCCTCGCGGTGAAAGAGGACTCGCAGGGCAGGCTGGCCGAGTCCGTCGAGACTGCCCTAAAGCTTTCGGGCGGTCTGGTGATCGCCACCATAGAACGGGGCAAGGACGACTGGCATGATATTCTATACAGCGAAAACTTCGGCTGTCCCGACTGCGGCATTTCCTTTTCGGAACTCGAACCGCGCATGTTTTCCTTCAACTCGCCTTTCGGCGCATGCCCGGCCTGCGACGGCCTGGGGACGAAGCTCGAGCTTGACCCCGACCTGATCATCCCTGACCCGACGCTGTCCCTCGCAAACCATGCGTTTGAAATAACCCGCAAGGGCGGGATGTATCTCTCAACCCAATATCACTGGGTCGTGCGGGAGTTTGCCCGCAGCTATAAGGTCGACCTCAAGCAGCCCTTCAACAAGATTCCCAAAAAGGCCAAGGACGCCTTTCTTTGGGGGGATCCCGACTCCCGCAAGGCGAATGCCGAGGACAAGGAACCGGACGGGCCGGGCTTCGAGGGCGTCATCCCCATGCTTGAGGCCCAGTTCAACAAGACGGAAAGCGAATTCGTCAAGCAGAAGATCCACGAATACATGGCGGAGCAGCTCTGTCCCGTCTGCCACGGCGCACGGCTCAGGCCGGAGGCGCTTGCCGTGCGGGTGGGCGGCCTCAACATCCATGAGATCGTCTCCAAGTCGACCCGCATGGCGTTCGAGTTCATGCAGGATCTCAAGCTTGATACCGAAGGCGAGGCGGTCGCCGCGCCGATCCGTTCGGAAGTCATCAAGCGCTTGACCTTCATGATCGACGTCGGCCTCGAGTACCTGACCTTGTCCCGCATGACCGGTTCCTTGTCCGGCGGCGAGCACCAGCGCATCCGCCTTGCTTCGCAGGTGGGGTCGGGGCTGGTTGGCGTCTGCTATGTGCTGGATGAACCGACTATCGGCCTGCACCAGCGCGACAATGACCGGCTCCTCGGAACCCTTCTCAAGATGCGCGACCTTGGCAACACCGTACTGGTGGTGGAGCACGACGAGGACGTTATTCGCGCCGCCGATTACCTTCTGGACCTTGGCCCCGGAGCCGGCCGCCTGGGCGGGGAAATCGTCGCCGCCGGCACTGTCGAGGAAGTGGCCGGGCATCCGGACAGCCCGACGGGGGCGTTTCTCTCCGGGCGGGAAAAAATCAGCATCCCCGAATCGCGCCGCAAGGTGGACGCGAAGAAAAACGCCCTCGTTCTCTCGGGGGCGACCGGCAACAACCTGAAAAACGTCACGGCGCGTTTCCCCTTGGGCGGCCTGACCTGCGTCACCGGCGTTTCCGGTTCGGGGAAGTCTACCCTGGTGACCCAGACGTTGTGCCGGGCGCTCAGGCGGCACATCAACGGCTCCAAGGAAAAGCCCGCGCCGTACGAGAATCTGACAGGCCTGGACAAGATCGACAAGATAATCGAAATCGACCAGTCGCCGATCGGCAAGACGCCGCGCTCCAATCCGGCGACCTACACGGGTATTTTCGACGACATCAGGAAGCTCTACACCCAAACATCCGAAGCCAAAATGCGCGGCTACCAGCCGGGGCGGTTCAGCTTCAACGTCAAGGGCGGGCGTTGCGAACACTGCCAGGGCGCGGGATTGATCAAAATCGAGATGCATTTCCTTCCCGATGTGTTTGTCGAATGCGAGCAATGCAAAGGGACCCGTTACAACCGCGAAACGCTCGAAGTCCGGTACAAGGGGAAAAACATCGCCGAAGTGCTGGCCATGCCGATAGCGGAGGCGCTGCCGTTTTTCCAAAATATTCCGCCTCTTCGCGAGGGCATAGAAACGCTTGTCGACGTCGGCCTTGGCTATGTGACATTGGGGCAGAGCAGCACCACCCTTTCGGGCGGCGAGGCGCAGCGCGTCAAGCTCGCGACCGAATTGTCGCGGCGCGCCACCGGAAAAACCGTCTATATACTTGACGAACCGACGACCGGCCTGCATTTCGCAGATATCCGGCGTCTTTTGGACGTGCTGCAGCGGCTCGTCAGCATGGGCAACACGGTCATCGTCATCGAGCATAATCTGGATGTGGTCAAGTCGGCGGACTGGATCATCGACCTCGGCCCGGAAGGCGGCGACCGGGGCGGCGAAATCATCGCCGTCGGCACGCCCGAGGACGTGGCCAAAAATCCGAAGAGCCTGACCGGCGAGTATCTGAAACGAATGCTTTGATTTGCGTAGGAGTTCTGGGGTGGTATCATTAAGGTAGGGTTACTTTGGTCGATTGCCGGGATTGTGGCTATGGCTAAAAATACTCGCCCCGAAGGTACGCATAATAAGGATGGCCGTCCGTTTAATGCTTTCCCTTCACCTTCGGGGCATAAATAATGATGTATGAGTGGTTGAACGATCGGGTTGTGATGGCTTTTGGCTGTCAGCGGTTCTTTTTCACCGCGTTCAGGATGAAAGCCTGCAGCTGCGAGAACATGAGGTTGTAGTCATAAGGTGCATTACGCCCCATGCATTCCTGCACTTTTACGCTCAACCCGATCAGGACGCTGTGCATGATGATTCCTGCCACGGCTTTGGCGTCAAATGGTTTAACAAGGCCCTTGGCGATGCACTTCTCCAGCCATGACTGCAAAAAATCAATGCTGTATTCGAGACAGACGGAGGTGAAAAAATCGCCCGCGGCCCTGTCCCTGAACTGCTCTGCCTGGGTCATGCTGAAGGCATAGCAGGTAAAGACATTGGCCATGCGTTTCGGTTCCGTGAAGATCACCTCCAGTACTTCCTCGAATGTTTCCGCCGAAGCGAGCGTTTCGTCAAGATGCGCAAAATAAAGGAGATACAGTTCTTTCGCATGCCAGAGGACATTTTGCCACAGTATTTCCTTGTTGGTAAAGTGATTATAGAGAGAGGCGGGCTTAATACCGGTGGCATCGGCAATCTCGCGCATTGATACCGCAGCATATCCTTTTTTGGCAAAAAGCAGTGTTGCATTTACCAGGATGTTTTCCTTGGTTTGGCTTTCCGTTTCTATCCGGGGGATTGGATAACTTTCGCCCAGAATGTTGAAGTCGAAACTCTTGTTTGCAGCGTTCATCCTGCTACCATTCCTTGTATAGCCGTTTTATATTACGCTCGACTATAGATACTGTCATTTGCCACGAACTAACGTTCGTTAGTTGCTGAATGGTAGCATATTTTTGGCCATTGTAAAGAGAATTATTCCGCGTCACTTAAATGTTTCCCTGGATACGCCTTCCGCTTATACTGGTAGGTGGTGAAAGACTTTTGCCCTGAACTTTTCCGCCGTTTTTGGAAAGAAGTCTTTCCTAATGCCTCTTATTCCGGATAATCGGGAAAAGAGAATTTCATAATTGCGGGTACAACTTCTTAAAATGTTTATTTCCGTTCGGAGGGGAGGTACCCGCTCCGGAACAAGGACTATTACGAAGATGCCGAAACAGAACCGCACCCTCAAACTGGAAGGATGTTACAATTTTCGCGACCTCGGCGGATATCCCGTGCAAGGCGGCGGGAAAACCGTATGGGGCAAGGTATACCGCGCGGACGACCTGTCGCGTTTGACCGACAACGACCTCGTTGCCCTGTCCCGCCTCGGCATAAAGACCTATATCGATTTTCGCGACAAGTTCGAAACAAAGCAGCGCCCTGACAAGGTCGCGCCGGGCGTCCTGCACGTCCAGCACCTTTCCATCGACACGGCGCAGGTGATGGAGATTTTTTCCTCCGATGTCCTCACGGGCGAAACCGCCGAAAAACAGATGAGGGACATCTACGCCTCGCTTGCCAACGATTTCACCGATCAATACCGGCGATTCTTCGCCTGTCTCGCCAACTCGTCGAATGCGCCGCTGGTTTTTCACTGTCTGGCGGGAAAGGATCGTACCGGATTTGGCGCTGCTTTGTTCCTCGCCGCCCTCGGCGTCGATGACCAGACCATTTTCGACGATTATATGATTTCCAGCAAAAACCTGGCCGAAGTCTCCGCCAAATGGGCCAAGACGGAAGCCCACAAGGCGCTTCTCGGCGTTCGCAGGTCATACCTTGAATCCGCTTTCAAGTCGATTGAGGGAAATTACGGCGGCATGAAAAACTATCTTGAGCGCGCCCTTGGCGTCGACACCGCCGCCTTGAGGGTTTTGTATACGGAACGGGCGTGATCGAGTTTCGGGTCACTGTTTTTTGAGAGGGGTTGCATGAGCATATTATTGGCAAACGACGACGGCGTGGACGCGGAAGGCCTGCGTGAGTTGGCGCAGGCGTTGTCCGGGCTGGACGACCTGTATATTTCGGCTCCGTCCAAGAACCGGTCGGGTGTGGGCATGTCCATCACCATCTCCGACCCCATGAGCGCAAAGCGCCATTCCGATTGGCCCGGCGTCAAGGAACGCTGGTCCATCGACGGCACTCCGGCGGACGCCGTGAAGTACGGCCTTCAGCACTTGCTGAAAAACAATCCGCCCCGCCTGGTCGTCAGCGGCATCAACCTTGGCGCCAACGTCGGCAGGAATGTGCGTTGCTCCGGCACAGTCGGGGCGGCTTTTGAAGGCCTTGTTTCCGGTTTTCCCGCACTGGCCGTCTCAGTGGATTACGACCTTCCCACCAATTGGGCCGGCGCGAAACACTATGCCCGACTCGCTTCCGAGAAACTACTGGAGTTGTCCAGGGCGGAGTCCCGCCTGATGTTCAACCTCAACGTGCCTTCGCTCCCTGTCGACAAAATCAAGGGACTGAAGCTGACGCGCCACGGCAGCGGCGGCTACCTCGACAACATGATTCCCCACAGCCAGCCGGGCAGCTATACCCTTGGAGCGGATTGGCTGGACCCCGCGATCGACAGCGACTGCGACGCCAGGGCGCTGTCGGACGGCTTCGCGACCATAACGCCGATGCGCCACGAAATGACCGACCAGCGCATGCTGGATTTGTTGCAGAGCGAATGGAAGCCGGCATAGCTCAGTTGCAGTATGCGTCGGCGCACGATTCGCGTGAGGGATGCTTTCTTTGGAGGAGAACCGAAAATGACCGAGTCCCACAAGAAAAAGACGGAAAATGTCATGCCGTTCAAGGAAATCAATCCGGAACTCTACCGTCATCCCGGTGAAAAGGATGCCCTGGGGAAGCTTGAAAAAGCCCCCGGCTTTGCAAAATTGATCGACCTTATGTCCGATCACGGCGGCGGCAAGGCGGAGCGCCTGGTGGAACTTGCCTCCATGGTCAAGGTCGGCACCGAAGTCTACCCGAAGCTGTTCAAGAAATGGCAGGACTGCCTCGAACAGGCGGGCCTGCCTGAAATGACGCTCCATATCTGCGACTGCGACGCGCAGCCCTGGATCCTGAAAGGCGGCAACGCCGCGCCGCGCGCACTGTTGTCTTCCCGTCTGCTGGACGAACTTTCCGTCGATGAAATGCAGGTATTGCTGGCGATGATCGCGGGCTCCGTCAGGCTTGGGAACGCGACCAATATCGCGGCGGCGGAATTTTTGCGCTGGGTGCAGGATTTTTCCGGCATCGTCGGCGCGCCCGCCTTTATGCTGTCGTGGGCTTTTGAAAATTGGCGGCGCTATGCCGCGATGTCCGCCGACCGCGCCGCCTGCCTCCAATTGGGCGCGGACCGTGTCAACGTGCTGTTGGGTCGCATCTCCGGCGCGGGATCAAAGGCATGGGGAGGAATTGTCGACCCCGACCGTCTGCGCTTGCAGGGCCTTGAAGCCGCCTCCCGCGACAAGGATTGGGACAAGAGCCGCTGGCAGCGCTTCGCTTCCGCCCTCAACCGCAATAATTCCGGGGGGCTTATCAGGATACTCGACCTTTCCGAATGGGTTTCCTCCGGCGCTCCTGAAAAAATCCTTTCAGGCGCCGTACAAACGCCGGAAGACCTGGAAATGGAAGAAGGCTGCGCCACTTCGGGCCTCGCCTTCTGGGGAGAATTCGCCTCTGGCCAACCCGGAGCCGAAGAGTCCGGCTGGCGGGAGACCGCCACGGAAATCCGCGATGCGGCGGAAAAGGGCGTGACCGCCTTTTTCAAGGCTGGCGAAGCCTTTTTCAATACCCTGCGGGACAATTACAAGTGAAGCGTATTTTTCCCCTTTTTCTCTCACTTTTTTTCCTGCTTATGCCTATGGGACGCCTCGCGGCAGGTGATGCGCCGATGCCGCCCGAGACTTCCCTGGACCCTTTCCGCTCCGGTTCCCGGCCGGTGCAACCGAATGCCCGCGTTACGGTGGCTCTTCCGACGCAACGGGGAACGGCAAGCATCAGGGACACGGGCTCGTCATCCGCGGCCGCGCCGCAGGTTTACTACGGCTCTTCGCAAACCCAGTCGACAGTGTACGCAGCGTCTGGAACGACAGGCGATTCCGCCGAGCCGGATTCCGTTGAGTCTTCGGTGAAAACGCTCGCCCGCATTGAAAACCGGGAAATAACCGATCGTGACGTGATGCGCGAACTATGGGAGCGCAAAGGCAGGGAAACATTCGACTGGATGGTCGGCAAGGCGATTTTGGAAAATGAGCTGGAAAAACTCGGCCTCGCCGTCACGGAGAAGGAAATTTCCGATCGCCTCGACGAGCATATGCGCGGGCTGTCGCTGATTTTTCCAAAGCTTACTGGCCGGGATGAACTCGCGCGCGCCGCGTCGGGGATGGGCTTGGATGAATATGTCGAGCGTTCGGTATGGGCGGAACTGGCGCTCAGGAAGGTGATGCAGGCTTCGCTGAAACCGACCGAGGAGCAGCTCCGCGTTTTTTACGCCGAGTGCCAGGCGGATTATATCGAACCCGACCGGGTGCGGATCTCCCAGATATTCATCGCCCCTCCGGCAGGACCCGACGGCGATGCCGAGTATTCCAGGGAAGGATGGGTTGAGGCGGAGAAGCTGGCCCTGGAGGCTCATACGCGCTTGCGGATGGGCGAGGATTTCCGCGATGTGGCGGGTTCCTTTGCTTCCGGTTCGACAACGTCACGCTGGGTGGAGCGTGGGGCGTTGATGCGCGAGCTTGAGGATGCGGCTTTTTCGCTGCGGACCGGCGCGATGTCCGCTCCCATCCGTACCGGCATGGGATACCATATAGTCCGTGTCGAAGAGCGCAGGGAGCGGAAGCTGCCCCGGTTCGAGGATGTCAGGGAAAAGGTGTTGGCGGATTACGAAGACAAGTTCTTTTTCGCCGCCGCCGGTGATTTCATGACCAGGCTCAAGGAAAAGGCCATCAGGGACGGCAAACTTGTTTTTCCCGATACTCCCGACTTTGGCAAGGAATGATAGGTCTTGGCACCATGGCGCACATACGGAAGCTGTTGGCTGCGGATTTCGCCGATGCCGTTACTGCGGCCGTGGAAACGCTTGCATCCGGCGGAATCGTCATTTTTCCGACGGAAACGGTTTACGGCATTGGCGTCGATGCGGCGAACCGCGAGGCGGTGGCGCGTCTACGAAGCCTGAAGGGGCGGGACGCGGACAAGCCGTTCCAGCTTTTGATCGCCGATGTCCGGATGGGTTTGGCCATGGGGGGGCAGTTTTCCCGGGGGGCCACGCACCTCGCCGACCAATACTGGCCTGGACCGCTGACCCTGATCGTGCCGGATAAAGAGGGCGGGACCCTCGGGTTGAGAATTCCCGACCATGGCTTTGCCCTGGCGGTCATAAAGAAATTCGGGCGGGCGGTCGCCACTTCCAGCGCCAATCCGGGCGGGCAGCCGCCGCCTGTCGACGCCGGTGCCGCGGATGTATTTGGATCCGCTGTGGATCTGCTCGTTGACGGTGGCGTATGCGCGGTTGGCACAGCCTCCACTGTCGTTCTGGCAGACAAGGATGGGGGATTCGACATTCTGCGGGAGGGAGCGATCACGCGACGCGACCTCGCGACCATTTGGGACTTCGATACTTAAAAAGCAAAAACGTTTTCTCTAGTTTTTATTTCTTTGTAAAAAGGGGATGTCATGAGCGAAGTGAAAAAAATTGCCATTGGTTCTGACCATGCTGCCTTCGATGTGAAGGAGCAGCTTAAAAAACACCTTCAGGATCTGGGGTGGGAGGTGACGGACTACACTGCCGTCCAGGACGGGGCCGGGGACTATCCCGAGGTCGCGCGTCCGGTCGCGGAAGCCGTGGCCCGAGGCGATTTTCCGAAGGCGGTGTTGTTGTGCGGCACCGGCCTTGGCATGAGCTATGTGGCCAACCGCGTTCCCGGCATCCGCGCCGCCTTGTGCGTGACTGTGGAATTCGCCAAGCTTGCCCGCGAACACAATGATTCGAATATTTTGGTAATGCCCGGCCGCGCGCCGTCCGTCGACCCGCAGGTCGACATCCTCGATGCCTGGCTCAATACCCCGTTCTCCAACGCGGAACGCCATATTCGCCGCATCTACCGCATCGATCATCCGAATGGGTAACGGGATGGAAAATTCACAGGATGCGGTGGCCATCGACGGCCCCGCCGGCGCGGGCAAGTCAAGCGTTGCCAAACAAGTCGCCGAGGCGAAGGGGTTCCTCTACGTCGATACCGGGGCGATGTACCGTGCCGTCGCCCTGAAGGCGCTGCGGCTCGGCGTCGACCTGGAAGATCCCGAGGTCATGGCCGGCGTTGCGCTTTCGTCACGGCTTGAGTTTGATCCCAGCGGCACGCGGATCATGCTTGACGGTGCCGACGTCTCCTCGGATATACGTTCCCCGGAGGTGGCGCAGAATGTGAAATTCGCCGCCAGGGTGCCGGCGATCCGATCACATATGGTCAGGCTGCAGCAAGGGTTTGCGGAAAAACGGCCTGTCGTCATGGAAGGGCGGGATATTTGCACCGTAGTGCTGCCGAAGGCGCGCTGGAAGTTTTTTCTGACCGCTTCGGCGGAGGCGAGGGCCGAGCGCCGCTACAAGGAGATGCTGGAAGCGGGCCGGGAAGTCGAACTTTCGGCAATATATGACGATATCGTCAAGCGCGATGAAGCGGATTATCAAGTGGGCCCGATGAAGGAGGCTCGCGATAACGCTATGTCCGGCAAGGGGATCCATTATCTTGACACCAGTTCCATGACTCCCGGTGAAGTGATCGGGAAGATTATTTCCATAATCGGCTGTTAGGGTTTTATTCGCGATGGAAAAGTATTGTTTTGGCTGGCGCAACCTGTACCGGAAGGTTTCGTTCGTTTGTCGTATCGACGCTTGACTTTGCCTCGCCTGTTTCGATAATTATGGGTAATTGCCACTATTACTGATTGTTTTTCACTTTATTCTTTCACCATGCGGGGAGAACGTTCTAGCTATGCCGTCGCGCAGGCAAAAAAGAAGTAGCGTGGTGCTACATTTATTCTTCTTGCTATTTCCGGCAATCTCCTTCGGGATAGTCGCCGGATCCGCGTATTCCGGCGAAGCAGGTTCCGGTGCCGGCGGCATGGCAGGTCTTCTTGGTGAAGGCATCGACTTCCGCGGCGGAATGCTGGACTGGGAAGAAGACGAACAGGGCCATCGCATCGCCATTCTCAGAAACTATGCCGTCATCGTCCTGCCGCAAGTCACCGTTTCCGCGCGTAATATGGTCCTGAACGTAGAGCTCCAGGAAATTTATGCCGAAGGGGACGTCGTTTTCGACGATCCCAATGGCAATGCGTTTTACTGCGATCAGTTATCCTTCAACTACCAGGAATGGAAGGGCCTTGCCAAGAACGTTCGATTGAAGATGGATAACAAGAATGTTCGGCTGCCGGTGAAAGACTTCCTTGATGAAGCGCCGTCACTCGATATGACCAGGGCGCAAAGTCTCAGCAGCACGCAGGATGCCGGGCCTATCAGGCGTATGTTTGTTCATGCCCAGGAGCTACGCGCTCATGATTCAGAAACATTTGAATTGATTGATGCGAAGATTACCCCTGATTCATTTGCCAGGCCCAAATGGTATTTCAACTCGCCAGCAGCACTTCTGCGGCGCAATGAAAAGATTGAGTCATACCACAATACGGTCAGGGTAGGTAACATGCCGGTTCTGTACTTTCCCTACCTGATTCGTGACCTGCAGTACGACTGGCCCTGGATGCGCTTCTCGGCGGGGCATACCAGTGACCTTGGTTATTTTGCCAGGACGCAGTGGGGATGGAAGCTGAGGAACGACAATCCCAATCGTTATTTCCGCATGGATAAAGTTATTTTCGACCTTGACTATTTCACCGAGCGCGGGACCGGTGTAGGCGTTGAGTTTGGATATAATATGGGTCAGTGGGATTCGAAGGGCAAGCTCAAGCTTTACGGTGTGTATGAGCACGCCATCTCCAAAGACCAAGATTATGACCGTGCCATCGGGGATAATGAAGACCGTATTTATTCGTGGAATCAGAACTGGACCCCCTCACTGTACCGGAAGGATTTCCGCTGGGCCGTTGAATGGGAACACTACCAGCAACTTAACGAACTATGGGATGTCCGTGCCGAAGCTAAGTTATACCATGACCGCGATTATCTCAAGGAATATGATTCCAGTAAATATTGGAACGAAAAAGAACCACAGAATTTTGTTGATGTCCGTCGACTCGACAAGCATTGGGAGCTCGAATTTGTCGCCCAATCCCGTTTATCCAACAAGTGGCAGACGCAAACCGCGTACTATCCTGAAATACGCTTAACTGTTCCGTCACTGCAAATTGGCAACCTGCCGTTATTCTTCAAGGATGACATGCGGGTCGGTGTTGTTGACAAGTACTTTGACGAAGATGCGGTAAAATACATGCGCGAGAGTGCTGGCGGCATATGGGGACTTGATGAATGGGGTCTTTCACAAAGCCGTCTCTGGGACAAGAACCATTTCGGTGCATTTTTCCGCGCGCATAATGAAGCTATCCTCGAAGCGCCTCTTCGCGTGGCAAACGCACTCACTTTCAAGCCATGGGTCGGATTGCGAACAACATATTATAGCAAGACTCTTGGAACGCCTCTTCCTGACGGCGAGTTACTGCCAGCAGATCTTGTGGCCCGCAGGGCTAATGTTTTCACTTCCGGGCAGCTATCGAGGCGAGGCGGGAGTGATACCAATTATGCCGTTCCCTTCGGCGCCGATTTGTCCACCCGATTCTACACTGTGTTTGGTGCCCACGATCAATGGCGTCTCATCACCGAGCCAATCGTTAGTTATCTCGAAAATTCCAAGCCCGAATTGGATTATGACCGTAATATTTATCCCATGGACGAATATGACGTTTATTATCGTCAGCGTCGTTTGGGTTTTGAACTCCAAAATAAACTACAGCGCCGCTATTATGAAAACGCATCCGGGTCTGTTATTCCCACGCGTGATATCCTTGATTTCAGTATGAGATTCTATTATTATCCGCGTAGGCAAGACCAGGCCAAAATCAACTACGACAGAAAGTTCACTGAGATTAATTTCGAAGTGACGTATCGCCCACTGCCTCGTTTGACATTGGGCGCAAGTATCGATTATGATACTCACGATAATACGGTGAACCGGGCCATTTTAACTTCGGACTGGCGGCTGGGGAATCTCTTCCGCATTACCGCCAATCATTATCATTATCGCGGAAGATACTGGCGTTACCCGTATTCCGATCAGTCCGACCAGACTTTCTTTGCTGTCAGAACCAAATTATGGAATGACTCAAGCCACTACGCCATCGAAGCGGCGGTTGGCTACGAATGGCGGGATTCGAATGAGTGGAGAAATAACCAGACCGGTGTCCGTCATGGTTTCAATCAATATCGAGTCTCGATATTCCGGGACCTTGATACCTTTGAACTTTCGGTGAGCTATGTGCAAAAGCGCAATGCCGATGACCGAGGCGTTTATTTTACCCTTTCGCCGAAGAGTTTTATGGGCATGGACCGTCCGCCGCCGTTGTATACGCCTATTGTCGATCAGTTGGCCGAAGGTCGTTATCCCGATGTGTATTATCTTTCTGATTCGATGATCGAAGCGCCCATCACCGATGCCGATTTGAAGGATGTCCAATTTTAGAGCGGTTCCAGTAATTAAGCTGCAAAATGGGCTTGCACTTTTTCCATCAGCCTTCGTTGCTCCCAGTTACAACCGCTTGGGTCACGCCTATTCTTCGCGCCTCGCCTGACGAATTGCGGCGCCAATTTTGCCGCATAATTATTGGAACCACTCTGATGCCGGAAAACGCCTTCAATACGGAGCCTACCGACAGGATTTTCGAAAACCGACTGCGTCCCAAGTGTTTTGCCGATTTCCCCGGTCAGGAACAAATCTGCCACAATCTTGGCATATATATAGCCGCAGCCAAAAAGCGCGGCGAACCGCTCGATCATATTCTCCTGTCCGGCCCTCCCGGTCTGGGAAAAACGACGCTGGCGGGTATCGTTGCCGCTGAAATGGGGGTTGAATCCCACGCCACATCCGGACCCGCTCTCGAGCGGCCCGCCGATCTGGCCGGACTGTTGACCAGCCTTGGCGAAGGGCAGATCCTTTTTATCGATGAAATTCACCGTATGTCGCCGGTTGTTGAAGAATACCTGTACTCCGCGATGGAAGACTGGACAATCGACATTGTGATGGATTCCGGCCTGTATGCCAAAAGCATTCACCTTACCATCCCCCGATTTACTCTTATCGGCGCGACGACGCGGGACGGTTTGTTGACCGCGCCGTTCCGGGCGCGGTTCGGCATTCTGGAACGGCTGGATTATTATAATTCGCAGGAATTGCAAATTATTCTCAGGCGGTCGGCAGGCATTCTCGGAGTTGGCCTCGCCGATGACGGCGCGTGGGAATTGGCATCGCGCTGCCGGGGGACGCCCAGAATTGCCAACCGCTTTCTTTCGCGGGCGCGGGATGTCGCGGAGGTAAAGGGGAACGGCACCATCGATATGCAAATCGCCGAAGAGGCTTTGCGGATGCTGGGTGTCGATAAAAACGGGCTTACCGAGATGGACCGCCGGATTTTGGAAACGCTCGCCATGCATGACGGGGGACCTGTTGGACTGAAGACTATCGCGGTCACCGTAGGAGAGACCGAAGACACACTCGAAAACGTTCATGAGCCGTACTTGATACAGCAGGGATATCTGTCGAAAACTCCCGCCGGGCGGAAGCTGGCCCCGAAGGGGTGGGAGACAGTGAAGGAAATATCCAGATAAGAATCGCCAGCCATGGCGACAGGCCGCCTTCCCGCTCGCGGGGAGGCGGCCTTTTTTATTGGTCG